>JAOAPF010000340.1 GCA_025462755.1 Edaphobacter sp.
GCCGGTGTAGTAGTCGCCGCTTTCTTCGAGGAAGGCCTCGCGGTTGTGGAAGGGCATGCGGCCGGGGCCTCCGGGCAAGCCCGTCGACTCCGTGGGGAGGATCGCGAAGAACATGCGGGAGCGGTCCTTGAGGATCGCGCAGGCGTTTTCGATCGCCGACGTGCTGGCTTTCTTGGCCTTCAGCATCAGGTCGACGTCGCGGATCAGTTCGTCGATGCGCTGGTTGCTGAGGCCGATGCCGAAGTAGTTGGAGGCTACCTCTTCGAGTTCGTGAGCCTCGTCGAAGATGACGGCGGCGGCTTCGGGGAGGATGCCGGCGTCGGGGGCGTTCGCGGCTTGCTGCTTAATGCTGAGGTCGGCGAAGAAGAGATGGTGGTTGACGATGACGATGTCGGACTCGAGGGCTTTGCGGCGCATGGTGGTGACGAAGCAGCGCTCCCAGTCGGGGCAGGTCTGGCCGAGGCAGGCTTCAGTGCGGGCGTCGAGCTTCTGCCAGAGCTGGGAGGATTCGGGGAGAGCGTCGATCTCGGCGCGGTCGCCGGTTTCGGTGGTCTTCTCCCATTGCGCAATGTGGTGGAACTGGTCGATCTCTTCGAGGCCGTGGAGGAGCGGGTTGTCGCGCAGGGCATAGAGCTTGTGGCGGCAGAGATAGTTTGCGCGGCCCTTCATGTAGCAGACCTTCAGCGGACCGAGCAGGGATTCTAGGAAGGGGACGTCCTTGAAGAAGAGCTGCTCCTGCAGGTTTTTTGTGCCGGTGGAGATGATGATTCGCTGCTGGCGTTCTCGGGCGAGACGCAGGGCGGGCAGGAGGTAAGCGAGGGTTTTGCCGGTGCCGGTGCCGGCTTCGACGATGAGGTGGCGCTTTTCCTTGAAGGCGGATTCGATGGCTCGCGCCATCTCGTACTGGCCTTTGCGATGCTCGAAGGCGAGGGTGGAATGGGAGAGGATGCCTCCCGGGGCGAAGAAATCGTGAAGTGAGGGCAGGCGGTCCGAGGAGGGCGGTTGCGCGGGGGTGATCGAGATGGGGGGTGAGGTGGACATCGGGACGGGCTAGCTAATGATAGCTGTACCCCTCCCCCTCTTCCGGCAAAAGTGCGCAAAGTCTTAGAAGTAGATACTTTAGGTCTGGACTTCGGGTTGAGCTTGCGGGGCCTTGCGAGGAGTTTCCGTTCCTTGATGGAGGCTCCCGGAGGGTTAGGTTTGTCAAGATAAAGGCACGCAGGTTTCGTGGCTGGAGAGGGGAGAACGTTCGCGTGGGGCGCGAATGCCCACTGATCGCATGAAACAAAGGCGCGATGAATGGGGCACCCATTTTTGTGCCTGGGCCACCCGCCGAGGAGTTTCCGTTCTTGATGGAGGCTTCTGGGGGCTAGGTTTGTCAAGATAAGCCGCCCAAGTTTGTGGCTGGATGGCGAGAGCGGTTCGCGCGGGGCGCGAATGCCCACTCATCGCATGAGACAAAGGCGCGATGAATGGGGCACCCAATTTCGTATGTCTGAGCCACCCGCCACTGTGTTGAAGTTTCGGCTAAGCGGGTGAGGGCGGCCTGAACGCCGTCCCTATAATGGATAATGGCGCTGCGGTGCCGAGAGAAGGCACGACTATGGCGCAACGAGACAATAAGAAGCGGTTAGGGAAGAAGCACCGGCAGGCGAGCACGCGGCCTAAGAAGGGGCGTGCGCCCCGGGCAACGCCGACTACCGGGGCGGTCGATCCGCGGAAGCGGAAGGTGCTTTCGACCAAGCGGGCGGCGGTGGACAAAGCTTCGCGGGTGACGAAGCAGTCGCCGGAGAGAGAGAAACGGAAGGCGATTCGCGGAGATGAGCCGGTGCGGACACCGAAGGGCACGCCACCACGGTCGAAGCCGGTGCGGCCGGCGGATGGGATTGTCGGGCGACAGACGCCGAGGTCGGAGAATGTTGCTGGGCACGAGCGGATCGACCAAGAAGACTGGCGCGATGTTGAACTGCTGGCCTCGCAGATGGTCACCGGGACTGAGAGCGCCGATGCGCGTGAGCTGCCGCTGATTGCGGTTTGCGGGCGCCCGAATGTAGGCAAGAGCACGCTGTTCAACCGGCTGACGGGATCGCGGCGGTCGATCGTTGGTGATGAGCCGGGGATTACGCGCGACCGCATCTATGGCGAGATCGAATGGATGGGGCGTGAGGCGCGGATCGTCGATACGGGCGGCGTGGTGCCGGATGATGAGGCGCTGATTCCGACGGAGATCTTCCGGCAGGCGCAGGTGGCGCTCGAAGAAGCCAATGCGATCGTGATGGTGGTCGATGGACGGACGGAGCTGGCTTCGCCTGATCTTGAACTTGCTCGCCTGTTGTTGCGTGGTGGGAAGCCGGTGTTTCTGGCGGTCAACAAGATGGACACCGATGCGATGAATGCCGGCGCGGAGAACTTTCGGCGGCTGGGGTTCAGGAATGTGCTGCCGATCTCGGCCGAGCATGGGAGTGGCATTGGGGATCTGCTGGATGAGGTGTTCGATGTGCTTCCGGAGCCGGAGGAGGTGATCGAAGAGCCTGAGATAATGCTGACGGAGAATGATGAGGCCGAGGAGGATGCGGACGGGCCTGACTTTTCGGTTGCCGCGGGCGCTTCCGTTGCCACAGGCGCTTCCGTTGCCGCAGGCGCTTCGACCAACCCTGCAGCGAAACGAGTGAGGCGGCTGCGGTCGCATGGCGAATATGAGAGCCGGGAGACTAAGGTCGCCATTATCGGACGGCCGAATGTGGGCAAGAGCACGCTGCTGAATGCGCTGACCGGGACGCAACGCGCGATTGTGTCGCCGATTGCCGGGACGACGCGCGATGCGGTGGATGAGGTCGTCGAGCGGGATGGACATGCGTTCCGGTTTGTGGATACGGCGGGGATTCGCAGGAAGGGCAAGACGAAGCTGATGGCGGAGAAGCTGTCGGTGATTATGGCGCGCAAGCATCTGGAGGCGGCGGATGTTTCGCTGCTGATCATTGATGCCGCAGAAGGCGTGGCTGCGGCCGACGCCAACATCGGCGGGTCTGCGCATGAGAGCGGGCGTTCGGTGATCATCGTCATCAATAAATGGGATTTGATGACGAGGACCGGCAAGGATGGGATGAGGTTGTTTGACGGTAAGCCGCCCGCTGATCAGAAGCTCTACGAGCAGGAGGTTCGCGATAAGTTGAAGTACCTCGAGTATGCGCCACTTCTGTTTATTTCTGCTGCGGATGGAAAGAACATCGAGCAGGTGTTTAAGAAGGTGGAGCTGGTGGCGCGTGAGCGGCGGAAGCGTGTGACGACCGGGCAAATGAACCGGTTTCTGGAGAAGGTGGATTTTCAGAAGGCTTCTGTGCCGATGAACAAGCGGGTGAGGATTTATTACATGACGCAGGCGGCAGTGGCTCCGCCTACCTTTGTGCTGTTTACCGATAAGGACATCAGGATGCACTTCTCGTTCGAGCGATTTCTGGGAAACCAGATTCGCGAGAACTTCGGATTTATCGGAAGCCCGATCTGGTTCAAGATCAAGGCGCGTAATAAGAAGAAGCAGGAGTAAGCCCCGGCGTCTGAGATCTCGTGATCGGGTACGATCTATCGCTATGGGGACGAAAAATGAACAGGAGGCGGTGACGCCTCGATTTGATGGCGTCGATGTGCTGCGCGGGTTTTCGATTCTGTCGGTGGTGCTGCTGCATACGTGGATACGGATGCATTTTCCGGGCTCTCCGGTGAACCAGGTGATGCGAGGGCAGCTTGCTCATCTGCTGCTCCGGAATGGGGATAACGGAGTCACGGTCTTCTTTGCGGTGTCGGGATTTCTGATTACGGTGACCTCGCTGCGGCGGTTTGGCTCGCTGGAACAGATGCAGCCGGCGAAGTTTTATCGCATCCGCTTCGCGCGCATTGCGCCGTTGCTGCTGCTTCTGCTTGCAGTGCTTAGCTTGTTGCATCTTGGGCATGTCCACGGTTTTCAGATACCGGCGAAAGTGACGACTCTTCCTCGTGCGTTGTTTGCCGCTTTGACCTTTCATCTGAACTGGCTTGAAGCAGTGCATGGATATCTCCCGGGAAACTGGGACGTGCTGTGGTCGCTTTCCGTCGAGGAGATGTTTTATCTCTTCTTCCCGCTGCTCTGCGTCGCGCTGCTTCGGTTGCGTCGCGGGATGGTTCTGTTTGTGGCGTTGCTGCTCGTGTTTGCTGCGATGGGGCCGTTTGCGCGGACGGTGTGGACGACGAATCCTATATGGCGGGAGAAGACGTATCTGGGCGGCATGGATGGGATCGCGCTGGGATGCTTGTGCGCACTGGCGACGGATCGTCTGCTGCGGCGTGGTGCGGGCTGGAAGAAGATGTGGTCGAAACGGCTGATCGCTGTGGAGGTTTTCGGCGCTGCGATGATTCTGCTGATTGCGGTGTGGCCGCCGTGGCATTGGATGAGGTATGTGGGACGCAGCGGAGTGGATGGGACGGTGCTCGCGGTGGGAGCTTGCCTGGTGATGCTGGGATCGGTGCTGCGGGGAAAGAACGGGGGCTGGTGGACCGCGCCGGTGCGCTGGTTTGGACGGCACAGCTACGAGGTCTATCTGACGCACGAGTTTGTCGTGATCTGGGGGACGATGCTCTATATCAGGCTGAGGCGCGGGCCGATGACGCTTTGGTTTCTGGGGATTCTGCTGGTTACGGCACCGCTGGGTTGGGTTGTGGCCCGGTACTTCTCCGAGCCGATGAATCGCCGGCTGCGCGGAGCTGGGGCGCCGGTCAGACGCGTGGAGGAGCAACCGGTCTCTGCATGAGGCAGCGTTAGTCTGGGGAGAAGCGCAGCAGACGCGGATCGGGTGGGCTACAAAAAAAAGCCCACGCATGTTGCCACGCGTGGGCGTGCGCTGTTGCATTACAGAACTCTGCTAGTTCCCGGCGGGAATCGGCGCGGGAGCGACTCCGTTTTTCTTGGCGATCTGGTCGATCATCTCAAGATGATCGCGGACGACCTGTTCACCCTGTTCGACGGCGCTCTTGAAGGCCGGATAGCCGGTTGTTTTCGCTTCTTTTCGGAACTCCGCAAGGTCTTTGCTGTGATCCTGCACCATGGCCTTTATGTAGGCCTTGTCAAAGGCTTCGCCCGAGAGCGCCCCGAGTTTAGCCTTCTCAGCCTGGGCCGCGGCGGAGGGATGAGAGGGCGGCTGAAGACCAGCCTCGTTCGCGAAGGGCTTCATATTTTCCATGAGCATGTTGTGATCGTGAATCATTCTTTGGGCGAAGTTCTTCACGTCGTCATTGTTGGACCTCTGGAGGGCGAGCTGGGCAAGTTCTATTTCGTCGACGTTGCCCTGGTTGGCCTTCTCAAGGAATTGCGTGTCCTGGCGGGCGGTGCTCGCTTGAGTTCGCGTTGGAGTATTAGATTTTGCGAATGCAGGGGCAGCGGTGGAGATTACAACGAACGCAAGTATGGCAGGGAACACGGCAGTTTTCATCTCTCTACCTCATCTGAATTTGACGTTTCACCGGTCGTTCGTCAGAACTTTCGACTCTCCGGTTGCGGGGACTGAAGCCCGTAGGCTAAGACAGACGCGCGAAGATGGCTGTGAGTTGTCCGACACTGCCGTGAAGCCGGAGCGGCTAGGGGGCGATGGCGTTCAGCCAGTGGTCCCAGGCGGTGAGAGCGCGGTCGCACTGAATGCGGTGGCGTTCTTTTTTGTCGCGGATCTTTTTGCGCAGATCCTCTTCGAGGGGCGGGAGGAGGTCGAAGGTGATGTTGGCGGGCTGGAATTTTTTTGTTTCGGAGTGGGTGATGTAGTGACTGAGCGAACCGTTCGCGCTCAGGCGGGGCGCGGATGTGGCGGCCTTGCCGTCCGCGATGGCTGCGGCGTAGATGCCGGCCAGCATGCCTGAGGCGATGGATTCGGTGTAGCCTTCGACGCCGGAGAGCTGGCCGGCGATCATGATGCTTGGATGGGCCTTGAGCTGGAGGGTTTCGGTGAGCAGCGATGGGGCGTGGATGTAGGTGTTGCGGTGGATCTGGCCGTAGCGCAGGAAGGTTGCGTTTTCGAGGCCGGGGATGAGCTTTAGTACGCGACTCTGCTCGCCGTACTTCAGATGATTCTGGAAGCCGACGAGGTTGTAGCTGTCGGCGCGGAGGTTCTCCTGGCGAAGCTGAACGACGGCATAGGGCCAGCGGCCGGTCTTCGGATCGGTGAGGCCGACGGGCTTCATGGGGCCGAAGCGGAGGGTGTCGCGGCCGCGGCGGGCGGTCTCTTCGATGGGGAGGCAGCCTTCGAAGTATTGCAGCTTTTCGGAAGACTTGATTGTTGTCGCGCCTCCACCCACACATGACGATGATGCCGTCATGTATGGGGCACCCGGTTCTGTGGCTTTGCTTGGGATTTGTTCCCATTCTTTGGCGGGAACGGCTTCGGCGGTGCTGAGGGCTTCGAGGAAGCGGTCGTACTCCTCTTTGGTGAAGGGGCAGTTGATGTAGTCGGCGGTGCCCTTATCGTAGCGGGCGGCGAAGTAGACCTTGTCCATATCGATGGTGGTGGCGTCGACGATGGGCGAGATGGAGTCGTAGAAGGCGAGGTGGTCGGAGCCGGTGAGGCGTTGTAGTTCTGCAGCCAGCGCAGGGCTGGTGAGCGGGCCGCTGGCTAGAATGGTTATGGTTTCGGGGTCGTCTTCGTGGAGGTGCGTGACCTCTTCGCGGTGGACGGTGATGCGTGGTTCGGATGCGATGCGGTCGGCGACGCGCTTGGAGAATTCGACTCGGTCGACGGCGAGCGCGTGGCCGGCGGGGACTGCGGTAGCGTCGGCTTCGGCGAGGAGGATGCTGCCGGCTCGGCGCATCTCTTGCTTGAGGAGCCAGGGGGCTGTGTTTTCCGACTCGGACTTGAGGGAGTTGGAGCAGACGAGTTCGGCGAAGTCGCTGGTCTGGTGGGCTTCGGTGGAGCGGGTGGGGCGCATCTCGTAGAGGTCAACCTCGCAGCCTCTTTTGGCGGCCTGGAGGGCAGCTTCGGGGCCAGCGAGGCCGCCGCCGATGATCTTGATTCGTCTGGTTATCACGCTGCCCCTCCTCCCCCTGTTTTCCGTCGAATTCTTAGAACTAAAGAGCTTTTGCCTGCACTTGAGGTGCGAGCTATCGATTTCATCTACAAAAATTGGCGCAAACTCTCCATACATGCGAGTTATCTGCGATATCGCAGGCGAATCAGATGATTTATTGGTCTTGCCCCCTTCTTCCATTATAGGGGTGCGTCAAGCGTTTCGCGGGAACGGAAACGAGTCGGCAAGCATCACGCACCTGCCGAAAACTCACGCTTGAGGGAGTTCAGACACTCCAACCTGCTCGATCACCGCGCTGTTGCTGTCAGCATTATCCGGCAGAAACAACACGAGGACCGTTCCGCTGGAACCTGATGCCTGACTGCTCCTTATTCGCAAGCTCCCGCCGTTCCGGGCGATCAGCTGGTCGGAGATCCATAGTCCTAAACCTGCGCCACCCGAGCCTTTGGTGGAAAAGAACGGTTGGAACATCTGCGCTCGAACTTCGGGACTCAAACCGGTGCCGGTATCTGCGACGGTGAGAGCGACGCCCCTTCGTCCGCTGCTCCAGTGCGTGGCATCCCGGCTGCGCGCAAGAATACGACCTCCTTGCGGCGTGGCATCGATCGAATTTCCAACGAAGTTGTTTAGCACCTGGCGGACCTCGCCCTCTACACAGAACGCAGCTCTGAGGGCCCGATATCTCTCCTCTACGGAGATGCCCACATTGACCAGCCTTCCGTGATACAGGGCCAGCGACCCGGTCATCAGTTTGTCGCATTCGACCTCAGTGGGCGAGGTCGAATGCTTATGGAAATTCAACGTTTGATTCGCAATGACCGATACCCGCCGCAATTCCTGTTCTGCACTTTCGAGGTAGCCTTGAACCGTCGCCAGATCAGCGCTGCCGCGCGACAGGTAAAGCAGGTTGGTCACCGATTCCAGTGGGTTATTGATCTCGTGTGCAATGGAGCTGGCAAGCCGCCCGACGGCTGCCAACTTTTCACTCTGTATGAGGGCAGCGTGAGCGCGGTGGCGTTCAGAGACATCCCGAATGAACCCGGTAAAACGAGTTGCCCCGTTGAAAGACTGGGCAGCGAAGGAGATCTCAACCGGAATCTCTACCCCATCTTTGCGTAGAGCGGGAAGCTGAACGCCGTTCCAGGAAATATTGCGTGTTCCGGTTGCCAGGTGTCGAGCGATGCCTGCCGCGTGGGAATCTCGAAACCTTTCGGGCATCAAGGCGACCATCTTCTGCCCGATCAGCTCTTCCGGAGAATAGCCAAAAGTCGCTTGCACAGCAGGATTGATCGCAAGAATGAGGCTGTTTTCGTCGATGGTGATGATGACGTCGGGTGCAGTCTCCGTGACGCTACGGTAATGCCGTTCACTGGCCTGGAGGGAAGAAAGAGCTCGCTTCCGCTGCAGTACCACGAAGGAGATGAAGAACGCGGTGACCAGGAATGCCGCGGTCTGTATCCAGTGGGCCGGATCAAAGATACGATCGTGTCCTGGAGCCAGGACGAGGCGGTAGATGCCGCCCGATGCGATCAAGATCGCTACGAGAGCAGGTCCAGGACCGCCTATTTCGGCGACAACGGCGACGACCAGATAAGAGAGAGTCCACGGTATGTCTCTGAAGACCGGCAGAGAAGAGGTAGCCCATACGGCGATTGGCGCGAAGATGACCGCGCACGCAAAACCAAGAATGTTTCGCTTCTGTTGATCGGGAGCCTGCATGCCGGGCTAGATTACTACATTGCCTACCGCGAGTTACGGGCTTAATGCTTCTCGAGACTGCTTCCATGGGGATGGTCTCTTCGGTGGAGAGACTGCCTTTGAACGGATTTCGGGAAGTTATCAGGTCTCAATTATCAGCTCTCAGTTGCCAGCGAGATTTGGCGACGAAGTCAGCCAATCCGCCTGTTTATCCTGGCTGCAGTGACCCAGAATTTTCCATAACCAGTGCAAGGTTTTTCATCATGGGGAAGCAACAAATTTACTAACTGTCCTGCTCTCACAGGGTAAACTTCGCCCAATTTGGCCATTCGATTGCACTAGGTTGATCGCTGCCCGGGCTCTCTCGTATTTTTTGAGCTCGCACTTAGAGTCGCCGGGGCGCGCACGCCCAGGAACGCTCGGCCCCTCCCTTTCCAGAGCTTCTCGGCCCCACAATTCAAATTCTCGACCCTTTTTGGAGGATTCATGCGAAAACGCTCGCTTGCGACGTTTGCACTTCTCGCCGTCTCTACAACTGGCTTCGCCTTCGCAGATGCAGTGACAATCAACACCAACGCAAATCAACTCGCTACTGCAGTGACCTCCGGAAATACGGGTGTCACTGTAACCAATGCGACACTGCAGGGCCAGAGCGGATCTGGCACAGCCTCAACCGGAACTTTCTCGAACATCTACGGGCTTGCGTCTGGTGCGGTTCTTAGCACTGGAAACGCGGCCGACTACGGCTCGGGACCAAACACTTCCGACTCCAAAACTACGGCTTATGGTGTGACGGCAACCGCAGCACAGAATGTGTTGCTCAATCCGCTCACCAATGGGTTCACGTCACATTTTGACACGACGCAACTCGACCTGACGTTCACAGTTGATCCGGGCATCAGCAATATATTCTTCAATGTCGCCTTTGGGTCAGAGGAGTTTCCGGAGTTTGTCGGTTCTCAGTTTGTGGACGCTTTCGGCCTTTATTTGAACGGCACCAACATTGCATTTGTCGCCGGACAGCCGGTGAATATCGATCATCCTTGTTTCACCGCTCTCCCTGGAACTGAGCTGGATGGTGTTCTTGCCTGCGGCAACAATCCGATCAATACGTTCAGTGGAGCAGTTCACTCCGGGATCAACACGCTGACCTTCATTATTGCCGACACCGGCGACGCGGCATATGACACGACGGCTTACATCGGCGCTCTCGGAGTAACCAACCCCGGAACTCCCGCAGTGCCCGAGCCGAGCTCAATTGCACTTTTGGGGACGGGTCTGATAGCAGTGGCTGGAGCGGTACGCCGTCGGCTGGTGGCGTAACGGAAAGCGAAGACGGATACGCGCGAAAAAATGGCACGTCCTTCTTGTCATAGATTTCCAAGAACTGCGTGCCATTTTTAGCGTTTAGTTATTGCGGTCCCGAGATTGGAATCGTCCTCAGCTCTGTGAGAGAGCTTGAAGCTCTTGTCCGGTGACGCGCATGGTGCGCCAGTCCATGAGCATCTGTGCGCCCATCTGCTGGTAGAAGCCGATGGCTGGGGTGTTCCACTCGAGCACGTCCCATTGCAGGCGGGTGCAGCCTTCCGCGACGGCGATGGCAGCGACGCGAGTCAGCAGAGCTTTGCCGATTCCCTTTCCGCGCATCTCCGGACGGACGTAAAGATCTTCGATGTGGATGCCGGCGTGGCCGCGCCAGGTGGAGTAGTTATGAAAGTAGAGGGCAAAGCCGACGGGAACGGCGGTGCCGGAGTCGCATAGTTCTGCGATGAGGCAGTCGAAGCGTTTTTCGGCGCCGAAGCCGTCGCGAAGGAGGTCGGCCTCTGTGGCGTGGACGGCGTCGGGTTCTCGTTCATACTCGGCGAGGTCGCGGATGAATCGCAAAATCTGTGGGACGTCGGCCGGGGTGGCGGGACGGAGGTTGAGCGTGTCGTTCGGGTGCGATGAAGACTGGGTCATTGCTGGTTCTTTCCGTGTGCTCAGGGTTTGGGTGAAGTTTCGGCGGGCTTCTCAGATGGCTTGGCTGCGGACTGCGTGGCGAGCCATTTGTCGAAGGGGATGTTGAAGTCGAAGAGTTCTTTTTGTTTGCCGTCTTTGTCCGCAAGGGTGTGAACCATCTTTACGTAGAGTTCGGCCCCTTTGAGAGGGTAATCGTTGAGCTGACGGACGTCGTAGAAGAGATAGCCGGCGAGGGTGCTGTGTGCGTTGACAGTGGTGCTTTTGAAGCCGAAGTCATCTTCGTCCTGCGTGATCTGCTTGTCGACGGGCTTGTCGTGCAGGGTGATCGGCGGCAGGGGCATAGGGAGCGGCACCTTGCGGCCCTTGACACTCTTGGTGGCGAAGAGGCGGCGCTGTATGTCGTCGTCGGTGGCGGCAGGAATCTTGTCGTTGTTGGCGGAGATGAACTGCATGCGGGCGTCGTCGAGCGAGAGCGCGGTGTCGCTGTCGTTGGTGAAGATGACGCGAACGGGGATGAAGCCGTGCTGGATGTAAGGGAGGCGGAAGAAGTCGCAGTCTTTGGGATCGTCGCAGGGCTCGGCGGCGACGGTGACAAATTCTTTGGGGTGGGCGTCGAAGGCAGCGTACTGGCTCGCGGGCTTTGCGGGCGGGGCTTTTCTGGGTTTGTCGGCGGCATGGGAGGTTACCGCGAAGAGGCAGGTTGTAGTTACTACAAGGAGCGGAATCTGAGGGAATAGGTGGGACTTCATGGCCAAGTTGATTATCATCTTCGCTGGCGCACAAGGTAAAGCGGGAGATGCAACAGTGATGATCGTTTACAGCTTCCTGTTGCTGGCGGCCCTCGTTCTGGGAGCGCCGTACTGGCTGCTGCGGATGGCGACCAGCGGGCGGTATCGCGCGGGGCTGGCGGGGCGGCTGGGTGTGGTGCCGAAGGGATTGCGGGCAGCGGTGGCCGGGCGCGACGTGGTTTGGGTGCATGCGGTGTCGGTGGGCGAGGTAGTGGCGGCGACGCGGCTGGTGGGCGAGTTGGAGGCCGCGCTGGGCGATGGATGGGTTGTCGTGGTGTCGACTACGACTGCGACGGGACAGGCTTTGGCGCGAGAGCGGTTCGGTGCAGAGCGGGTGTTTTTTTATCCGCTCGATCTTGGGTGGGCGGTGAGGGCGTATCTCAAGGCGCTGCGGCCGAGGATGCTGGTTTTGATGGAGAGCGAACTGTGGCCGCGGATGCTGGTGGAGTGTGAGCGCGTCGGCGTGCCGGTGGCGGTGGTGAATGCCCGGGTGAGCGACCGGTCGTTTGCTCGCGGAGTGCGGGTGCGTGCGCTTTGGCAGCGGATGTTGCGGCGGGTGACGCTTTTTCTGGTGCAGAGTGATGAGGATGCGAGGCGGCTGACGGAGATGGGTGCACGCTCGGACGCCGTGCGGGTGACGGGGAATTTGAAGTACGACGTCAGAGCGCCGAAGCAGAGTCGCGTGGCGGAGATCATTCGCGTGGCGGTGGGCGGCAGGCCGCTGGTGGTGGCGGGAAGTACGGTGGAAGGCAGGGAGGGCGAGGAAGAACGTCTCCTGATGCAGTATTGGCCGTCTGTGTTGAAGGAGGTTCCGGAGGCGGTGATCGTGGTGGCGCCGCGTCATCCGGAACGGTTTGCTGCGGCTCACTCCATGATGAAAGAGTACGGAACGGTTAGGGCGACGGAGTTGCTCGCGGGGGCGGCGGGAACGGTGGCGCAGGGAGGAAATATTCTGCTGGATACGATCGGTGACCTGGCGGCGGTCTATGAACTGGCAAGTGTCGCCTTCGTCGGCGGAAGCCTGGTGCGAAAGGGAGGACACAATCCGCTGGAGGCGGCGCGGTTTGGTGTGCCGGTGGTGATGGGGCCGTCGTATGAGAACTTTCGCGATGCCGTGGAGCGGATGAGGGCGGCAGATGGAATTCTGGTCGTTCAGAATGGCGAGGAGTTTGAGGCTGCGCTGATCGATCTGCTGAAGAATGGTGAGAGGGCAACCGCCATCGGGGAACATGGACGCGCGGTGTTTGACGCACAGGCCGGGGCAACGGCGCGGACGGTCCAGGCGTTGACGGCGTTGTTGCAGGAGAGATCGGCGGCCACGCGATGAGTACACGCAGACCATGGCTGCTGCCCCTGGCTCCGCTGTATGGGGCGGCGCTGACGATGAAGAGGCGATTGTTTCAGCTGGGATGGTTTAAGCGGAACCGGCTGAAGAGTCCGGTGATCAGCGTGGGCAGCGTCTCTGCGGGGGGCGCGGGGAAGACGCCGATGGTGCTGTTGCTGGCGAGAATTCTCCGTCAGCGTGGCTATGCCGTGAGGATTCTGACGCGGGGGTATAAGCGAAGCTCCGAGATTACCTCGCGGGTTGAGCCCTTCGACGACGCGGCCTGGCAGGGCGATGAGCCGGTGCTGTTGGCGCAGCGATCGGGTGTGCCGGTATTCGCGGGGGCGGACAGGTACCAGGCGGGCGTGATGGCAGAGCATGACGAGCCGTCGGAAAAGCTGGTCGTGCATCTGCTGGATGATGGGTTTCAGCATCGAAAGCTCGCGCGCGATGTCGACATCGTTCTGCTGACCCAGGCGGACGTGGAGGATACTTTGCTTCCGGCAGGGAATCTGCGAGAGCCGCTGACGGCAATTGCGGAGGCGGATGTCGTGGTGCTGCGGGAAGAAGAGGCGGCTTCTCTACGCAGCGTGGTCGCCGGGTTGAGTGGAGACAAGAGAGCACCTGCAATCTGGGTGATTCGGCGCAGTTTGAGTCTGGGCGAAGCGGGGGCGGTCGCGCTACCCACCAAGCCGTTCGCCTTCTGCGGCATCGCACGGCCCGAGAACTTTATGAAGATGCTCGCCGCCCAAGGCTACGAACCGACGGACACGATGATCTTTCCTGATCACCACGCGTATGACGAGGGCGACATCCGCCGCTTAATAGAACGTGCACGGCAGGTTGAGGCCAACGGATTTGTGACGACGGAGAAGGATGCCGTGAAGCTGACGCCGATCCTGCACGATCATCTCCAGGCGGTTGGGACGATCGTCGTGGCGCGACTCGGTGTGGAACTGCTCGATGAACAGGAGTCGTTGTCGCAACTGGTTACGATGGTGGGGAGGTTAGACCGGCGCAGGCATTAACTGCCTGCGCCAATAGGAACCGACGTCGTGCGACAGCGTGAGAAAATTAATGCTTGGCAATGGATCTCACTCGCTCGCACGCTGCTGTCACGCCTCGGGGGGATCGTCCGCTCCGCGTGTTGATTGTGCGGATTGGCGCTATGGGGGATGTGTTGCACGCAATGCCCGCAGTGGCGGCGCTGCGGGAGCAGCATCCGGATTGGGTAATCGGGTGGGCGATTGAGCCGGTGTGGCGTGAGTTGCTGGAGGCGGAGAGTGCGGTTCACGATGTGGCCTGGCGGTTTTCGGAGCGCGACTCGCGCCGGCCGTTGATCGATCGGTGGTCGCCGGTGCCGACCCGAGACTGGAAGCGGCGACCGTTTTCTCTGAGCACGCTGCGGGATATCCGTTGGCTGCGGCGAGAGTTGGTCCGGGACCACTATGACCTTTGTGTCGATATGCAGGGGTCGATCCGTTCGGCGATGGTGGGTCGAATGGCGGGGGCGCACATGTTTGCAGGGGCTGCAGAGCCCAGGGAGGCTCCGGCGGCGTGGTTCTATCACCGGAAGATCAGACTGAGCGCGACGCATGTGGTGGAGCAGGGATGTGAACTGCTGGGCGCGGCGGTGGGAGAGTCGCTGAGACCCGCGAAGGTGACGTTGCCTGTCGATCCTACGGCGGAACAATGGTGCGATGCGTTGTTGGATGGGGCTGCGGAGCGGTTCGCGTTGATTGCACCTACCGCCGGGTGGGGGGCAAAGCAGTGGCCGGTGGAGCGGTACGGCGCAGTGGCGGCGTCGTTGGGGCGGGCGGGATTTCGCACCCTGGTCAACGCTCCATCATTCGAACATACGGTGGGGCGGCGCGTCGTGGAGGCCAGTGACGGGGCGGCAACGCTGGTTCCCTGCTCTGTCGGGCAGATGATCGCGCTGGTGCGGCGGGTTGGGGTCGTGATCGCGGGCGATACCGGACCACTGCATCTGGCCGCGGCGCTGGAGAGGCCGGTGGTTGGATTGTTCGGGCCGACGGACCCGGCGCGGAATGGGCCCTACGGAACGCAGTCTCGCGTGTTGCGGCACAGTTCCAGCCGGGTGGATCATTCACGTCGTGTCGAGGCGGAGGAAGGGCTGATGCAGATTACGACCGAGGAGGTCGTGGAGGCGGCGCTCGAGCTGTTGCAGAGCCGGACAGGATAAGGTGAAGGGGTGAGTGACGGCGCATGAGTGAAAGAACGAGGTGGCAGAAGGTTGCGCGTCGCATTCGCGTGCCACTGGGGTTTGTCTTTGCCGGTGTGTTCCTCTGGCTGGCGAGGCCGACGGGTAAGACGATGTTGCTCAGTCTGTTGCTGGTCGTGCCTGGAGTGTGGCTGCGAGCCTATGCGGCGGGGTATGTGCGCAAGAACGCCGAGCTGACCTTTACCGGACCTTACGCCTATACGCGCAACCCGCTGTACCTGGGCTCGATGATGATTGCGTTTGGGTTTGCTGTCGCAGCGGGGAGTTGGATCATTCTGATTGCGCTGGCTGTGCTGTTCGCGGCGATCTATATTCCCACCATTCAGGGGGAGGAGGGGTATCTGCGAGAACGCTTTGCGGGCTTCGATGAGTATGCCGCGAAGGTGCCGCGGCTGTTGCCCCGGTTGACCCCGGCGGAGTTCCCGGCCAACGAGAACGCCAGCGGGGGAAGGTTCTCCTGGCAGCAATGGCGGCATCACCGCGAGTACAATGCTTTAATGGGTGCCGGCGCAATTTATCTGGCGCTGGCGGTCCGGCTTTTTCTGCAACACCGCATTGTGATTGCGGGTCTGCGCTGAAGGCGCCGAGCTGGAACGAAACCGCCCACACATCAACTCGTGCGAGTGCTGCCCTTTGCTGAAGCTTTCCCGGTCCCTGGCTTTGATTCTCTTGATGTTGTATTGCGCAGGCCTACTACCTGCGAGGGCGCAACTGCTGGGTCTGGGGCCGAAGCCAGCGCCGGTGGTTATTCCGACGCTGCAACCGCCCTTGCCGGAGTACGTCTTCCCTGCCAAACGAACGCTCACGTTCACCGTGGACTGGCGGGTATTTACGGCGGGCACGGCCGTCTTTCAACTAGAGCAGGAGGGAAACGTCCAGAAAATAAACGCCTCGGGGGGCTCGGTTGGCGCGGTCACGATGCTGTTTCCGGTGGTCGATAAGTTTCAGGCAGGGTTCGACACCAAGACAGGCTGTTCCACCGGATTCAGCAAGCAGTTGCAGGAGGGCCGCCGCAAGGTCTCGAGCGACCTGACCTTCGATTACGCGCAGGGAAAGCAGAAACAGGTGGAGAGGAATCTGGTAAAGGGAACGTCAAAAGAACAGACGGCGTCGATTCCGGCCTGTGTGACGGACTCGCTGTCGGCGATCTTCTACGCGGCGTCGCAGCCGATGGTGGTTGGTCAGACGATTCGGTTCCCGCTGGCGGACTCCATGCGCACCGTGACGGTGATGATGAAGGTGGAAGCCAAGGAAGAGGTCAAAACGCCGGCGGGCATCTTCCAGACGATTCGCGTGGAGCCGACGGCGGATGAGGGCATTGTGAAGAACCGCGGCAACATCTGGGTCTGGTACACGGACGATGCGCGGCATATGCCGGTGCAGATTCGGGCGCATCTGTTCTGGGGGACTATTACGGCGCGTCTGCAATCGTATGAAGACAAATAGATTAGATAGCAGGAAGAATCGTTGATGACGGAATCAGTATCAATCGTAGATCCGGATAAGTTTGTGACTGTGGGCAAGTTTCTCGAGCCGGCCAACGCCCAGATGGCGAAAGGGATGCTTGAATCGGCGGGGATCGAGTGTTTTCTTCAGGGCGAGAATGCCAACAGCCTGTTGGCGTTGGCTTTTCGTGCGCGCCTGCTAGTACACAAGCAGGATGAGGAGGCCGCGCGGCAGTTGCTCGGCGGGGCCGGGGATGAGCTAACGAAAGAGGAGCAGAAGGAGTTGGAGGCCGGCGATGACGAAGGCTGAACGGGGCCGTCCGCGCGCTGTGGTCTGCCTCTCGGGCGGGATGGACTCCTGTGTGTGCGCTGCGCTGGCGGCGAGGGATTACGAGGTTTATGCGATCCACTTCAGCTATGGGCAAAGAACTGAGGCGCGGGAGCTAAGGTCGGCCCAGGAGATTGCCCGGCTCGTCGGCGTGTGCGAACTGCTGCCACTGAAAATCGACCTGTTCCGGCGCATCGGCGGATCGGCGCTGACCGACCACGCGATTGCGGTTCCAGAGGCGTCGGCGAACGATGCGCCTGCCAATGGTTCAAGGAGCGGGAGCGAGATCCCGGTCACCTACGTTCCCTTTCGCAATGCTCATTTCCTTTCGGCAGCGGTTAGCTGGGCGGAGGTGCTGGGCGCGAAGAGGGTGTTTATCGGGGCGGTGGAGCAGGATAGCTCGGGGTATCCGGACTGCCGGCCAGCCTACTACGACGCCTTCAATCAGCTCATCCGGACGGGCACGAAAGAGGGCGAGATTCGGGTGGAAACACCACTGATCGCGATGCGCAAAAAGGAGATCGTCGGGCTGGGAGTTGAATTGGGCGCACCGTTCCATGTAAGTTGGTCATGCTATTCCGGTGAGACCGAAGCCTGCGGCGTATGCGAGAGCTGCGCTTTGAGACTGCGGGCATTTCGCGAGGCCGGAGCGGTCGATCCCATACCGTATGCGGTCGCGTGAAGGCTGCATTAAGCATCAAATTTCGATGGATTCAGGTGTTGTGAAACAGGATTTATGCCCGCGCAGGCGGGCCAGGAGAAATGAGAGCATGAAACGTATCGGATGGAATATAAGCAAGACAAGCAAGATAGGCAGAACAGGCAGCGCACTGGCGACGGCCCTGCTCCTGATCCTGGCGATGGCCTACCCGGCCCGCTCCACAGCGCAGGCGACGGGAGCCGCCAACATTCACGGCCACGTCACCAACCCCGCCGGAATGGCGCTGAACAAGGGCGAGGTGCGGCTGTCGACGGACCGGAGCTCGGACGCGAAGGACCGCAAATACCCGTACAAGTTTCCGATCGAGCCGAACGGAGACTACAAGGGCACGGGGATCACGCCTGGGAACTACGTCGTGTTCGTGTTTCAGGATGACAAGAGCCTGGACTACAACGAGAGCGTGCCGCTCGCCAATGGCGATGACAAGGTGGTGAACTTCGATATGTCTCGCCCGGACTATCTCGCCAAGATGTCGCCGGAAGATCGAAAAGCGGTGGAGGAATACAAGAAGAAGAACGCCGAGGTCGTCGCAGCCAACAGCAAGGTTCAGAACCTGAATGCCATGCTGACGCAGGCACGGGCGGATAACAAAGCAGGCAACTACGACGCGGCGATCACAGCGATGCAGCAGGCAACTACCACGAAGCCCGACGAGGGTATCCTCTGGATCACGCTGGGTGACGCGCAGCTGGGCAGCGCGGACACAGCCGCGAAGGCCGCCAAGACAGCAGGAACTTCGAGCACTGATCCGGCCATCACGCAGAAATACGACGCCGCCGCTGCTTCTTATAAAAAGGGCGTGGAGCTGAACGCCGCCTCCAAGAAGCCCAGCCCGGAGGCCGCGGCAGCCGGCTATAACCAGCTCGGACAGACCTACGCCAAGATGGGGAACGTAAAGGAGTCGGCCGATGCGTACGACATGGCGGCTAAGGCGATGCCAAGCAATGCCGCGATGTACTACTTCAATGAGGCGGCCACTCTCTACAATGCAGGCAAGCTGCCGGAAGCACAGGCTGCTGCGGACAAGGCGATTGCTGCCGATCCGAAGAAGGCGGAGGCCTACTACATCAAGGGCCAGTCGCTGATTCCGCAGGCGACCGTCGATCCAAAGACGAACAAGATCGTCGCGCCTCCAGGAACCGTGGAGGCTTACCAGACGTATCTGGAACTGGCGCCCGATGGGCCTCATGCGGCAGATGTGAAGGGTGTGCTCGAAGGCATCGGCGCACAGGTGAAGTCGACCTATAAGGCACCGAAGAAGTAAGATGCCTTCAGAAGGAAACAGGCCCCGGGCGAATGTTGCTCGGGGCCTTTCTGTCTGTAGGCCGGAGCCTTTTAGGAGAACGAGATGAGCAAGGTTGCGGCTGGCGTTGGTGGCTTCGATGATGCGCTAGCAATGGTGCTGGCGCATGCGGCCGATTTGGAAAAACCGGCGACCGAGCTGATACCGCTGCTGGCCTCCGAAGATCGGGTGCTGGCGAGGGCCGTTCCCGCCGACCGCGACCAGCCGCCGTTCGACCGGTCTACGCGGGATGGATTTGCTGTGGGCGCCGCAAATTTCGGTGATGTTGCGCTGAAGATTGCGGGTCAGATACGGGCCGGGGAGCAGTGGGCGGGGAGTGCGCTCGAGCCCGGAGCCGCGATTGGCATCATGACCGGCGCGCCGATCCCGGCGGGCGCTGACGCGGTCGTCATGGTGGAGCATGTGGAACGCGCCGACGGGACGATTCGCCCGGTGGGCGTCCGAACTCTTCGTAGCGGGGAGAACATCGTTCGCCGCGGAAGTGAAGCGAAGGCGGGTCAGGTGGTGCTGCCGGTTGGGACGCTGATCAAAAGTGCGGAGATCGCGCTGGCTGCCGCCTGCGGGTGTGCTTCGCTGACAGTATTTCGCAGGCCGAGAGTAGCCATCGTCGCCACGGGCGATGAGTTGGTTGAGATCGATGCCGCGCCGGAGCCGCAGCAGATCCGCAACTCAAACAGCTACGGGCTGGCATCGCTGGTAGCGCGCGCTGGCGGGGAAGCGGTGAGGCTGCCGATCGCTCCCGACAGACGCGCGGAGTTGGAGGAGATCATCCGCGCAGCTCGGCGATGCGACTTCATGTTGCTGTCGGGCGGCGTCTCGATGGGAGAGTATGACCTGGTTGAAGAGGTGCTTGAGACGTTCGGCGCGCAGTTTTTCTTCACCGGCGTCAAGATGCAACCGGGTAAACCTGTGGTGTTTGGCCGTCTGCCTGCCGCCGACGACTTCCCTGCTCAGTTCTTCTTCGGTCTGCCGGGAAATCCGATTTCGACACAGGTGACGTTTCATTGCTTTGTCGAACCCATACTGCGGGCCATGGCTGGGGCAGCGGTGGAGGGACCGCGCTTTGCGCAAGCTACGCTGGCGGAAGATGCGACGGGAAATGCTGCGCTGATGCGGGTCTTGCCTGCGCGGCTGACCGCGGACCGGTTGCGGCCGGAGGTGCGGCTGGTGGGTTGGCAGGGGTCTGGCGATTTGGCGGCGAACGCCCGGGCGAACTGCTACGCCGTGCTGCCGCCAGACAAAGAACGATTTGCGGCCGGGGACGTCATCACAATTCTTCTGCGGTAGTAGGCTTTAAGGATGAAAAAGAAAGATTCGATCTACTCGGCTGAACTGATCGTCGACGATATTGCGGACGGTCTGCCTGACGCAACCACTCCAACACTGTCGCACTACGATGAGACGGGCGGGGCGTGCATGGTCGATGTCAGCGAGAAGACCGCGACGCGGCGCGAAGCAGTAGCCAGGGCGTTCGTTGAGTTGTCCGAGGCGGTGTTGGCGGCGCTTCCGCAAAACCAGAAGGGAAATCCGCTGGAGGTCGCTCGGATTGCCGGGATTCAAGCGGCGAAGCAGACCTCGAACCTGATTCCGATGTGTCATCCGCTCGCATTGAGCTTTGTCGATGTGCGGGTCCAGATCGTCGAAGGCGGTGTGGCGATCGAAGCTACGGCAGCGACTGTCGCGGGCACGGGGGTCGAGATGGAAGCAATGACCGCGGCTTCGATTGCGGCGCTTACGGTCTACGACATGACGAAGGCTCTCGACAAGGGGATTCGGATTCGCGAGATCGCGCTACTGCGCAAGAGCGGCGGTAAAAGCGGGGAGTATCGGCGCGAGACCGTTTAGCCGTCGCGAATTAAAGCGCTGTTGCCAGTGTTACGGCGAAGAGGTTTTTCGGGTCCTGCCACGATCGCGTCAGCTTGAAACTGGCTGAAGTCAACAACGCTTCGACTGCGGCGGGGGTAAATTTGTAACTGTTTTCGGTATGAATAGTTTCGCCGGTGGCAAAGTTGATGGTAAGGGCGGGACCGCTGGAGTTCTCGGGAACGTGGACGCGCTGGGCGGCGAGCGATTCGAGATGCATCTCGATGCGGGACTCAGCGGGATTCCAGAGCACTTTGTGACGGAACTTCTCCGTATCGAAATCGGCGCCCAGGTCGCGGTTCAGACGTGTAAGGACGTTCAGGTTGAAGGCGGCGGTGGTTCCGGCTGCATCGTCGTAGGCGGCCAGCAGGGTGGCTTCGGTCTTGTGCTTCCCCGGTACCAGGTCGGTGCCGAGCAGCAGCGTGTCTCCGGGGAGCAGCTGCGCTCGGAGGTTGCGCAGAACCTCACACGAGCCTGCCGGTGTGAAGTTGCCGATGCTGGAGCCGATGTAAAGGGCCAGCGTTCGCGTGTTCGGCAACCGGTTCAACGGGAGCGCTTCGCGGGTGTAGTCGGTCACCTGACAACGCACGGTGACACCGGGAATGTTCTTGAGGATGTTCTCGGTTGCTTCCGCAAGCGCGGTCTCCGACACATCGACGGGCTGGTAAACGACGCTTCCCTGCTGACGAACTGCGGCTGCGAGCAGAATTCCGGTCTTGGTCGCCGTGCCTGCACCGAGTTCGATCAGAGTCAGCTTGCCGGCCGGTCCCTGCCCCAGGGCGGCCTGCCGGAGAATTTCGTCGGCATGGGCCGCGAAGATACTGCGTTCCGTGCGGGTTGGGTAGTACTCGGGAAGCTCGGTGATCTCCTCGAAAAAGTGCGAGCCGGCCTCATCGTAGAAGAGCCACGGGGACAGCGTCTTGGGCGTCGCGGTGAGACCCGCTCGGGCTTCCCGGGCTACCGCCTCGCTGGTACTGGTCGATATGGCTTCCGGTGCGAAGGCAAATGTTGACACGTATAGAGTCCTCTGGGTTCCTGCAACCTAGTGGGCGGCAAAGCTCGACGGGTTCCCCACCGCTGTCTGACTTTGATGCGCCTCAAGCGAAATTTGTGCAGCTTATTCTGTACGGTTTCTGTACGGTTCTATGGCTTTGCAGATTGGCCTCGATCTCCCCATCAGATTCGATCGAAGAGCGACAATCATACCGAAGCTCCTCGCCCAAATTGATAAACAGGGGAGTCACGTCTAAAATACTGAGTGGGTACTCAGCAAAAAGGTGTTCGATGGCACGGCTCAAAAGCGAAGATAAGCGTAATTCCATTCTTTCCGCCGCGGTTGAGGTCTTCGCGGAACGTGGACTGGCTGCTCCGACCGCCGCGATCACAACCGTGGCTGGAGTAGCCGAAGGCACACTGTTTACGTACTTCAGAACCAAGGATGAGTTGGTGAACACGTTATACCGCGAGATCAAGATGGAGTTAGCGGACGCGATGATGTCCGGCTTCCCGCGCAAGGCCAGCGTACGTCATCGCCTGCAGCATGTGTGGGATCAATACGTGGAATGGGGCATCGCACACGAGAAACAGCATAAAGTCCTCAGGCAGATGATGGTCTGGGAAGGATTGACGGGCGACGCAAAGGCGGCCGGTTCCGCTCCGTTCGTCGAGATTGACGCCATGGCGCAGGATGCTGTCGCACAACGTCTGGTGAAGGATCTGCCGAGACCATTTATTGCAGCGACCATGAGCGCACTGGCAGACACCGCAATTGATTTCGCGCGCCAGGACCCCAAAAGAGCCGGAATGTACCAGGTCTCCGGATTCGAGATGTTGTGGGCCGGCATCGCGCGACGAAGTTAATTTTGCTTCTTTGAATCAAAATGAGTATGTACGCACTCATATATTCGAAGCATAGAAAAATGGCAAAGTGGACAGTAGCGGATATTCCCTCGCAGCAGGGCAAGCTGGCGGTCGTAACCGGAGCAAACAGCGGCATCGGCTGGATTACGGCGCTGGAACTGGCGCGTGCTGGAGCTGAAGTTATTCTGACGGCCCGGACCAAAGCCAAGGGGCAGGACGCCGTCGACCGCATCCGCCGCCAGTTGTCGCAGGCCAAGGTTCGGTTCGAGCTGCTCGACCTGGCGAGTCAGCGTTCCGTGCGAACGTTTGCCGCGAAGGTCAACAGCAACGAGACGAGGTTGGATCTGCTGGTGAACAATGCCGGAGTGATGCGCATACCCCGGCGGCAGGTGACCGAGGATGGATTTGAGATGCAGTTCGGCACAAACTACTTCGGGCCGTTCGCACTCACTGTGCTGCTGCTTCCGGCTTTGCAGCGAGCGGCCTATCCCCGCGTCACGACCGTCTCCAGCGGAGCAGCGAATATGGGCCTGAAAAGGATTAACTTCGGTGATCTGCAGTGGGAGAAATCCTATGGACCGTGGAACGCTTACTGCCAATCCAAGCTGGCTGACCTCATGTTGATGCTGGAACTGGCCAGACGATCCAGCGCCGACGGAATAAGACTGATCAGTAACGCAGCCCATCCCGGCTTCGCCCGTACCAATCTTCAGACGAGCGGACCGGGAAGGCCTTTGAATTTCCTTGAAAGGAGCATTATGCCGTTGATGTCGCACGATGCCGCGAACGGAGCACTGCCTACGCTCCGTGCTGCTACCTCGCCGGACGCCTCTTCCGGCACCTATTTCGCGCCGGAGCGTTTGTTCAACCATCCCGGTGAAGCTTCCAAGGCCTGCGCTCGATGAGGCTGCTGCACGAAAGCTCTGGGAGGTATCGGAACAATTGACGGGTGTAAGTTGGCCACGCGATTGATCCGCGGAGAAGAACGAACGCTTACTTCGGCACATCCTGGGCCAGTCGCAATCCCGAAAACTGCCAGCGGGTTGCCGGGCCAAAGAAGTTGCGATAGGTCGGCCGGATGTGCGTCGCAGGCGTCACGCAGGAGCCTCCGCGCAGCACCACCTGCGACGACATGAACTTGCCGTTGTACTCGCCAAGCGCGCCCGGCAGCGGCTTGTAGCCGGGGTAGCCGGTGTAGCCGCTGGCGGTCCACTCCCATACATCGCCGAACATCTGCTGCAGCCCGGAGAGCGCCGCGGCCGGCACCGGATGCAGATTATCGGTTTCGAGCAGGTTTGCTGTAGTCGCAGGCAAAACGGCAAGCGTCTTCACCGACTCGGGGTTGGGATACATGAGCAGCGAGGGCCGCGAGTCTACCTCTTTACAAAGCAGGCCAAGCTGGCTGGCCGCATACTCCCATTCAAACTCAGTCGGCAGCCGGTGGCCCGCCCAGCGCGCGTAGGCGTCAGCTTCGAAGAAGCTCAAATGGCACACCGGCGTCTCGCTCAGGTCGTCGAGCGAGCGGAAACCGTGCATCGTATAAATGCGCCAGCCGGAGTTCGTGCTGTTGTCTCGCTGCCAGTAGAGCGGGGCCTGCCAGCCCTCGGCACGCATCGTCGTCCAACCCTCGGCGAGCCACAGTTCGGGACGGTTATAGCCGTTCTGGTCGATGAAGGCGAGGTACTCCGCACAGGTGACAAGGCGCGTTGCAAGACGGTAGGGCGGGAGATAGACCGGGTGGCGCGGCGTCTCGTTGTCGAAGGCGAAAGTATCGGTTGATGCAGGATCGAGGGTGAGGCCGATCTCCGTCAGGCCAGGCGAGAAGTCGACCCAGTCCAGCGGCGGCGCGATCATCTCGCTCCTCCTCTGCGCTGTCGCCTCAACATACGCCGGATGCAGCGGATTGGTGAAGAGCGCGTGCTTGATATCGGTGGCGATCAGTTCCTGGTGCTGCTGCTCGTGCTCGAGCCCGAGCACAATCCGCCGCGCAGCTTCATCTTCCAGCGGATGCTGCAGTCGCGCGGCCATGGCGGTGTCCACATGGCTCCGATAGGCGAGGATAGCGTCGAGGGGCGGCCGCGAAAAGGAAGAGCGAAGCTTCTTCTCCGGCATATCGCCGAGCGAGTTGTAATAGCTATTGAAGAGCCAACGGAAGTCGGGATGGAAGGGTTGGTATCCCGCAGCAAACTCACGCAGGACGAATGTTTCAAAGAACCAGCTGGTGTGGGCAAGATGCCACTTCACCGGGCTCGCCTCCGGACACGACTGCACCATCATGTCTTCGGGTGACAACGGACTACAAAGCTGTCGCGTGGCCTGGCGAACGGTCTTATAGCGGACGAGCACCGAGGTTGCGGTGGTGGCTTCTGCAGTCAGGCGCATAGGGTTCTCGGAGAAACGATAGTAAACAGAGATGTGATGCTTGGTGAGACGGCCAAGTTGCCGAAAAAGTTACACCGCCAGCTTCAATCTTACGCAGAGGGCTAAGGCTTGGCGATCACGCCAAGGTCCGCCATGCCATTCACGAAATACTGTACCGCCAAGGCAACCAGCAGCAAGCCCATGATCCGCACCAGAATCCTCACCCCGGTCTCGCCCAGCGCCCGCGCCACACGGTCTGAGTTGCCCAGCACCAGGTAACAGATCGCCGCCGTGATGAGGATCGAAGCCAGGATCGCCAACATCTGCCACTTAGTCTGCGCCTGTCCCACCAGCACCATGACGCTGGTAATCGCGCCCGGCCCCGCCAGCATCGGGATCCCCAATGGCACGATCCCGGCGTCTTCTTTCAGCGCTGCCTCGGCCGCCTCTTCGCGAGACTCCTGGGTGGGCGATCGCTTGGCCTCCAGCATGTCGAGCCCTATCAGCAGCAAAATCACTCCGCCCGCAATCTCAAACGCCGGCAGCGTAATCCCGAACATTTTGAAGATGTATTGCCCCGCAACCGCGAACGCGCTAAGCACGACAAGCGCCGTCACCGAGGCCTTCCACGCCATCTTCCGTCGCCGCTGCGCATCCACCCCCGCCGTCACGGCAAGGAAAGTCGGCAGGGCCGCAAATGGATCGACCAGAAAAAAGATGGAACTCAACGCCAGCACGGAAAACCGCACATATGCCGAGTCCTTCAGCCCTGCCAGGCTGACGGTATGGGGATCGAGAATCACTCCCCATTCTCCCATGCCATTCATCCCGCTATAATTATCTCCTCAGGCCATAGGAGCCCCGAATGACCATTCAGACCACCAGCAACATCTGGCACAACGGAAAACTCATCCCCTGGGATCAGGCGCAGATTCACGTCATGTCCCACGTCGTTCACTACGGCTCGTCGGTCTTCGAGGGCATCCGCTGTTACACCCAGCCCAACGGCGCCGGCGTCTTCCGACTGCCCGAACACATGGCACGCCTCGTCGACTCTGCCAAGATCTACCGCATGCCCCTGCCCTACACCGCAGAGCAGCTCACTGCCGCCGTTATCGACGTCATCGAAGCCAACGGCGTCACGCCGTGCTACATCCGCCCTATCGCCTTCCGCGGCTACGGTGAGATGGGCGTCAACCCACTGAAGAGCCCCGTCGAGGTCTACATCGCCAACTTTCCGTGGGGCAAGTACGTTCACGGCAATGAGGGCGCCGACGTCTGCATCTCCAGCTGGGCCCGCCTCGCGCCCAACACCATGCCCACGCTTGCCAAGGCCGGCGCGAACTACATGAACTCGCAACTCATCCGCATGGAGGCCGAGATCAACGGCTACTCCGAGGGCATCGGGCTCGACACCAACGGCTACCTCTCCGAAGGTTCTGGCGAAAACCTCTTCCTCGTCCGCGGCGGTGTCCTCTACACCACGCCACTGGCGAACTCGGTGCTGAACGGCATCACCCGCAATTCGATCCTTACGCTCGCCAAACAACTAGGCATCGAGGTCGTCGAGCAGGCTCTGCTTCGCGAGATGATCTACATCTGCGACGAGGCCTTCTTCACCGGCACTGCCGCCGAGGTCACTCATCTACGGTCGGTCGATCGCATCCTGATTGGCGACGGCAGCATGGGGCCGATCACCAAGGCGCTGCACGACGAGTTCTTCGGCATCGTCAACGGCACTCGCCCCGACCGCCACAACTGGCTCACCCCGGTTAACGTCAAGGTGGCCGAGCCCGTCGGCGTATAAGCTACCAACACCGTTACAAATAGGAGAGGCAGCCGCCCATGGCTGCCTCTCTTATTTTTTGCTTTGCCAGCATGCTTTTCGCCGAACCTGCTGTACACTTCGACACACACACCCTCCAAAAAGGAGCTCCACTTTGAGCCCAGCCGCACGCCGCTCCCTCCTGACGACGTTTAACCTCCTCGCGCCCATGCTCCTTTTCACCAGCCTCGCCGTTGCGCAGGAGTCTCCGGCCCGCCCCACCCCTGCTCCGTCCGCTGCAGCCGCAGCCCCCGCTCCAGCCTCGCAAGCCTTCGGCGCACCCGCCGGAAACTCTGACGTTATCCTCAAACGCCTGGACGATCTTCTCTGGTACCAGAAACTCGGCGACATCGCTGAGATCGACAAAGATGAGTACACCGGCCCGCCCAACGAGCACGCCAAGAACAAGAAAGCTCCTGGCGCCGCTAACCCCATCCTCCTACACTGCTACACCTTCATTCCCAAAAACCTCGACCGCAGCCGCAAGCAGCCGCTCATCGTCTTCGTCCACCAGGGCGTCCACTCCTCGCTCGACACCACCATCGACGCCCACCTCGTCCGCGAACTCATTCAGCAAGGCTATCCCGTCGTCGCCACCGACTACCGCGGCAGCACCGGGTACGGCACCGCCTTCTATCAGGAGATCGACTACGGCGGGCGTGAGGTCGACGACGTCTACATCGGCATGAAGTTCATGCTCGAGCGCTACAGCTTCCTCGACCCCAAGCGCGTCGGCATCGTCGGCTGGAGCCACGGCGGCCTCATCACCCTGATGAACATCTTCGCCCACCCTCATGACTACGCTGTAGCCTACGCGGGCGTTCCCGTCAGCGACCTCGTCGCCCGTATGGGCTATGAGCCCGAAACCTACCGCCAGCTCTACTCCGCGCCATACCACCTCGGCGAAGATGTTCACGACGATATCGCCGAATACCGCAAGCGCTCTCCCGTCACCCACGCCAAGGAACTCGACACTCCGCTCCTCATCCACACCAACACCAACGACGAAGACGTCAACTACCTCGAAGTCGAACACCTCATCCAGGCCCTCAAAGCCGAAGGCAAGAAGTTCGACTACAAGGTCTACGACAACGCTCCGGGCGGCCACTACTTCAACCGCATGGACACGCCATTGGCGCTCGAATCTCGCAAGGAGATATACGAATTTCTGGCGAAATACCTCCATCCCGACCACCCTACCCGATAACGCGACTCGTCGAAGCGTGCGACCATACCCTCACATGCCCTCAACTCCGCCCAATCCAGAGGCCAGCCTCCACCGCCAGCTCCGCCTCCGCGACCTTGTTCTGACGCAGGTGCTCTGTGTTGTCGGCAGTTCGTGGGTGGGCATCGCCGCGGGCCTCGGCCGCGCTCAGGCGCTCACATGGATTGCCGCCATGGTCCTCTTCTACCTGCCTATGGCTGTGTCGGTCATCTTCCTCAATCGCGAGATGCCCCTCGAAGGCGGCCTCTACGTATGGGCTCGCACGGCATTCGGCGATCTCGGCGGCTTCATGACCGCGTGGAATCTCTGGTTCTATGGCGTCGCGATCACCGCGACGATCCTCTATCCCATCCCTACCGAGCTTTCCTACCTCATCGGCCCACCCGCCGCGTGGCTTCCGGAAAACCATCTCGCCTCCTTCGCCATCGTCGCCCTGGTCGTCCTTGCCATCACTGCCGCCGCTGTCCGCGGACTCGAACTCGGCAAGTGGATTCACAACATCGGCGGCATCTCCATCCTCATCGTCTACTGCACGCTCATCGTGCTTCCGTTCTGGGCCATGGCACGCCACCAACCCATTCACTACGAGCCACTGCCGCTCCAACTCCCGCAGCTCAGCATGATCTCCCTCGCCCTCTTCGGCCAGATGCTCTTCGGAGCGCTCTGCGGTCTCGAGTACATCGCCATCCTCGCCGGAGAGAGCAAGGACGCGGCGCGTTCCATCGGCCAGTCTGTCATCTTCGCCTCACCCATCATCTGCGCCATGTTCATCGCCGGCACCAGTTCCGTCCTCGCCTTCTCTCATGGCCACATCGATTTCATCGCTCCCATCCCCCAGACCCTCCGCTACGCCCTCGGCAACTCCGGCTTGGCGAACCTCTTCGCCATGGCCGCCATCCTGCTCGTGCAGTTTCGCCTCATCGCCGCCGCCAGCTTCATCTTCACCGGAGTCACGCGTCTCCCGATGGCCGCCGGCTGGGACCACCTCATCCCAGCGTGGTTCACTCGCCTCCATCCGCGCTACCGTACTCCAACGAACTCCGTCGCCTTCACCTGCGCGCTCGTCTTGCTTCTGCTTATCCTCGGCAACATCGGCGTCCACGCACAGGAAGCATTTCAGGTACTCTCCAACGCCGCCATCACTCACTACGAGCTCTCTTATCTCGCGATGTTTGCCATCCCACTCATTGGAGCCAAAGCCCTACGTGCCCGTTTACCTCGCTGGCTGCGCTGGACGTCTGTCGCCGGTCTCTGCGCTACGCTCTTCAGCTTCATCATCTCCGCGTACCCCTTTGTCGATGTTGTGAACCCGCGCGCCTACGCGGCGAAAATCCTCGGAACCACCCTGATAAGTAACATCATCGGCTACACCTTCTACCGCACTCGCAACCGCGCCGGAGTTACTGCTACAAGCTCGATTTCTAGTTCACCTCCACTTTCATCTTCCCCAGATCACAAACTAAAACTAACTCGAACTAAAAAATAATCGAATAACTCCGTAAATATCCTTGCTATTCTGCTGCGATCTATGGCAAAGTACATCCTGCGTAGGAGAAGCCCGATGAATTTCAAATCGCACAACACGATGCGTAGGTCGCTGGGACGAGTCAGGCTCCCAGGCGATCGCCGGGCTTGGTTCACCGCTGGTTATAGCCGGTAGCGCTCGATCCTACGCAAATCGCTCGCAAAATCTAGCTTCCTGAGTGGCGAAGAGGCCAGTTACTTCGACTGTTAATCGACGCCAATGGCACTGGCTTCGCTTGATCCCTCAGGATACGATGCGCCATCCGCACAGCCGCGAACCTGCGTCTGCAAACGGGGACTGCCAGTGGCGACAGAGAAGAGTTACTTCTTCCTGCCTGACGTGCTGCAGGGAATAGGAATCCCTGCCTGAGCAAAGACACTTTGGAGCGGAGGCGTAGCCTCGACTTACAAGGTTCCCGGGAGCACTTACTCCGAAGCTCTTTTCGCTTATTCCCTGGCAAAGCATCGTCGCGATTTACCTAAGTTCGGCCGGTGGCGCAGATAACAGTTACTTCGCCTGGTAAGCAGGAGGTCGCAGGTTCAATTCCTGCCGCAGGGATAACTCTGTGTAGCTCAGTGGTAGAGCACCTTGTACAACTGTTATCGCTTATTCCCCGGCCCAGACCATCCAGCTAACTGCTGGTTAGAAAGAAAGGCTTGCCATGGGTAAGGCATACATCAAGAACGGAACACCGGTCGGTACAGAGTCGCTATGCAGAACTTGCACCAGCGCGCTCGTCTTCACCGGCTACCGTGAGTCGGAGCAGATAACGATGTGTACCTACATGCACCCGAACATCGTGCTGCCTTTCACGGTCAATACCTGCACCGGCTACCACGACAAAAACCGTCCGAGCTGGAAAGAGATGAAGGACCTGGCTCTCGATGTCACGCCCGCACCTCTGAAGCCCGTCGGCTTCAAGGTCGGCGTCGGCTTCCACGAAGCCGCAACCGTCCGCACACGGATCAACGTCGACCTCAACGAAGACGAGGAAGACGAAGACTAACCCATTCGCCGGTGGCGAAGACAACGGCTACTTCTCAGTGGTAGAGCGCCACCGCAAGGTGGAGGCGCAGGTTCGACTCCTGCCTTGAGTGCTGCGGCAGCCTTACGGCCTGCCGCAGGCTCATGTAGCTTGCCGTGTCGCTATTCCCCGGCGATGTTTCACGAACCCGCACAAAAGGAGGTGCGACAACATGAAGTTGAACATCCTCAAGCTGGCCCATCTCGCGCGCCCTCGCACCCACGAAGG
>JAOAPF010000344.1 GCA_025462755.1 Edaphobacter sp.
CCGCAAACATAGAAGTAAGCCCCACGCTCCAGCCACGAATACAGCTCCGCTGCATGCTCCTGCATGCGGTCCTGCACATACACCTTCTTCGCCTGGTCGCGCGAAAACGCCGTATCCAGCCGCGTCAGCACGCCATCCTTTTGCATCGCCAAAAACTGTTCCCGATACAAAAAGTCCAGCTTCTCCCGTTGCTCGCCAAAGAACAGCCAGTTGTCCCCCGTCTGCCCCGTAGCCTGCCGCTCCTCCAGAAACGCACGGAACGGCGCAATTCCCGTCCCCGGCCCAATCATGATGACCGGCGTCGACGTGTCCTCAGGCATCCGAAAGTTCGCATTCGAATGCAGGAAGATCGGCATCCTCGTTCCCACCGCCGCACGATCGCCAAGTTGGCCGCTAGCTACACCCTGCCGGCTCCGCCCATGCGACTCGTACCGGATCACCCGCACCGTAGTCTGCACATTGTCCTTGTGCATCTTCTGGCTCGACGCAATCGAGTACATCCTCGGCACCAACCGCTGCAGCACATGGAACAACTGCTGAGGTTCCGTAATTACACCTGGAAATTCCGTTACCAGGTCCACAAACTCCCGACCCCAGCAATATTCTTCGGCGCGAGCCTTATTTTCCGGCCCGACCAGCACCTTCAGGCCTTCACGCCCCGGCGCCAGCTTCCCATACTGCCCCACGCTGCCGCGCGCCAGCTTTCCAATACCAAGCCGCGTCCGCAGCGCCTCCTCCAGGCTGATCTCGACCTTATAGTGGTCCAACACCCGCTCATCTCCCCGGAACCTCAACGCAGCCAGCACACCCGCCACCGCCTCCGCCCGATTCTCCGGAATGATCCCGACCGCATCGCCGGGTGTATACGTCATCCCTTCATCCAGCGTCAGTTCCACGTGTCGCGTCTCTTTTTCCGACCCTTCGGCCGTTAACAGCTCGTTGACTCTAACCGTGGATAAAAATGGGTTATTCCGTGTGTACTTCGACGAATGTCCCACCAGGCCCTTAGCTTCCTGCTCCAAAACCTCAGTCATCCTTCTATGGTAAAACGGCGCCCCCCAAAACGCATATTCCCCCTTCGTGCAGGGCTGTCCGTCGAATTGCCTTTAGGCAAGCTAAGTCACACGTTTAGACGGTGATTGGGAATATCGAACAATGCAGCCCGACGCCTACGCCCCTGCCGAAACCGTCACCACACGCAACTCAGGAGACACAACTAGCTTCGCCTCCGTTCGCGCCTGAACCTCCGCCGCATCAAGCCCTTCCGCCACCTCGGTCAAAACCAACCCATCCGGAGTCACATGGATCCAGCAAAGCTCCGTCACAATGTCATGCACAACACCCTGCCCGGTCAGCGGCAGCGTGCACTGCTTCAAAATTCTCGAAGCACCGTCCTTCGTCTGGTGCTCCATTGCAACGATCACCCGTCGCGCCCCCGCCACCAGATCCATCGCGCCGCCCATTCCCTTTACCATCTTGCCCGGAATCGTCCAGTTCGCCAGGTTCCCGTGCTCATCCACCTGCATGGCCCCCAGGATACTCATATCCATGTGCCCACCGCGGATCATCGCAAACGACTCCTCACTCGCAAAGAACGAGCATCCCGGAATCTCCGTCACAGTCTGTTTTCCCGCATTGATGAGATCGGGATCCTCCTGTTCTGCGGTGGGCGGCCCACCGACGCCAAGCATTCCATTCTCCGACTGAAACATCACATCGATCCCTGCAGGAATATAGCCCGCGATCATCGTAGGCAGCCCAATCCCAAGGTTCACATAAAACCCATCCTTGAACTCACGAGCAATCCGCCGCGCAATCCGCTCCTTCCCCGTCACGCCGCACCCCCGGACTTGCCAATCCCGGCCTGGCCAATCCCTGCCTGAATAAACCTCGACTCGATCGGCTTCCGATACGCCTCTCCAACCAGAATACGATTCACATAAATCCCCGGCGTAATAATGTGGTCCGGATCAATCTCTCCCGGCTCAACCAACTCCTCAACCTCCGCAATCGTCACGTCCGCGGCAGTCGCCATCGCGGGATTGAAATTTCGCGCAGTCTTGCGATACACAAGGTTTCCCAGGCGATCACCCTTCCACGCCTTGATCAGCGCAACATCCGCATGCAGGGCGTGCTCCAGAACATACGTCCTGTCGCCGATCTTCCGCGTCTCCTTGCCCTCCGCCACAACCGTCCCCAGCCCTGTCGGCACATAAAACGCTGGAATCCCCGCTCCGTCAGCACGAATCCGTTCCGCCAGCGTCCCCTGCGGAATCAACGTCAGGTCCAATTCACCCTTCAGCACCAGCGTCTCCAGCCGCCGGTTCTCTCCCACATAGCTTCCAATATGCGAAGCGATCATCCCCGCCTCGAGCATCAGCCCCATGCCGAAGCCATCCACGCCCATGTTGTTGCTTATCGTGTGCAGCCCCGTAGCGCGACGCCGCACCAGCGCCGCAATCAGATTCTCCGGAATACCGCAGAGCCCAAAGCCACCAAGCATCACAGTCGAGCCAGAGGCAATATCTGCAACCGCCTCATCTGCAGACTGAACAACTTTATTCATCGATCAAACTCCTGCGCGGCGGAGCCAACACGCCGCGCATTCTCCGTCCTACTTGGCCTGCGTCGAGAAGGTGAAGGTAGTCATGCTATGCCGCGCCTCCCCAGGCTTCAACTCCGTCGTCGGAAACGCCGGATGATTCGGCGAATCGGGAAAATGCTGCGTCTCCAGACACAACCCGGAGTTCTTCACATGGCCTTCCTGCGCCTTGCCGAACTTCGTCCCATCAAGGAAGTTGCCGGAATAAAACTGCACGCCCGGCTCCGTCGTTGTCACCGTCAGCACGCGCCCACTCGCCGGATCGTAGACCCGGGCCGCAGTCTTCACCTCGCCGTTCTTTCCCCGCAACACCCAGTTGTGGTCGTAGCCCCCAGCAATCTTCAACTGCTCATTGTCATCGTGAATCCGAGCGCCAATCACCGTCGATTTACGAAAATCAAACGGCGTGCCGTCCACTGGAGCCAGCACTCCCGTAGGAATCAGCCCCGCATCGACTGGCGTGTACTTATCCGCAGGCAGCATCAACTCTTCATTGAGAATCGGCTTGTTGTCGGCCGACAAGTTAAAGTACGAGTGGTTCGTCAGGTTCACCACCGTAGGCTTATCCGTCGAGACGTTGTAATCAATGCGCAACGCATGCGGATGCACCGTATACCGCACATGCGTCGTCAGCGTTCCGGGATAGCCCTGATCGCCGTCCTTACTGACCAGCGTCATCTCCACTCCATCTGCTACCGTGCGCGCCTGCCACACCAGCTTGTCGAACCCGACCGTGCCGCCATGCAGCGAATTCGCATTATTATTCACCGGCACCTGGTACTGATGGCCGTCAAGCGAAAATTTTCCCAACGCAATCCGGTTTCCATAACGCCCAACGATCGCCCCAAAGTACGTCGTCTTATCGTCAAGATATCCATCCAGAGAGCTATACCCCAGCACAACGTTCGCCATCGTACCGGCGCGATCCGCCGTCTTGATCGAGACGACCCGCGCCCCATACGTCATGATGCTGGCTTCAATACCGTCGCTCTTCAGCGTGTATAGATCGACCGCCGTGCCATCCGGCATCGTCCCCAGCGCAGTCTTCGTTACCAGGCCATGTGCTGCCATCGCAGTTGTCATGCTAAGCAGCATAACCTTTAGCCATCTCATCGTCATGTTTTCTCCGTCCATCCCTTCCCGCCAATTGACATACGGCCCGTTTCGCCGCAATATTGCGCTGTACTCCAGCGACCTTCGCCACTATACGTCAACGCCCGCCCCTCCACGAAACAGCGATAAGATGGAGCCGTCGAACCAATCAAGTTCAAGCCAAGGACGGCCATGACGATCCAAGCCAGAATCTCGTTCCTCCTCCTGCTCTCCGTCTGCACTCTCACCCCTCCCATCGCCACAGCCGCACCCCCTACCGACCACTGGGTCGGAACCTGGGCAGCATCCCCCATGGCCGCCAAAAATCCCGATGGCAAGTTCGGAGCCCCCGGAACCGACGGCACCACCCTCCGCGAGATCGTCCACATCTCCATCGGCGGCCCCGCCATCCGCGTGATTCTGACCAATGAATTCGGCCTGGATCCCCTGACCATCAGCGCTGCACAGATCGCCCTCAGCTCGGGTACCAGCACCATCAACCCCGGCACCGCAGCCGCACTCACCTTCGGCGGCAAGCCCTCCATCGTCATCCCGCCCGGAGCCCTCGCCGTCAGCGACCCCGCCGCCC
>JAOAPF010000354.1 GCA_025462755.1 Edaphobacter sp.
AGAAGTCAATGGAACTCTTCCGCACGTATGACTGGCCAGGCAACATCCGAGAGTTGCAAAACGTAGTCGAGCGGGCGGTGATTCTATCTGAAGGGGAGACTTTCTTCGTAGATGAAGCCTGGCTTACGCGCGTGCCTCCCAAGTTGGCTGCGAAGTCTGTTCCGCTGGTTGCTGACCTCGTCGAGCACGAAAGAGAGATGCTCGAAGCCGCACTTCGGGAATCCGAAGGCGTAATTGGGGGTCCAACCGGCGCTGCCATTAAGCTGGGCATTCCTCGCCAGACCCTAGAATCAAAAATAAGGAAGCTGGGTATAAACCGGTACCACTTTAAGGCTTCTTGATCTTCCCGTAAGTAAACGTCAGCCGCTCTCTTCCAGTGCTTTTACTCAAGCCACTCGTGCTATGACGGCACTCCAAGACGGATCTTGCGTGTGAACTCGCACAGTTCTTGAATATCGTCACCCAAATACCCCCTTTGCATAATCGCCTTTATCGCCATGCAGCGAATAGAAATCCTTCATTTCGCGGAGATGACGTGTGCATGCCCCATGATGGAAAGGTACCCGTTAGTAAAGACTGCCAAAGGCTATGCCCGCACGATGAGCGGAAAAGGCGACTTCCCGGCAGTCCTGACGATGTGACGTCCGGCGCTTGACCGCGCGAGAAAGTGAGCAAGACCATTCACGCGCACCGTGAACATGGGTAATGAGAAACGTGTATCTCGTCACTTTGCTCCCGGTTTGTCGGCAAACAGGACGTTTGAACCACGCCTCCGCATCGCGCCGTGTGTCCGGAAAGTTCTTCCCTGCAAACTGCTTCCCTTCTGTACACTGACATTTCTATTGGGCTCAATACCCTGACATTTCTATCGAGCGCCAACAAGAGCCGCCCCTTGCCAGGAAGGTCACTTCCGCAAGTGCATGTGACTCGATTTCTCATGAGGCAATGCGAAGCTTTGTTAGATCAGTGCGAGGGTGTCTTACTTGCTGTCCGACAACTCCGCTGCAATTGCAGTAAGCCGTCTAATTGAGATGCGTCTCTGACCGTTCTTGCCCATCGCCCCAGCTCGTTCCCATGCGGTCTTACCGACTCCATCGTAGACAACCTCTGCCTCTTCAGGGCTTACAACGCGCAAAACAACGAGCCGATCGCAAGTCGAATACAGTGAGATCGAGTTTCCGGCAGTCATTTTGATCTGCACATTGCCATTACCATCAAATGCATCATGGCCAGGATACGAAGCCGGATGAAGCGTCAAAGAAAGAGCTTCCGCCGCGATAACCTCGCCAATAGAACCGACGAGATGACCATCAGGGGTGAACTTTCTTAAAGGATACGCGGCCTCCAGCTCCTCAACTGCTCTATAAATCGCCGCCACGGGCGCAGGCAGCTTGATCCGCTGTTTCATTTAGAAGTCTTTCCGCCGACCAATCTGCAAATCTCCTCATCATTGAATAGAGGCTCCGCAAGTAGCAGTGGTATCGCCGATTTGAAGTTCAATGTTCTTTGTTCATGCCCGGCCGGATGCTGCTCTCGCCAGAGTACGCGCAGCAGCTCTGGCCAGTCGTCTTGCAGGAATTCAGTCCGAGTGACCTTCGCATGACAGCCCAGACAGAGAGTAATCATGAGCTCCAGCTTAGATACCCCCGGTACCCTATGATGGACGGCCAGTTTCTGCCTTTTTAGATTTGGACAGGTGCGGCATCGACGCTCATCGCGATCCAACACGGCTTCTCGCAAGCCGCCGTAGTATTCGTCATCCTGGCGCTTGAGCGTGTAGCAGGTAGAGCAAAGACCGAGTGCGAGAATCTCTGAATTCCCGCACCGGCACAGCATCGCCCTCTGGAGTGATTTCTTCACGCGATCTCCAGCCCATGAACGCCCATGTTGATGTCAGCTGCGATCCAACCTTCTTTCCATGGTTTAGTCCTGTCCTCATCAAACGGGACTCCGTTGACTCGGGCGTCCCCGCCCCCATCACAAAGGAGGCTCCAGGTATCCGAGTAGTTGTCTTCCCTTCCCTCCGCGAGCGCCTGTTTATGACGGGCCAATTCCAACATCTCCGTGTCGGCATCTTCCCATCCGACACGCCAGCAGTAGTGTGCATCTTCGAACTTTGGAATCTCAGTGAGTCTCGCCCGAAAGCCAGCCGCGTACTCCTGCCGGTTCCATGGTCCTTCCAATACTGCCAAGCCAGAGTTCATCATCCCTTCCCTGTCTTTCTTCGGCGAGGCGCCGATCGCTTCCCTGCTCTACCTAAGTATCGATAGACCGTTGCGCGATCAATTCCAAACTCGCGGGCCAGGGCCGATTTGCTCTCCCCTGCCGAGAGGCGGCGTGTCAGTTCGGCTGCCCGTTCAGGCGATAGGGACCGCTTGCGCCCTTTGTACGCGCCGGCAGCCCTCGCCAGAGCGATTCCTTCTCTTTGACGCTCACGGACAAGCTCGCGTTCGAACTGCGCAAAAGCGCCCATCACTCTCAGAAGAAGATTTCCTGTCGTAGATTCCTCGCTCGTGAAGGTGAGGTTCTCTTTTATGAACTGAACCCGGACCCCCCTTTCCGTCAGTCCGAGAACGAGCTGTCGTAAGTCATCAAAGTTGCGTCCGAGTCGATCCATCGAATGGCACACCACGGTGTCGCCAGCTCGCACGAACGCGAGCATTGATGCGAGCTGGGGGCGCTTCACATCCTTGCCCGACGCCTTATCAAGAAAGGTCCGATCCAACTCCGCACCTTCGAGCTGGCCGTTTTCATTCTGGTCCATGCTGCTCACGCGGACGTAGCCGACTCGCTGTCCTTTGGAATGTTTCGCTTCCCTGTTTGTCGCGATAGGCTTTTTGACTTTCACCATTGGGGTGTAGCATAAACCGCAAGCGGCTCTATTGCGACACACAATTTTCGTACCACACCCAAGGTTTGCACTGCGGTACACCTTAAGCGAACCCTTTCATGCACTCAGATCGGAGATGAGTAGTGGCGCTTTCCCTTCATGGAATGGAACCGACGAGTGTCTTCCGGCTCTGCGGTGCTAACGAAAACAGCGCAAGCTTCGCTCTTGGATGGACCCTTGAACAAAGTCGTGAGCTTCGACAACTTCTGATTGACAACATTTTTGGTCCCGGCCTTGATGCAAGCGGTGTCTCCATCACTTTGCAGAAGCATGACGATGATGGAGGCTTCACGGATGTCGAATTGCAGGCGGGACATCGTTTTCACGCCATCCTTGAAGCCAAGCGATATTGGGAGCTTCCTGGCCTGGCCCAACTGAACCGGTACTTGCCTCGGCTAGTTACCGGGGGTGCAGAGAAACAGCGGATTGTCACCTTAAGCGCAGCACATCGGATCCATGCGCAACGACGACTTCCAGCCGACCTGTCAGGTGTCGCGCTATCCCACCTATCTTGGGGGGATCTGTACCGTATGGCTGGCAATGCCTGCGGAATAGCAACCAGGTTTGAAGAGAAACTGTGGCTTCGGCAGCTAATCAAACACCTTCAGGAGTTCACGACAATGGAGCGAGGCATGGACAGTAGTGTTTTCGTTGTGGTTTTAGGAGATAAACCCATGATCGAAGGCCAAGCACATACTTGGATCGACGTTGTAGAAAAGGACCAGAGCTACTTCCACCCTGTAGGCAATCATTGGCCAGTTCAGCCGGTCAACTACATCGGTTTTCGGTATAGGGGTCGTTTGCAATCCGTTCATCACGTGGACAGCTTTGAGATCTTCGAGGATGTGTCAGCGTGTAACTCGAAGTGGGTTCAAACCTCGACCGATCATTTCGTTTATCGCTTGGGACCCCCAATGCGCCCGGCCAAAGAACTCAAAACAGGAAACCTCTTTATGAACCAGCAGGTACGGTGTGCGATCGACACTTTGTTGTCTGGAGCATACGAGACGATCAGGGAGGCGCGAGACGAAACGGACAGACGTAATGCGGAGGTGCTCTAAACTGCCCGTACCTACCTAAATTCCCCTTTTCTTGCGGCGTGAACATTCACGGGGTTGACCGAGCTGTATCCGACGCCTTAAAATCCGTGAATGTTCACGGAGCCGATAATGGATGCAACTGCCTTAGAACGCCAGCACCGCAGAATCGGACGACTCAAAGCACAAGGTATTGTCAGATCGCAGGTACTTGTTCATCACCAATGCAAGACCACTCTGGAAGGTCTGCGTCCATTCCTGCTCGATCCAATCAAGGCGAAACAGTTGGAGTTGCTTACCCTCAAAATCCAAAGCGGCACTAAGCCCATTAATGTCGCCCAGGTGCGGCAGCTAAGTCCTCTGCGTTATCCGGGCGGTAAAACGTGGCTGGTACCCGAAGTGCGCAATTGGCTGATGCTCGCCAAGCGCAAGCCGGCTGTCCTAGTCGAACCTTTTGCCGGTGGTGCGATGGTGGGCCTCACCGCCGCCGCTGAAGACCTCGCCGACAAAGTGTTTCTGGCCGAGCTTGATGATGATGTTGCCGCCCTCTGGAAGATCATCTTTCACGGCAGCGCAGCGGAGGTAACGTGGCTCCGCAACAGTATTACCTCGTTCAAGGTAAATCTGGATAATGTACGAGATGTGTTGGCAAAGGACACTCAGGAGACGAAAGCGCGCGCATTCCGCACGATCGTCAAAAACCGTATGCAGCGAGGCGGCATCATGGCGGCAGGCGCCGGCCTTGTGAAATCGGGAGAGGCAGGCCGCGGCCTACACTCCCGGTGGTATCCAGAGACGCTCGGCAAGCGCATTGACGCACTGCGCACCTTGAAAGACCGCATCACATTTGAGCACGGGGATGCGTTCGAGGTGATCCGACGCTTCGCAAGTGATTCGAAGGCGGCGTTCTTTATTGACCCACCCTACACAGCAGGTGGGAAAAAGGCGGGAAATCGGCTCTACACGAACAACGAAATTGACCATGAGGGGCTATTTGCGCTGATGAGCAAGGTGCGTGGAATAGCGATGCTGACCTACGACGACACGCCCGAAGTCCGCAAACTTGCGAAGCACCATGGGTTCCGCATAGTTGAGGTTCCTATGAAGAACACGCATCACGCGATCATTCGTGAGCTTCTTGTGATGAAACCCTGAAAACCTTATTCGCACGTTGCGGGTTGTTGATGACGGCTTTGAGTTGATGAGTAAAAGCTACTTTATCTAGCGGTTCCGTCGCATTGAGAGCTTTGCGTGAGCTGTCCAGCGTCGTGTAATGAACTTCCCGAGCGCGAAGCCTCATCTGTTCGTCGTAATCGACGATGAACCAGACGACCTCTGCATTGTCCCGTCGCGCTCTGTCATCGCGTGCTCTGGCAAAAGCCTCTTCTAGCCTGTTCATGTTGTCAAAGAAAAACCGGTCGATGACTATGACTACCTTCTTGCCCCAGCGCCCCAACACGGGGACTTTCACATCGAGTTGCGGTGAGAGCCGCTTAGGGCCGCTACTGCGGTAGTCCGGCCGGCGGTTTTCGATTGGATACAGAACCGGTCCCGGAGCAGCGGCATAAGCGTCGAACTCGTGTTTCATCTTTTTGCCTGAGAAGTATAGGGCCTGAGTCTCGACCGCGCACCACTCCATGTCATCAGTGTTTGCCATGCTTTCCGGCTTCACAAGGATCCAGTCGATACGTCCTGCTTTCTTTTCTGCTTCTGCTTCCTCCTCCACGTCCTGCGCAACCGCGGGATCTTCTGCAGCTTCTACGGGACGCTGCGGGTCTGAGACTTTGCGCAGGAATGGCGTTTCTTTGACCACTATCGGATCGTTGATATCGAGCATCTTTTCCGCCACCCAGACGAAGATGCTCTTGCCGTCCTCAACGTCCTGAATGAAGCGAAGAGGACAAGTAGTCACGGGATTGTCACCGGGAACGACGGCGCCGGCACCCCCACCTGTTGCGGCAAACTTACGGATCGAGCAGACTCCACCCTTCTTGTTGCATCGAGAGCCCGGAATCAAGTTCGAAAGAAACGGGCAGGGCAACGTCTCGCTCAGATCGCCTGTTTCCATCTGCCGGGAGGCAATCTGTCCGAAAGTCTGTCTTTCTTCATCTGTCAATGCCGTTATGTCTCTCCCGTACCATTCCGCTACGCTGTAGCGGGGAGCGGGGACGCGAGGTGGTCGTGGCTGTCTTGGACCTCTGGGCATTTAGAGAGCAGGCTCCGGAATTCGATTCTTTATGCAATATTACGCACGCACCCTGCCCACGGGCGATCCTAAATGGAGGATGTTGCCTCTCGGTATACCCTTAGTCTCCAATCTCCACATGCTTCGTGAACTCCAGGAAGACCTGAGTGTGGTACTTCTTCACTGACGACACAACACTTCTAAAACTACCTACCGCCGTGGCCACGATCTTCTCATCACGCAGAACGTTGTCTACAGCTGGCTGTAACTGAGCGCAAAATGGGAGCATCGCTTCAACTAGGGGTGCCCAATACGCTTGCGCCTTTGTGGGGCTTACCTTCGATCCGAACGAAACGCGAAACACATTCGGTAGCGGCTTTGCGGTTACTATCTCCAAGCAGCTCGCGATGGCGGATGCTAGGACAAAAAGACTGCCCCTTCCACTAAAGAAGTCGTTTAACGCTTTGTCGTCGGACGTCTGCTGGTCGGCAGGTTTCTTTCGCAGCTGGAGTTTTGCAGCCTCCACCGATCGCATCAGGGCAAAACTGAAAACAATATGCGGAGCGTGGGTCTGCTCCGAAAAGTACTTGCTGTACAGCTGATCGTCCGTCCAGACCTGCGATTTCTGGTTATAAGCTACGACCGGATGTTGATGCATGATCGCTAGGGCTTGCACACATGCATCGCTTGGCAAAAGGTTTTTGGGTGGTTTGACCGAGTCCTCGTAACCGCCACGCCGCCCGCGATACTCGGCATCAGGTATGCTCTCGAACTCTTTCTTCAACCGCTTTTGAACAGCGTCGTTGCTCCGGAAGTCTGCGACCTCTAGACGGTTTTGACTGTTGTTGTTGATGATGATGTCACGAACGGTATCAGGTTTCGTGCATTGAATGAACCGGATCTGGACTTCAGACGTGGAAGGCGGCGGAGCAGGCAATGAGCCTATGGCTCCTGTCGTCTGTGCACCATTCACTATCGACAGCCCTTTTACCTCCAAAATCGTTTTCTGGTCGATCGTTTCCCAATGGATGCCATTAACCAAGACAGTAAGTCCATTGTTGAACGCCCAGAAGTGCCCGCCATCCTGGCTGGCGGTGAGCTTTATCTGGTGATTGATGTTCTTATCGTTGGCCTTGCTACCAAGGTAATCACGCAGGTTCGCCGAAAAAAGTTTCCCTTTATGTGTTTGGAAGATGCTGTGAATCCAGCTCGCAGGAACGGTTGTAGCATACGCCTTCCAGTCAGATCCGGTCGTCTCATACCCGCCGGTAACCTCCAGCTTGAAAGTCTCTGTAACGAGGATCGGTGTCTGATGCTCGTTGTACCATTCGATTTGCGTATCGCGGCCCACCTCGACAGCAACAACTTCGTCCAGAAGCACGCCAGGAAAGTTCGTTGCAACTGCGTTCCTTGCAGTGTGCTCAACCGTTTTAAGCTCATCTCCGACGTTCTTGGATTCATCAAGGTTATGCACGAACCAAATATGCAATTGATGGATTGCGTGATCCTCTAACGCGGCCCGCAACTCCTTGGCCGCTGCTTGCAAGGCCGGAGGAAGTTCTTCTAAGGGGCGCGAAAGCAGCCATGAGACGCCGGTGTTCAGGTCACTCGCTTTGTTCTGCTTTGCCGCTGCCTTGATCACGGTTGCCTCAAAGGCTTGCGCAATCACAGCAACTCCGTTATCCCGGTCAACATAGACCAGATCGCATTTCTTGTCGAGCGGATCGTCTGTCAATGCGGTTGAAGCGACGGTGTCGATATCATCTATCGTCAACCTAATTTGCAGGACGAGGAGCATACGGGCATTAGGACCGTATTTCGATAGGTCAGTTCGCTCACTTAGAACATGATCTATAGGATTTGGGGATATAGGGGAAGCACTCTCGGCTGCAACCGTCTCATTCTTCATCTGTCATGCTCCATCTGTTGACCTTCAAATCAGAATATCTGGTCTAGAGCGATGATGTATGCAGTTAAGCGCCGAAGACTTCGTACACGTAGAGATTCCCCTCGATCTTTGCGGCCCTTACGATGCCGAAGCGATGGCAGCAACCTGCGTTGACCCCGTAAACTCTCTTCGATAGCCTCTAAACAACTGTAAGCACAAAACTACGAACCAACCGATGAGGGAGGAGGCTCCTCCCTGCTGCAGCCGGCGAAGAACTGCCGTCTTCCGTCACCCACCTCAGCGGGCCTGGAAACCAAGCCTTCCTGAGAGGCTCCGCCTCTGGCGCGCGCAAGAGGCACCCTAATCTTCCGCGCTTCGCTTGTGCAGACCTCCGCTTCGCTCCGCCCTCTCCACTCCATTCCGAGGGTAGGGAACCCTCCTCTTGCACTTGCCGCCTCCGCTGGCGTGGGCCAGGGCCAAGGCGTGTTTGTTAGCAAACACAGCACGGCCATTCAAAACGGAGGAACTACCCAATGAGCAGCACGACAGCAAATCCCTACCGCATCAGCTTGACCGAAATGCTGAAACAACAGGGCCGCAGCTTCGAGGAGATGGCGCACGCAGTCATGTTTGGCGATGAAAACGCCCTCGCCCTTTGCAGCGAGCAATGCGAAGTGGAGCCGGACGGTACTTGCCCGCATGGTTGCCCTTCCTTCCTGCGAGCAGCCGGAGTTATCTAGCCAACCCACCCGCCACACACCACACAAAGGAGAATGCACCGATGATTTACACAGCGACCTACTCCCCCGAGGACAACAAACTCCGCCTTTATGCTTCCGCACGACTCGACGCTGAAACCTACGGGCGCGTGAAAGC
>JAOAPF010000362.1 GCA_025462755.1 Edaphobacter sp.
GCCCCCTGCGAGCGCAGAAACATCGCCGCCGACAGCCCGGACTTCCCCAGCCCCACCACCAACACCCGCTTGTTCTTCAAATCCATCATGCCCACACTCTCATCGCAGCTTCAAAGTAGTCAACGCAAACAAAGCAAATACCAGCGCCAGAATCCAAAACCGCGCAATCACCTTCGACTCCGACCATCCCATCAACTCAAAGTGATGGTGCAGCGGAGCCATCTTGAAGATGCGCTTCCCATTCCGCAGCTTGTAGCTCCCCACCTGGAGCATCACACTCACCGCCTCCAAAATAAACACGCCCCCGATGAAGGGCAGCAGCAGCTCCTGTTTGATCACAACCGCCACCGTTCCAATCGCCCCACCCAGTGCAAGACTCCCCACATCCCCCATAAAAACCTCAGCCGGATGCGCGTTATACCAAAGAAATCCGATACTCGCCCCAACCATCGACCCGCAAAACACCGTCAGCTCGCTCACCATCGGCATCCGCTGGAGTTCCAGATAGTCAGAGAAGACACTATGCCCACTCACATACGTCAGCACCGTAAGCGCACCCGCAGCGATGATCGTGCATCCGATCGCCAGCCCGTCCAATCCATCTGTCAGGTTAACTGCATTGCTCGCTCCCGAGATCACAATCATCACGAAGACGACGAACGGCAAAAACACCAGCCAATGCATATGGGGAATATGCCCCATCCACTCCCACACGAAGTCCGGCCGGAACCGTTTCGCAAACGGCACCATCAGCCTTGTGGAATATTCACCGCGCGTCTCCATCACCACCAGCGCAATCGCCACGCCGGCGCTCGCCGCAAACTGCAAGCCAAGCTTCGCTCTCGCAGTCAGCCCCTTGTTCCTCCGATGCACCACTTTAATGTAATCATCCGCAAAACCTATCGCCCCGAACGCCAGTGTCGACAGCGTCACCAGCCACACATACGGGTTCGACAGATCCGCCCAAAGCAGCGTCGGAACCAGGATTGAGATGCATATCAGCACCCCGCCCATGGTCGGCGTGCCGCTCTTCTTCTGGTGCGACTGTGGGCCTTCTTCCCGGATATACTGCCCGATCTGAAACTCACGCAGCTTCTCAATGACGTATGGACCAATCAGCAGGCCGATCAGCAACGCCGTCAGACTCGCAAACACCGTGCGAAACGTGAGATATCGAAAGATTCGAAAGAGCCGGTAATAGGGAAAAAGTTTTTGATACAGCAGCCAATAGAGCAAAACGTCTCCGCCTTTGACTTCTAGCTTATCCGACCTGTAGCTTATGCCCGCGAGCTTAAGCCCGGTCCGCGCCGCGAGTCAGGGCTATCTTAACAGCCCGTCGCCGAACTCCCTGTCCTTATCTTGTTAAGGAACCAACTCGGTTCCCTGCACATCAGCAAAAAACCGCAGGTTAGAGGCCGCTCTCCAACGCAAAGCAAAGCGCATCCGCAGCCATGGCTAGTTCGAACGCAAGGTGAGCATCATGGTCCGATCCCTCCGCCCGCCGCACCAACTCCACCGTCACTGGAAAAAGATCCGTGCCATTGACGCGCTTCATGCCCTCTATCTGTGCCAATCGACGGTCCATCTCAGCGACAACCTTTGCCAGCCACTCCGGCGTAGGCGAGGTTGCCTTCTGTTTGTACTTCACTCTCGCTGCATACAAGCCAGCCATCGACAGATGTTCCGTCGCCCTCAAAAGTCCAATCGCCTGAAGCACAACCTTGTCTTTCGCGTTATCCTCAACCGCCGTACGATAAAGCTTCACGCCCTGCTTCAGCAGATCACGCAGGTCTTCGCCCGTTCCCTCTTCCATCAGGGACATCACCACCGAAGCCCGCTGCATATGATGAAACGCCGTCATCAAGCCGTAATCAGCCGCATACACCGGTCTTGGCTTGACTGCCTTGTCCGACCCATTCTTCGCCGTCTTCTTCTGCTTCCGAGCCGCAGTTCCGGCAATCTTCTTCCCATGCCGCTTGAGTGGAGAACCAGCCTTTGCCTTCCCGATGCCTTCACTCCTGCCCCGCTTCACTTTGTTACGACGCGCGAACTCTTTTGCCATAGCCGGGAGTACCCCTTTACCAAAATATGCTATCGAGAACCGTCCGCGATGACGGCCAAAGCCTTCTCCAGGCGTACGCCACGAGAGGCCTTCAACAACACTACGTCTCCGGCACGCATATTCGCAACCAGCCACTCCCCTGCCTCCTCCGGGCTGGCGACAAATACCGCCTCGGCTCCCTGCGCCTTTGCCGTTCGCACCACCGCTTCAGCCGCACCGCGCACACCAAGAACAAACTCCACTCCACGATCAGCCATCCTCGCCCCGCAAGCAGCATGCAGCGCCTCAGCCTCCGGCCCCAGCTCCAGCATCTCTCCAGCAACCACAACATGCCGTTCCGCCGGAATCGCCATCAGCGCATCCACCATGGCATTCAGCGCCGCCGGATTCGAGTTGTAGCAATCATTTATCAGCATCGCCCCGCGCCATTCCAACACCTCTCCACGCTTGTCACTCGCCCGCATCTGCCCCACCACCGCCGCGCATTCATCAAGCGCCATACCGCTTCGCAGCCCCACAGCGATGGCAGCCAGCGCATTGGAAACATTGTGTCTTCCCAGCATCTTCAGTTGCACGCTAGCGCGCTCATCCTTGGCCTCCACCGTAAACACCACGCCCTCCGCCCCCACCTCCGCCACATGCACAGCCCGAACCTCCGCACCCTCTCCTGTCCCATAGAGGACCGCACGTGCACCCATCCCTTTGCCGAACAAGGACACATAGGGATCGTCAAAGTTCAAAACCGCAACGCCATCCTTCGGCAAAGCCTCGATCAACTCATACTTCGCCCGCGCAATCCCCGCAACCCCATCGGGGAAAAACTCCAGATGTACCGGTCCGACGTTTGAAACCACTCCCCAATCCGGCTCTGCGATCTTCGCCAGCGCAGCAATCTCGCCCGGGTGGTTCATGCCCATCTCGATCACCGCCACCTCATGCTCCCGCTCCAGCTTCAGCAGTTGCAGCGGCAGACCAAACGCATTATTCAAATTCCCTGCCGACTTCAGCACCTTGAACTTCGCTCCGAGAACCTGCGCCACCGCCTCCTTCGTGGTCGTCTTGCCGGCCGACCCCGTTACCCCAATCACTCGCCCGCCCCACTCTCTCCGCACCGCATGTGCGAGCTGCTGCAGCGCCCGCAACACACAGTCATCGCAATCCGAAACCTTCAGCAAGCGCTTCTCATCCACCTCCGATGGCACAACCCACCGATTACTCACAACCGCCGCCACCGCTCCATTCGCAAGCGCCGCCTGCACATAATCATGCCCATCCAACCGTTCGCCGCGAACCGCAAAGAACAACTCCCCAGCCCCAATCGTCCGCGAGTCGATCCCATACCCCTCCGCTTCTGCCAACGTATCGAACTCACCATCCGCATGAATCCAATCCGCAACCTGCCCCAATGTCAGCTTCATTGAAAATCCTCACTGTCTAATCGCCACAAAGCCCGGGTGCCCATATCCCGATTTTGAAATGGGTACATTGTGCGCAGAACGACCGCTCTGCCGGTTTCAAGCTACACCAACTCATTTAGGACTCCCGCCGCCACCGCCACATCGTCAAACGGCACAGCCCCGTCCTTCAAAATCTGCACCTTCTCGTGCCCTTTTCCTGCGATCAGGACAATATCCCCAGCCTGCGCCGCGCGAATCGCAATCTCAATCGCGCCCCCCCGATCCTCCTCCACCACACAATCCGTCCCCGTCTCCCGCACACCCACCAGGGCCTCATCAATTATCGCCCTCGGCTCCTCACTCCGCGGATTGTCACTAGTCAACACCACTAGATCACTCCCCTCACCCGCAGCCCGCCCCATGCGCGGCCGCTTCGTGCGATCTCGATCGCCCCCACACCCAAACAAAGTGATCACCCTACCACCGCGTTCCTTCACCAACTCCCGCGCCAACGAAATCAAATTCCGCAGAGCATCGTCCGTATGGGCATAATCCACCACAACCGTCACATCATTCGACGAAGGCACTACCTCAAACCGTCCCGGCACCTGCGCCCCGGCAACCGCACCAGCAACGACCTTTTCCAGAGTCAATCCCCGCGCCAACGCCGCACAAGAAGCCGCAAGCAAGTTGTACACATTCACCCGTCCAGTCAAAGGCGACCGGATGTGCGCGTCCCCGTTCGGCGTCCTGAACAAGAACCGAGTCTCCGCAGCCCGCAATATCACATCTTCGGCTCGATACTCGCCACGCCCCACTCCATACCGCATGATTTCCGACCGCGCCGCAGCCGCAATCAGCCGCGCCCCATAAGCATCATCCGCATTGATAACAGCAACCCGAGGCGAAGGCGCCCCCACACCCTCAAACAACCTCACCTTCGCCGCAAGATACTTCTCCATCGTCCCGTGATAATCCAAATGGTCCTGCGTCAGATTCGTAAACATAGCCACATCCACCGGCAGCCCCCAAACCCGCTCCTGTTCCAGCGCATGGCTCGACATCTCCATCACCGCCTCCGTGGCCCCTGCTTTCACCCCATCAGCAAAAACCCGCAGTGTATCCGAAGCCTCCGGAGTCGTATGCGGCGACACCCGCACCTCATCCCCCACATGCGTCTCAATCGTCCCGATCAACACACACGTTCGCCCCACACTCCGAAGCATCGCCTCCAGCAAGAACGCAGTCGTCGTCTTCCCATTTGTGCCAGTCACCGCACTGAGCGCCAGCGCGCGCTCCGGATGCCCCAACACCGCTGCACTCGCTTCC
>JAOAPF010000377.1 GCA_025462755.1 Edaphobacter sp.
GCCATGGAATAGGTTCCTGAGTTCATCTTGTTTTGCCTGCGAAGTGCGCATGAGTGATCTCCAATTGGATTGATGTAGGGAAAGACGAAGAAACATCAGCGACCGGATGAAATCAGGGTGTGGGTTCGCTTGGGACTAAACAGTCTGGTGCCGCCTTTATTCCGTGGGAAACTTACGTTTTATTGTCGGCCTTCTGAAGGCCGCTAGGAGGGCAACCGCCAAATAGGGGTCCCGACAGAATTCGGACAACAAAGCACGCTAAGAAGATAGCGTGTCAATAGCATCAATAACTTGCAAACAAGAAACATTGCGGACGGCACGACAAGCGGAGCGTCACAGTAAGTGGTTTGTTTTCAGTATTTATTGATCGTTACCGTACTTTTATCGTCCGAATTCTGAGACAACCCCTTAAATCCCGGACAATTATTGAAAACAAAGAAGCGCCAGTCCGGGATTTAACTGCTGCGCGACAGTTGCGCCGGTCGTAGAGGCCGGTCGTCCGGGCTGATTCGTGCGCGGCCATCTGCTGGGCAATCTCAAGTCTGCCGCCGTTCTTGAGGTAGGCGGTGATTCCGGTCGCGCGGAAGGTTGTGGCAGCCGATCTCGGTCTTGATCCCGGCCGCGAGCGCCCGCCGGCGAATCATCCTCCACACGTCGGACTGGAGCAGGGAATTGCCAGTCATCTCCCCGATCGGCCGCGCGTCGTCCGGAAGAGCGGGGCCTTTCCGGTCCTGGGCGATGCCGGCAGCCCGGATGTACTCCTCCAGATAGCGATCAAGATTATGGTGGATCGGCATCTCGTGCTCCTTGCCGCCCTTCTCGCCTTCTCGTGGAGCCGCACCCAGACAGCAGATCAAACCCGTACCACCTTGTCTTGGGAAATCCTGCTGGAAAATCACCAGCAAATCGATGCCTGCGCTCTCGGCTGCGAAATCAGTACCGTGCGCAGAGCTTCCCTAACCCGGTTTTCCGTTCCACTGCACCTCAGACCCCTACCTCAAAGAAAATCCACGGTCACCGGAATAAAAGAACCTCCCATCTGTTTTTAAGACGAACCTGCCTTTAAATTCAGGCCGAGAATGAGGAACAAGCGCCCGTGAAAAATCAGTACATGACCCCAAAATCGACCGCACACTATCGAGCAATGGTTTCCGCCCTGGCCATCCTGATAGCACTGGCGATTCGCTCTCCACCGCTGCACGCCGCCTGTACACTCGATTCACTTAACAGAACACCTCCAGGTGGCGTCAAGTTACAGTTCATCACCTTCGGAGATAGCTTGCTGGACACCGGCACCTATCAGCAGTTCGCCAAAGCCAAGTTCGGTGGCGGGGAATTCACCACCAATCCTTCCAAGCTCTTTATTCAGGATCTGGCCTGCACCTACGGCGATCTCCTCATACCGGCGTTTCAAGGAGGCTTTGGCACACCCCTCGTCCCATCCGGCGGCTTCAGCTACGCTCAAGGTGGATCCCGCGTCTCCATGCAACCCGGAATAGGGCATGACACCAGCGGAGATCCGAACTCCGACTTCCAACTGGAAACCACTGTCCCGGTCACCCAACAACTCAACACCTATCTCTCCATCCATCAGAGATTTCACTCTAACCAGTTTGTCATGATCAATGGCGGGGCCAACGACATCTTCTTCAACCTCGCGGTCGCCCAGCAGATCGGCACACCTGCTGCGGCCCAGGCTGCCCAGCAGGCCATCGTCCAGTCTGCCATTGCTCTCGCCGGTGTCGTCGATACCGTCATCGCCAAAGGCGCAACTCACGTGGGGCTCCTGAACATGCCTGACCTCGGAAACGCCCCGCAGGGCTTCTCCAGCGCCGACCACGGTCAGTCCCTCACCCAGATCTCGCAGCTCTTCAACGCCACCTTGAACAGCCAGCTGCGTAGCAAAAACCTTCTCGATAAGGTCATCGTCATTGACCTCTTCACTATCGTCGATAACGTAGTAGCGAACTTCCAGGACTTCGGATTCAAGGTATCGCACAACGGCATGGCATGTAATGCGCAAGCCGAAATCGACAAGGCCACCGCTCTCAAACTGGAGAACCCGGCGTCCTTCAACGACTCTCTCTTTTGCTCCCCGGGGACCTATACCACCCCCACCGCGCCCGAAGACTTCATTTTCGCCGACACCGTCCACCCCTCCACTCACCTGAGCGCCATCGTCGCCAAGGCTGTAGAGGAACTGGTCGCGTCAAGCGGACTCATGAAGTAGAGCAAACAACCGCAGACGAATGCTGTCGGAGCCAGCGTCACACGCTCATGGACACATTTGATGCTCGGACGGACATTGAGAGTCTTGCCGATTTCTTTGAAAGCACGCTGGCAGGAATAAGGATTGCTGCGAAAGCGGGAAAGACTCGGCCAGCCCTAAGACGAATCGCTGAGGTTGCGTCTGGCACGTTTGGCGATGTTAAATCATCGATCATGTGAAGTCGCGCAGCGTTTATCTATCCATCGCGAGGCGGCGCATTGCGCTCGAGATCAGGTGGGATCCAAAGAGAAACGGAAGGGATCAAATCCTTAACGGAGGTTTTCGGTTGGATGTGTCTACTACCCCGCTTAGGGTTTGAAAGCAATTTGGTCCCCCTCTATAAAGATCGACATAATTTGTCGGCTGAGGTGTTGTTTATTCAGAGTATTGGCAAAGTAATCCGCTGCTATCAACAAGATGAATATCGCTGTCTTGATTCGTTGGCTTGATCGCACCTGCTGAACTCGTTCCAGAAGAAAGAGAGTTGTCCATTGTCGAATGAACTTGACCCACAGGTAGAGGCTCTCTTGGAGCAGTTCCAAGCAAATGCATCGCAGCATCCGGCCCCATCGACACCCCTCTCCGCAAAGGAAAAGATTGTTGCAACACGGCAGATGATGACGGGTACCTTTGCAGCGCTAAAGTACCCATTCGAGTCGGTTTCAAGAACCAAAGATTTCGACATACCAGGACCTGCTGGAAAAGTTCCCGTTCGTTTGTATGTTCCGCACACGGAAGAACCCCTGCTAATCGCCGCGCCAGTTTTCGTTTATTACCATGGGGGAGGTTTTGTCGCAGGGGATCTCGAAAGCCAGGATACGCTACTCCGGGCGTTAGCAAATCGTGCCCAGTGCATCGTCATTTCGGTGGCGTACCGTCTTGCCCCGGAAAACCCTTACCCCGCTGCAAATGATGACGCATGGACCGCTCTCACATGGGTCGCTGATCACGCTTCCGAAATCGGTGTAGACCCGCAGCGGCTCGCGGTAGGAGGTGACAGTGCAGGTGGTCTCCTGGCTGCATGGGTAACTCAAAAGGCTGCGAAGACTGGACCGAAGCTGCGTCTTCAGGTATTGCTCTATCCGAACCTCGACGCTACGATGTCGAGGCCTTCGTGGAAAGAATTGGGAACTGGTGCTTACCTCGTTTCACATGCACAGATGATCGAATGGTACGACGCCTATCTACCGTATGGAATAAATCGTGAAGACCCGAAGGTGTCCCCGCTCTTCGCAACAGACCTCAATGAGGTAGCGCCCGCTCTAATTATCACTGCGGATCATGATCCTCTGCATGATGAAGGAGATGAGTATGCTTCAAAATTGAAGGCCGCAAATATTGCGGTAGATCACACTTGCTGGGCAGGCATGGTTCATGGACTAGCTTCGATGGCAGGTGTGCTCGACGCAGGCAAGGTTCTCATCGATCAAGCTGGGGCCGCACTTCGCAAAGCATTCGAATAGGCCGAAAAAGTAAAATCACCTAGATGAGGATCGTTGCGCAACGATGGATGGTGTTGAAAAACTCTCAACTGAACCATTCAGTACCAATAAACGGTTCTTGTAGATCAAGCAATCCGCGTGACTCCCATGCATCTAGCCCGATCGGTCCACGCCACCGCCCGAGGGTTCAAGGAAAAATCAGAGCCGCGGTGTGGCTTCATCGCCAATGTGAAAATCGCCGTGCACGTCCTTGCTTGCCGATGCATTCGCGCGTTGCCTACGAAATCAGGAAGGTGACAACAAAGCCATCCCATAGAAATCGGTCTAGTTCTAGGTTCTAGTTCACAGAATAATGACAAATAGGAGTTTGAACTATGCGAACCACTGAACAAAAGCTGCAATACCTTCTCGATCGCTTCGAAATTCAGGATGTAATCGCCCATTACGGATGCGGGCTGCCAATACACCGAAGCAGCGGGACTTGGCAGTCATCCTGCGAGGCCGGACGGTTGTCGGTTTTCCTTTACCTGTAGAAAACTGGTTGGCCATGCAGGTTTTGTTCCGTAACCTGTAGAAATTCCTTTACAAGTAGAACGTAGCCGCCCGCGATAAGGAGTTTGTTTACTATCGCATGTCTCGAAAGAAATGCACATCCGTTGCTATTAGAGCTATGAAAACGGCTTTGCGATTGATCTATAGGTTAGGGAATATTTCTAGCGGCTAAGGAAAGATTCTACAGGTTAGGGAATTGACTAAGTCTCGTGTATTGAACAAATTCTTTCTACCAGGTAAAGGAAACCGACAGCGGTTGTGTAGTCGCGGTCACTATGTATGGTCCGTCACCCGATTGCAAGCAAGATTTTCTGATGGAAGAAGCGGTCTGCTTCTATGTATACGGCTTCTGAGTGAAGCGCTGGATCTGCTTCGAGCCATGATGGAATCCGCACCCACCTTCTCCTGATTACACCA
>JAOAPF010000378.1 GCA_025462755.1 Edaphobacter sp.
GGTTGGGCAGAAATAGCCATTGTCACGCTGCACTCAAATCCCGGAAATACGCTTGTTTGTTTTCAATCCTTTCCGGGGATTTGACTGCATTGTCACTGCACTGAAATCCCGGATTGTTGCACATAAACCCGGACGAAGTTCCTGCTAAAGTTTGTCCGGGATTTGAGTACAAACAGCTCGACTAATTCCGGGATTTGAATACCGCAAAACACCCCTACAGAACATATTCCGGGATTTGAGTACCGCGCGACACCAGTACGAGCACACACAGCACCGTCCGGACGTATGTGCGAAAGCGTCTCAGAACGCTCCTTTATCGGCTGCGTCCAGTCGCAGCGCCCGATTCAGAGGATCGAAAGACCCCATTCCCTGTTAGGTAAATAATTAGGCAAGCATGCGTTGGAATAAATCTTCCGTTCCGGGTGTTTAGATACTATTGAGAAGCGAAAAAACATGAGGCAGAAAAAAAACGCCATTTACGAATTGGGGATCAAAAATCACTCCCTTGCCGCGCTTGTTTTACCGACCGCAGCGCCCCTTTTTTCGCCGGAGCGAAACTGCCGTCCAGAAAGCTCTATTCCCCCTTCAGCAGGCCCTCGCCGTCGAGGGCGCCCAGCAACGCTCGCCACGCATCGAGCCAGACGTCCTCCGCTTCCCACTGCTTTAGACGACGCCAGCAAGTGGCCGGGGACGGGTATTTATCTGGCAGAAACCGCCACGCTGCTCCAGTTTGCAGCACCCAGAGAATCCCCTCCAGACACGCCCGGTTTGAGGCCCACGGACGACCGCGATTATCCTTCCGCCTCTTCGGCTCTGGCAACAGCGGTTCGATTACCTCCCACTGCGCATCGGTCAACAGAATGAATCGCTTCTTGCTCACTTCTGAAGCTCATCAAACAATCCTCTTCAAGCAACAGTATCCAGCTTGAGGCAGAACCTAGTTATGAAACACGCTGTAGAAAGATGTTCTTTCGTTGGTTCGATGATGGCGAAAAGAGCAGTCAAACAAGCCCTATGCCCACACTTGGTGTCCGCGGTATTGTCGTTAACTCACAGCTGACGATCAACTACCATTCATCACGAGTTCCTAATGATGTTCAAATTAGGCGTCTCGCGGAAGTAGTAGCCTTGGCAAGAGCGTGTTTGGAACTCGCGCTGCGAACACTTCGCCGTGCAAACACCCCTCCATATGATCCTGAGCCCATTATCCGTCGTATTTTGGAAAGTCACTTCCGGTTTTCTCCGATTACCAGAGGTTCAACAAAAGATTGGAGTGGCGACCTAGGTCCCATCATCTCTAACTTTGAGTCCATATGGACGGGTTTGAGGGCGCGCATCACTATATCAGATGCGTATAGCGTGTATCTCTCACGGGGACTTCGGTTACGTGGTTATACCATGACGAAACCAAACCATCTCACGGGGGTAGCGCGTCCAGAGTCTTATGGCAGTATTCATTTAGACTTCGACCTTCTGAAGAACGAGCGTGAAAAATTGCTGATGGTCGCAATGTTAATCCACGAAGCGGCACACAAGTTTCGCAGTATGTGGGACACGCGTTACCGAAACGAGCCGGGATATTCGACTCTCCACCCCATATCCACGAGAATGAATCCAGATTCTTATGCTTTTACCGTAATCTCGATCTATAAAAGGCAATGCATCACTCAGCTGTGGGGCTACCCATCCGCAAGGAAGATTTAATAAAGCATCTACCCTCAGCAAAGAGGATCCTAACATCTGAATTATGCAGAGCCTGAGCACACGTCGAGCGACTGACCTATGTACAGACTTCGTCCGCGAGCGAGCCGCATACTACGCGGCTCTGAAGCTGCCCGCGACACGACTCTCTTCGTGAGCCAGCTCGAACAAGAGATTTACTTCATTCGCCGTCTTGGTTTCGATTGCTTCATGCGTGGCCGGCGGAGCGCGTCGCGTCAGCGGAGAGACGCGGGAGCATGATGCGAAGTCTGATTTCCAAGCGCATCAAGCTTTCGAATGTTCCACGCGGCGTGGGAATAGAACTAATCCATGATTGTTATTTCAAGCGGAGGATGAACCAATTTGATTCCGTGCAGCGGGCGGTGAAGCAACACCAAGCCGAACGTTGCGCCAAAGGGTTCCCTTGTTAGGGTCAGTTCGTTTCCATGGGTTTGGCAAGTCGCGAATCGCCGCTGAAGCATCTGTGGCATCAGCGAAACGCCCTGCAAATCGCCCCCGTATCTCTGATACGGAGGTCAGCAAAGACCTTCTAAATCTGAATTTGAAAGTGAGTCATGCCCATGCCCCCGCTACCCGTTCCAGCTCCTCCGGCAATTCAGCCTCCCTATGGCGTACTCACACCTACCCAACGCGCCGAAACGGCCCAAGAAATACGGGTAAAAGCTGCTGCCTTTCAACGCGCACAGCCGTTGCCCGCTCACCTCAGTAACGGAGACGAAGACCTCTACGAACAGAAGTACGGCAGCTACTCGAAGGGCCTGCCGCACGATAACTTAGGTGTGGTCGAGCCTACGGCGTACAGGTCGTTCATGAAGGCGATCGCGTCGGGGTTGCCGCAGGACTTCCAGGGGATCACCCTCGGCGGCACGGTGAAGCTGGTCAACCCCCAGGGTGGTCTGGCCTTTGATCTTGAAGGCGCCGACAGCCACGCTCTCTCCATACCGCCCTCACCAACCGTCGGAAGTGCCGAGCGGGCAGCGGAGATGGTGGAGCTCTACTGGATGGCGATCTGCCGCGACGTGCCATTCAGCGACTACGCTACCAACCCCGATACCTTGGCTGCAATCGCAGATCTGAACACACTCTCCGCCTTCAAGGGTCCGCGGGATTCGGCGGTCGTAGATGCAGCGGGCAACCCCCAGGTCACCCCGCAGACACTGTTTCGCGGAGACACTCCAGGAGAGCTCGTAGGTCCATACATCTCTCAGTTCTTTCTTCAGCCAGCCGGCTTCGGCGATCTTGCCGTGCTGGATCCGACCGGCGTTACGGTGCAGCAATACATCGCCTACCAGCCCGGCCTTGACTACATGACGACCATTGCGGAGTGGCTGGCGGTGCAGAACGGCCAGGCCACGGTGATGCCCGTACCGCCAAACGGCCAGTTCGGCCCGAACAAAATGATCGGTCCACGTTTCCTTTTCGATGGCCGGGCAGGCTCCGCCTTTGTCCACGCACCCAGATCACCGTCGCCATCGCCCTGCTGGCTGGATCACTGATCGCCGGCCGGCGCGTCACGGAAAGCCTGGCCTTCCGCATCAGCCCGATGGCCTGCACGGACAGCGTCGTCGCGAACGTTAGCACGGCTTCAATCATCATCTCCGCATCGCTGCTGAGCTTCCCCGTCGCAAGTTCGCATGTCATCTCCGGCGCTATTCTGGGCGTTGGGCTGATCGCAGACCGTCATGCCTTGCAATGGAAGACCATTCTTGAGATGGCCGCCGCATGGCTGCTCACCCTGCCCGGAGCCGCCTTCTTCTCAATCTCGATCTATTTCGGCCTCAGTCGAGAGACGCAGCCTCTCCCGCCTGCATCGTTGGAGTATCTTGCCCTGTTTCTAGTGGCCGCCACCCTGTTGTCTCAGCTCCTCTCCACACAGCAGCGCGGTCGGATCACCGGGATGGCAGTGCCTGCTCCTCCATCCCCGGCGAGCGCCTTACGGGCACGCCTTGTCATTTTCGTATGCAACAGCAACACCAGCCGTTCTCCGATGGCCGCGCAGATCTGCTCTTCCTTGCTGGCCCGTATGGCGACTGCCATTCCCAATAACCCGGCGCCGTCGACCACCATCCTGAGCAGGGGAATCTCCGCGGTCGATGGGGAGACCATGGGACCGCTTGCCGCCAACGCCCTGTGTGGAGTGGCGGTCGTGCCCAGGGCTCATTCCGCATCTAATTTGAGCGATGACCTGATGGGCAGGGCAGACCTGGTCCTGTGCATGACCGACGCGCAGGTCAGCCAGGTGAAGCAAGCCTTTCCGGCCTCTGTCGCAATGGTATTCCGTCTCCACCCAGAGTTCGACATCCCCAATCCTGCCGGCAAAGGCCAGAGCGAGTTCGAGACAGTCGCTGCAATGCTTGCGTCGGCCATCAGCAGTAGGATGAATTTCATCCTGGCTGGTTATTAGATGCGACGATTCATACTGGAGAGTGACTCATGCGCTTCTCGACCAATCCCGGCGATATACTCTCCGACCATATCTCGACTCCACGAGGTCTTGCCATCAAGGTCATCGGTGTGGAGGGAGAGATGCTTCCGAACCACGCAGGCCAAGTGACCCAGGATTTCGTTTTCAATAATGCCAGCACCTTTCATTCCGCGCGAGCAAACGACTTCTTGAAGAGTATTACGTTGCTTGATAGGCACGCCGATGATTCCGAGGCACCGAAGCAAGTGGTTAGTTCGGTCGCGCAGACTGCGGAAGAAGGTCTCGAGTTGGTGGGAGAGAAATCCGCATCCCTCAAAGGATTTCGCCATCCTCCCATTCATCCGCTTGGAGAGACCTATTATACGGCCGTGCCTCTGCGCTTCGGCGAGTACTTCGGAAAAGTGCATCTAGTTCCCGTATCGAGCAATCTCACTGCTTTGCGAGGCAAATACGTGGATCATCCAGACTCCTGGAATTGCGTGAAGGACAGCATAGTAACGTTTTTCCAAACCGATACGGCGGTTTGGCAGCTACGCGTTCAGCTTTGTGCCGATCTCACTAGGATGCCTGTTGAAGACGCCTCGGTTAAATGGGACGAACATCTTAGCCCCTCTTTAACCATTGCAAGGGTCACTGTGCAACCTCAAAATGCCTATTCGAATCCCCGCCGAGTATGGGTTGACGAGCAGCTAAGCTTTAACCCTTGGCATAGTTTGGCCGCGCATCGCCCCCTCGGCAACCTCATGCGCGCCCGGTTTAAGGCATACCAAGCGTCCAGTCACTCTCGCCACAGCGTAGAGCGACGCCAGATGGTTGAGCCTCGGTCCATCGAAGAAATGCCCGACTAGGTTTGCTGACTCTCCGGAAACTAATGACCAGATTTCTTCACCCAGCGCCGAATCGTTTTCGGTTCTTCTTGAATCAACCGAGGCGGTGTGAGGTGGGGAAAGGGACCTTGCGCGAAAGCGCGTGGAAAATGAGCGCTAGCGGAATAATTCGTCTGGCGACGGGTTTTACATCGAGGAACTTCAGTCTAGATTTTTTGGCGTTCGCTTACCTTCTATTGAGAGATTCAAAGTTGAGCAACCTGGCTCATGACTTCCCCCGAGTGGTAGGGGACAACTTAAAGCAAGAACGGAAAATCGATTCATGAATCGTCGTACATTTGTCTCCAGCACCGCAGCCGTCGCCGCGCTCTGCCTGTCCACCAGCGCCGCTGTGGCGCTTGATCCAACCTTCTCCCCCGCCGCCCCACTTCCCGAAACCGTCTCAGCCACCGGCGAGCCGCTCAATCCTCCCGGCATCCGAACAGCAGGCATCCGCATGGTGCCCGTCTTTGGCGGCAAGTACAAGGTTTGGACTAAGAAGGTCGGCAGCGGCTCGGTCAAGGTCCTACTCCTCCACGGCGGCCCGGGCGCCAGCCACGAGTATCTCGAAGTCATGGAGTCCTTCCTTCCCGCCGCCGACATCGAGTACTACTACTACGATCAGCTAGGCTGCGGCAACTCCGATCAGCCCGACGACCCCTCCCTCTGGACCCTCGCGCGATACACCCAGGAGGTCGAAGAGGTCCGTCGCGGCCTCGGCCTAGAAAATTTCGTGCTCTACGGCCACTCCTGGGGCGGCATCCTCGCCATCGAGTACGCGCTCAACTACCAGCAGCATCTCCGCGGTCTCATCATCTCTGATATGACCGCCGGAACCCATTCCTACCTCAAGCGCACCGCCGCCCTCAAGCAAAACCTGCTCTCCCCCGAAAAGTTCGCGCAGCTCAATGCCCTTGAAGCCAAGCAGGACTACGACAATCCCGCTTACGAGAAGATCATGATGGAGGATCTCTATCCCCAGATGATCTGCCGCACCCATCCTTGGCCCGAGCCTCTCACCCGCGCCTTCCGTCATTTAAATGACAAGATCTACAATCAGATGCAGGGAAAGAGCGAGTTCCTCGTCACCGGCAACCTCAAAGACTGGGAGCGTTGGGATCGTCTGCACGAGATCAAGACCAAAGCCCTCACCATCGGCGCTCGCTACGACGAGATGGACCCCGAGGACATGAAGAAGATGGCCACCCTGATGCCCAATGCCACCTCCGCTATTTGCCCAAATGGCAGCCATATGTGCTTCTGGGACGACCAGGATATCTACTTCCGGCATCTTCTTGGTTTCCTCCGTGCCGTCTAATTAGTGCCGCGGGAGGTAACTCCTCCCGCCCGCTATATGGGGTCACCATGTATGGTCCGTCGCCCGATTGCAAGCAAGATTTTCTGATGGAAGAAGCGGTCTGCTTCTATGTATACGGCTTCTGAGTGAAGCGCTGGATCTGCTTCGAGCCATGATGGAATCCGCACCCACCTTCTCCTGATTACACCA
>JAOAPF010000402.1 GCA_025462755.1 Edaphobacter sp.
CTCTCCTCTGCCGCCACCCCGGCTTACGATCGGGGGCTGTATCTGCTCCGCAGAGATCGTCGAAGTTTTGATGAAGCGATAGCGTCATTTGAGCAGGCAGCCCGGCTCGATCCTCGTTCCCCGCTGCCGCTGGCCGGTCTCGTGGAAGCAAATGTCATGAAATTTGAAGAAACACACCAGGAGAACTGGCTTGATGACGCTCGCCGATCCCTGCGCGCCGCCGAGAGCCTCAGTCCGGATTCTCCGAGAGTACGCATGGCTGCGGGTCTCCTAAAAGAAACCGCAAGCCAGTATGAGCAGGCGTTGGAAGACTACCACAGCGTGCAGGATCATGAACCGCGCAACGTCGAGGCTCTTCGGCGCATTGCCGGAGTCTACGACAAGCTCCATATGACCTCCCAGGCCATCGAAGCCTATCAAAAGGCCATTGAGCTGGATCCGGATTACTACGGCGGGTACCACGGGCTCGGCGTTTTGTATTATTTCCACGGCAACTATCCCGAAGCTGCCAGACAATTTCAGAAGTCAATCGAGCGGGCTCCTGGTTTGTTCGATGAGTACACCAATCTCGGTGCGGCGCTGGATGAGCTTGGGCGGGACACCGAGGCAGAAAAAGCTTTGTTGACCTCTCTAAAGCTGCGCGAGACACCGAGCGCTTTGAATAACATGGGGGCCATGCGGGCCTATCAGAAGAGGGATGTGGAGGCTATTGCCTACTACAAGCGAGCGGTTGCGCTCGATCCCTCCAGCTACATATCCGTGGAAAATCTGGCTGATTCGAATCGCCGCCTGGGGCGGGTGCGCGATGCCAACGCGGCCTACCGCCAGGCAATGGATCTGGCATTGGCTACGCTCAAGGAAAACCCTCGCCTCGGGTATCCTCGGGGCTATGTTGCCTACATCGCAGCGCGGCTCGGCGACCGCAAGAGAGCGGAGGACGAAATTGCGCAGGCTTTGCAATTGTCACCTGGCGAGACTAAGGTCGTCCGCAGCGCTGTACTGACCTACGAAGCGCTTGGCCAGCGCGACCGGGCCATCCAGGTCCTCGAGGCAGCCACTCCAGACCTGCTGCGGGAGCTGGATCGTCAGCCCGACCTGGCGGACTTTAGCCATGATTCTCGCTTTAGACAGATAGCAGCCAGAAATCAAAATGGAGGTAAATAGAAATGTCAGCCACAGCCAACATAGCCAACGTCGCCAACATACACAAGACACACAAAACCCATGAGATTCTCGTCGAGCTTGATCAAGAAAACAATTATGTCGTTGCACACTTTCCTGGCCCCCTGAAACTCGGGGAGACCGTGCGTTGCCACACCGACACCGTCGGGGGCGTGGTCGAAATATATTTTAACGTCAACGGTTCCCCGTTCCTCAATCTAGACGGAAGCGCGAAGACAGAGATCGACAGTAACGATTTACCGCTAGAGTTGAAACTACCGGGCAATTTTATCGGCCGCTGCTACATGACGACGCCTGATGGAGTTGTACATACCTACAACCACACGCTTCCCTGGATCGCAGGTGGCAATATGGTCGTCAAGTAACGTGTATCGCGGGTGACCCAACCGAGCCAGGCGATGCTCTCTTATGGGTGGTGCTTGGCCACAAGTGAGCATCGCCCAACCTCGCCTTCCGTGCTTCCCTCCACTCCTGTTTTGGCGATAGAGTCGTTTCGGCGCTTGCCATCCGCGATTTTCGTTTTCGGATTAAGAGATAGTTCTTTGGACGCTCATCTCAGCGCATAGTCGTTTTCATTCGATGCATCCTCTCCATGCAGGTGGCTGCCAACGCTGTCCAACCTGTCTGGTGACTTGCCCCGGTTCCTCGGCCTGTATCGCCGCAGAAATATTCGCTAAAAAGCACGAGTTCTTTCCAGTGGGGATCATCGATGTAACGTCGCTCGTTACCATGCGCAGGCCGTCGACCCTCCGAATCGCGCAGAAACAGGCTAACCAGCCGGCGTGCAATCTCCTCCAGTACTTCCTGAAGGGTAAACATATTGCCGCTTCCGGTCGGACACTCGATCTTGAAATCGCTCCCGTACACAGCGTGGTAGCGCTGCAAAGCATTCAGGAGCAGACCATTCATTGGAAACCAAATCGGTCCGCGCCAATTACTATTGCCTCCGAACATTCCACTGTCTCCCTCTGCAGGAACGTATTGGACTCTCAGCATCTTCCCTTCCAGCTCGACCTCGTACGGGTTGTCGCTATGGAATTTGGATAGTGCGCGTACTCCGTGATCCGAAAGAAACTCTGTTTCGTCAAGAACCCGCGTCAGGATGCGCAGAAGACGTTCCTTGGGAACGAGCGCAATAAACTTGGAACCTGCAAGTTCAGGATCGGCCGTCTCCACATCAGAAACATGTCTGGCAAGATCCAACTTATTTTCAAGAAACCACTGCATGCGTTTGCGGAACCCGGGTAGCCGCTCGACATCTTCCTTGTGCAAGATGCAGATGGCAAACAGAGGTACGATGCCCACAATTGAGTGCACCTTAAGGGTCTTTGGGGCTTGGTTTTCGGTCATCAACTGATCGAAGTAGAAGCCGGCCTCTTCATCCCACAAACCGGTACCGCTAAGTCCATTGATGGCATCGATGATAGCGATGTAGTGCTCAAAGAATTTGCTGGCGATGTCTTCATAAGCGGGTCTCGTCTGCGCCAGTTCAAGCGCAATCGTCAGCATCCCTGAGCAATAGAGTCCCATCCATGCGGTACCGTCTGCCTGATTGAGGGTCGTTCCCTGGGGCATCTTAATGGAACGGTCGAAGACCCCAATGTTGTCCAAACCTAGGAAGCCGCCGCCAAAGAGGTTGTGACCCTTCTGATCGTTGCGGTTGACCCACCATGTGAAATTCAGCAGCAATTTCTGGAAAGCGCGCTCCAGAAATTCAATGTCTTTTACTCCGTTGTTTCGTCGTGTATCGATCAAGTAGACGTGCATCACTGCCCAGGCATGCACCGGTGGGTTTACGTCTCCAAACGAGAACTCGTAGGCCGGCATCTGGCCGTTTGGATGCATGTACCACTCCCTCAAAAGAACCAGGAGTTGGTTCTTTGCAAAAAAGCGATCGACCTCTGCCATGGGGATCATGTGAAAAGCCGTGTCCCAAGCGGCGAACCAGGGATACTCCCACTTGTCTGGCATCGAAAGGATATCGCGACAGTAAAGGTGCCGCCAGTCAGAATTGGGGCCCATCAGGCGCTCCTTTGGGGGAGCAGGCTGGGCTGGGTCGCCCGCTAACCAGCATTCTGAAACGTAGTAATAGAACTGTTTGGTCCAAAGGAGTCCCGCGTACGCCTGCCGCGACACGTTCCGCTCATCGTCGTTGAAGGTTTCCGGAATTCTCTCCGCATAAAATGCGTCTGCTTCTTGCTGCCGCAATGCAAAACAAGTATCGAACACCGATAGATCAAGAGCTGATGGCTCTTCTTTGTCCTCCCGAACCAGACGGAGTCGCAGTACGGTCGATGCACCCGTGTCCAGTTTCAAGCGATATACAAAGGCTGCCTTCGTACCCTTCAACTCGGAATTGACCGCGCCCTTTTCACCTTGTACGAGATAGCGATCGAAGCCATCTTTGGAATAACCCTGGTTGCCTTGATAATTGGGGACGAGCCGTCTGAAATTCGTGTCATTCTCGGTAAAAATGACTTCTTCAGCCTTTTGATCCGGCGTTTCGATCGCGCAAAATCGAAATCGGCCGAGTGTCTTGTGGTTCGCGATGATTGTTCGGTCGCTGCCCTCGAGGATTCGCATCCAGGGACGGGTCTCCTCACCCGGCTCCAGATTTCGCCAAGACCAGTTATTGCGGAGAGTCAGCGTAGGTGCGACCGTAAGGCTGGCCGGATCGGGACCACGGTTCGAGATCGTTAATTTGATGAGCGTGTCTTCCGGTCCTGCTTTGGCGTACTCCACCTGTACATCGAAGTATCGCTCCTGCTCGAAGATGCCGGTATCCAGAAGCTCATACTCCGACTGATCATATCCCCGCTTGCGATTCGTCTCGATCAGATCGTCATACGGAAATGCCTTTTGCGGATATTTGTATAAGGCTTTGCAGTAGGAGTGCGTCGGCGTGGCATCGAGATAGTAATACTGCTCCTTAACGTCCTCCCCGTGATTCCCTTCCGGGTTCCCCAGACCGAAGAGACGCTCTTTCAAAATGGGGTCGTTGCCGTTCCACAGCGATGTCGCAAAGCACAGCCGACACTCTCGGTCCGTCCAACCCAGGATGCCATCTTCACCCCATCGGTACGCGCGATAGCGCGCCATGTCGTGGGTAAACCCCCAGGCGTTTCCGTTGACTGAGTAGTCCTCTCGTACGGTGCCCCACTGTCGTTCTGGAAGATACGTTCCCCATCGCTGCCAATTCTCCTGGCGGCGAGCGGATCTGGCGAGTCTCTCCTCTTCCGCCGTCCGGCTCAATTCGCTAAGGGGTTCTTGATGTGTCTGGTCACCCATGAGATCTCACTTGTCCTGCCAAGGCGAAATGCCGGCAAAACACATCGTAGCTCATCGTTCTTTCTTTCATGGGGATTGCTGTTTCCTTACGCTCGTACGAGCGAAAGAACGGCTCAGGGTGCAGGTCGACCGGCGCCGCAAATCACGTAATTGTCAGCCTTTTTGAGCTTTCAGCAAAAGAAAGCTCCCGAAGCTGCCGGCAACCAAGGATGCTGCGGTCGTTCCTATTTTCGGCCATGTCCAGCGACCCGCCTTCTGGCAGGACCAGCGATAGGTTCCTATAGTGACACGGGGCCGGATCGTCGGCCTGCAGCGGGGTGAATTGTGCACCGAGTGTAAATTGCGTCAGGACCTCGGCCCGCCGCGGTCCCGAACGATCTTGAGCGCGATACTGAAGACGAGACGCTGGTAGCGCTCAAACACCGCGGCCCGCTCCATTTTCAGCAGTCGCAGCCCTTTTGCAACCGGCTGTCCGCGCGCACCCCCATCACTTCCGCCCTGATGCGGGCGTTGTATGGAATGCAGGCGCGGAACAGCGGCGGTCGTTGATGAGGAGGAGTAGGTTTACGTTCGATGAGGCTTTGAGCGGCGGATCCGGCGGGCGTTGGTAAAAATTCAGTCGCCCTAGAAGTCCAACCTCAGGGCGGCTTGACCGGTGCGGTTGCCTGCGTTCTCTGCTGTTTGAGCGCCGATCAATGCCCCAAAGGTAGAAGGGCTGTCCACCACTGTAGCTGGCGGAGCAAAGTTAGTGTGATTCAGCACATTGGTGAAGGTCGATTCAAAGCGGGCATGCACCTTCTCCGTGATGCGGAACGACTTTGCAACTCCGAGGCTTACCGCCGCCGTTCCAGGTCCTTGCAGGATACCGACTCCGGCATTGCCGAAGCGACCGGCTCCAACCGAGGTTGGTGAGAAGGCAGCCAGGTTGAAGAACTGCGACCTCGACTGGCCAGCATAGAAACTGGTCGATACTGCGTCAGGACGCAAAACTGCGCCGCGGTTTGCCACGTTCGTGTTGGACTGGTCATTCGTCTGCTGCTGACCAGTTGCAGTTGCCGGACAGGAGCCGTCCGGGTTTGCTTGTACCTGACACCCGCCTGCGCTGATGCTCGGCGTCAGCCAGGGTCCGGTTTCAAGCAACGTCACCGTTGTCAGATCCCAACCGCCCAGCAATGCATCCGTCATTCCCCCGCCCCCCATGAAACTGCGACCCTTGCCAAACGGAAGCTGATAGACACCCGTCAGAAGCATACGGTGACGACGGGTGCCTTCAACATTGCCAAGATCCTGTTTGATGTTGAAGCGGTTAGCGATTGGGCCGCCATAGTTAACCTCGCCTGCGAAGGAACTCGGAGCATCGCCCTGGTTGTCTGCGTGGTTGTTAGCGTAGGTATAGTTCGCATCGAAATAGAGTCCGTGCTGCATCCGATGCCTCGCTTCCAGTTCGAACGCGCGATAGTTTGCCTCACCAGCATTGAACGTGCTGAAAAGCTGCGCCCAGTTACGATAAGGAGATTGTGGATCGGCCCAAGGGGTTGCAGCAGATGTCGTAAAAGCGGTCGTGCTCGCAGGAATCTGGTTCAGGTCTTCCGTGATACTCAACCGGTAGGTGTGCATTCCCACGTAACTTGCACGAAGGGACGTGCTGTTTGAAATCTCTCGCTCCACCGTCACGTTCCACTGGTTCGACTGCGGATCACGGTAGTTCGGGTCCACACCTTGATCAAGACTGCCGCCACCGATCTGCGCGCCGATTGTAGGAGGTGCGGTGTTAGGGAACTGGATCTGCGGAGTATTCGGTCCTGCGGTATTGAAGTTGGAATAGGTGTGCAGACTCGACGTCGGATTGCCGCTGTTGTTGAACGACAGCGGGCCGAGGTTGGTCATGGTGTAAATGCCGAAGCCCGCACGTACAACGGTCTTCGTATCATTGAAGGGTCGGTAAGCCACAGACACGCGCGGCTGGAAGTTCCCTTTGTAGGTATTGCGCAGGCTCTGCGGCAGCCCAGCCTGGCTTGCAGTCACATACTTCGTGCACGGAAGAGAGCTGTTATTGAGATTGCAAGCGTTGAAGGACTGCTGGAAGGCAACATTCGACACGGTAAGATTCTGGCTCGTCAGATATCCTGCTAGCGCGTCGGGTACCACAATCGAATTGTTCCTCTGATCGAAGTTCGCCAGATTGCCGCCATCTTCCTGAAAGCCTGGGAGCACCTGCCAGCGCAACCCATAGCTCAGCGTCAGCCGGCTGTTCACCTGAAACTCGTCCTGCGCAAACAGGCTATATTGCGTTGCCGTTCCGCCCACGTCGGGACTGGATACAGCGAAGTTCAACGTGGTTGGTGCACCTTCCAGAAAATCACCGAAGGCATTGCCGGTGAAGGTTGGCTGAAAGATGAAACTGCCAAAATCATCCGAGGCAAACGTTGGAGCAAAGCTTTCCAGATCGAAGTACCGCACTCTTCGGATATCAATTCCACCCTTCAAGGTATGTTTACCCATGGTGTAGGTCACGTTATCGCTGAACTGTGTCGTCTTCGACTGCGTGATGCCGGCCTTATCCCTCCCAATCGGTGTCAGCCCGGTACCGGCGCTGAAGTTGAATGTAGGAAATGCGTGTGTCGTTGGGTGCTGGCTGATATTCACTCCAGTCAGATTGAACTGGCTCAACGCATTTGATCCCTGAATTGGAAAATTGACGCTCGTTGTGACATTCGTGAAGCCGTAGCGAAACTCGTTCAGCAGCCTTGGAGTAATCGTGTAGGTATGGGAGAGCAGAAAGCTGCGATTGTGAGTTGAGTCGACGTCGTTCGGCAAAAACGCATTCGCAAAGTCTGACGTGATGTTCTTCCGGCTAAAGCGTGCGTAGGCTGACTGCTTCGAGGTGATCGTTTGATCGATGCGAAGATCAGCACCATCCGTCCGAGCCGGTGTGGATTGGAAGTTTTCATAATTAAAGCCGGACTGCCCATTCACGTTTGGCAGGGGAATATAGGTCAACAGTGCCTTCGCCGTTGGGCTAATTCTTGCCGCGGGAATAGGAGCCAGTGACGGATTGAATCCACTGAGATTACCGTTACGTTCAGCCTGCGTTGGCACCTCGAACTGCTGCGCTGTAGCAGTTGTCCGGCGGTTGCCCTCATAGTCCACAAAGAAAAAGGTTTTGTTTTGTCCGCTGTAGAGATGCGGAATCGTAACCGGTCCGCCGAGGGAAAAGCCGAATGTGCTGAATTTCTTTCGGGCCTTCGAGCTGAAGCCATACGGAGTGGCATCCAGCGCCTGGTTTTGCAGGTACTCAAACGCACTTCCGTGAAAGTTATTTGTTCCATTCTTGGTCGTGAAGGTAACGTCACCAATTTGAGAGAACTCTGCACTGTTGTTGAACGATGTTACTTTGACTGCGGCGATTCCCTCTTGAGAAGGATAGGCGTCCTGCAGCGCACCGTTCTGCCTGACGTTCGAGGTCGAAATACCGTCGACCGAGAAGTTCACCATGGAAGAACTCGCCCCACCCAGCGCAATGTTTCCTGAGCTATCCGTCTGCACATTGGGTGACAGTGCTAACGCACCCAGTGGGCTCGTTGTTGTCGCGCGATTGTTCAGAGGAAGCTGAGTCATCTGCAGGTTGTCCTTCGAATCGCCAAGCGTGGCGTTCTCCGTATTGATCTGCTCGCCGCCTGAGGTCACTTCAACCGTGGTCGACTGTGTCGCAACGTTCAGCACAACCGTGAGTCGGAGGTCCTGACGCGCTTCGACTGATATCCCGGTGAGCGCCGTGTCGGCGAATCCATCATGGTGGGCTCGAAGGCTGTACTTACCGGCCTTTACATTTTCAAAGATGAAGTTGCCCGAGATATCGGCAGTTGCCGTTCGTTCCATGTTCTCGTCCGTGCTGTGCAGCACGACTTGGGTATCGGAGATGATTGCGCTGGTGTTGTCCTGGACCACCCCTCTTACGCTGCCAAACGTGGACTGTCCTAGAGCAGGCAACACGGCTCCCATCGAGAACGCAACAGCAGCGATCACAAGCATTTGCCGAAAAATAGTCGGCTGGTTCGGCAAGTCTCTTTGTGCCTTCGGGACATGGTTGAAATTCGGTCGCCGGCTATGAGTTCTCGCTTCGCGCTCTTCGCGACACACACCTTGATTGACAACCAGCGAATCAGATTGAAAAAGGCCTCTAATGTAGTTCATTTGAATCACCTCGTAAGGCCGGAATCTACCGGCGTTACCTAAGTGAATCGAGAAATCCATAAGATACGCATAAGCAGGTCACTTATGAGTTCTTTATGGTTTTAAGGTTAGAATTTGCCTTCATTGGGCCGTAAGAGAATGACCAAAGGAACAATTCGAGATGTCACTATCAGGATCGCGGTGGGAATCGCAGCGGCGCTGTTTATCACCTGGGCGGCCTACCGATTTCATTTCAATCTCTCATCTGCGACCTCGCTCCACTTCTTTCTAGTAACCGCTATCGCATTGCGCTGGGGTTTTCTTGAAGCGAGCATCGTGTCGTTGCTGTCGGTGGTTTGCCTCGATTACTTCTTCACCCAACCATTGTTCAGGTTTTATATGACGGATAGCCATGACTGGGTCGCTTTGGTCACTTTCGAAAGCGTTGCTTTGCTCGTTAGCCGTCTCTCAAATCAGGTCAGCGGACATGCTCGCGAAGCCGAGATACATCGATCACAACTGCTGAAGCTGTATGAACTGAGTCAGAATATTCTTCTTGTAGACCAGCAGAAGCCAGTCGATCAGCAGCTCACGAATCTGATTCAAGCCACACTCCAGGCGAAGGGAGTTGCATTATGGAACGCGTACGATCTGCATCTGTGCACGAGCGGCACCTGCGATATCACTGACGACGAGGTGCGTTTCATCTACTTTACGGAACACAACGAGGATGACTCTATAACAGCCACCTCCCGGCGTGTTTTACGCTCGGGCACACGTGCGATCGGGTCGCTGTTCCTCTGCGGCCACTCGCTCGATGATGCTTCGATTAATGCAACCGCTTCGCTGACGGCTGTTGCGATTGAGAGGGCACGATCCTTTTCTGCAGAAACCAGCGCTGAAGCGGCCCGGCAAAGCGAGCAACTTCGTTCTGCTGTGCTGGATGGCCTTGCGCACGCGTTCAAAACTCCGTTGACAACGATTAGAAGCTCAAGCTCCGGCTTGCTTGAAATGGATACCTTGTCCGGCGCAGAGAAAAGGCTTGTGACCCTGATCGATCAGCATGCCGATCATCTCAACGATCTGACCACACGTCTGCTTCGAACAGCGAGAATCGACAATGCCGATCTTAGACTTAAGCGGGAACAAATTGACCTCACTCAACTCATACAGAACAGCATCGAGGCGTCGGAACAGGACCTCGGAACCCATACCGTCCACCTTCAAGCCAGGACGCAACGCAGCGTGGTTTGGGCCGACCGGCAACTCCTGGAGATGGCGATTTTTCAGCTGCTGGATAATGCCGCCAAATATGGAAGTCCTGACTCTTCCATCACGATCGACGTTCAGGAAGAACAGGCGGAGACGCTTATCAGCATCAGGAATGAGGGTTCCTTCATCCCGCCTCACGAAAGGGAAAAGATCTTCAAGCGCTTCTATCGCAGTCCCGGCTCAGATCGCAGGGCATCAGGGACAGGCATCGGCTTATCTGTAGTCAAGCGGATAACGGAAGCACATCAGGGACGCGCATGGGTGGATAGTAGCGAGCACACGGGGACCACGTTCTTCGTTACGTTGCCCCGAACTGCAGAGGAGATGTAGACGTGGCAGCGCAATTGAATGTGCTCATCGTAGAGGATGATGCAGGAATCCGGCAGAGCCTGTTTGAGACTTTGACCGCATTGGGATTCATGATCGGGGAGGCCAGCAACGGAGAACATGCCCTGTTGCGTCTGCGAATGGTCGACTACGACGCAGTGCTACTTGACATCAATATGCCCGGGATGGGAGGACTCGAAACATGTCGAAGAATTTGCCACAGTTATCCCCATATTCCAATCATCATACTGACGGTACGAGACGAAGAAGACGACAAGGTGGAAGCGCTCGATGCAGGGGCAGACGACTATGTGACCAAGCCGTTTCAAATCCGGGAACTGACGGCGAGATTGCGTTCGGCTATCCGTCGTTCCAAAACGTCGACAGTTCAGCCCGACTCCACTGTCGTGATTGGCGCTTTGCGGCTTGATCCTGATCGCCATCGTGTCGAAAAGATGGGGCAGGAGATTCGCCTTACTCCGAAAGAGTTCACGATGTTGCGTTATCTGATGGAGCATGCGGGTCGTCCGATACCCCACAATCGGCTACTGATCTCCGTATGGGGATCGGAGTACGGTAACGAGCGCGAATATCTACGCGTCCTTATCAACCAGCTTCGAAAAAAGATCGAAGATGATCCTGCACACCCGTCCTATATCTTGACGGAAAGTTATATTGGCTATCGCTTTCGCGAAGCTTAGCGGCAGTCGCGTTACTGTTTCGATTGCTGCTTCCGATTCGTCGCTAGTGGCAGATGAGGTTCGATGTGAAGCAAGCGCAGAAGGGTACAGAAGGTCATTTTGCCAGAGGCGGAGAGTGCTGCGGGGCTGGTTATCAAGAGCGATCGTGACCGGCGACATTACTCACAGATGCCTGAAGCCTCTTCTCGTGTAGACGCGCTTATCGTCCTTTAGAATCAGACTCTCCTTGCGTTAATCTCGATGTAAAATCCGCTCTACGCTCACGCGTTGGGACATCACAAAGCTCCTGCGCGAATGCGCAACTTTTTGCACTTATGGTGGTAGAAATATGCCGTTTGGTGTGGTGGAAACTCTTTGAATTGTGAAAGGAAGGGCCGTTTTATTTTATTTTTTTGGCCAACCGATATAGCTGAATCGCGCATCTTCTACAAGTCAGTGCGAGGAGATTCTCGCGCTTCAAACTGTTCACGGAGACCCAACCATGCTCAAACGCCTCGCCGTTTTGACTGCCTTAGCTGTAAGCAGTGCAGCTGTTGCCCATGCCGATTCCATCAGCGGGTTTTTTAACGCAACCGGAACCGATGCCTTTACGAGCTCAACCATTACCTTTACGCCCGGCAGTTCGGTGGTCGCAGGAGCAATTGGCGGTACCTTCGCGACCTACTTAACGGATGGAAATCCAATAACCTTCCTTTCTGGAGCCCTCCCCTATTCCCCGGGGAGCAATATTCCTCCCGGCGGGATTCCGATCCAACTGTTCTCGACTACGGAGGCGGGCGAAACCTTCGCTTTTAATATCGCCAGCTATACCGCAGGCTTTGGTGCGATCCCGGGATGCAC
>JAOAPF010000408.1 GCA_025462755.1 Edaphobacter sp.
GCTACTGCCCGGCTACGTTGCCCGAACTGTGACTCGAACGAACCCGCCGCGTCTGAGCAAGGATCGTCCGCCGCTGCCTCGATCCAAACACCCACTCCCGAACCGGCCCCACATCCACATGCACAAACTGGCTCACCGGATAATACCCAACCCCACCCGCCTGCAGCGAAAGCGCCGCATCTCTCAGCCTTGCCGTCGGCACCCCCGGCACCCGAAGATCAATCGCGTGCCCCTCCATGTGCTGGCTATGCTCTGCGACTCCCGTCTGGGGCGAGTTCTGCCGCAGCGTCGCATTCGTTTCTGGTGTTCTGTAGCCGCACACAATTTCAATCACACCGTTCAACTTCCCCAGCCGCGCCATCATCGCATGCAGCACATCAAACTCTTTGGGATCGTAGTTGCTCACGTCCTGCGTATTGTGATCACGCAAGAAGTAGTTCAGCTTCTCCAGCGCCTCGGGCAGGTAAGTATTCCCTATCCGGTAGACAATATCCAGACTCTCGCCCGTATGCAGATTGGTCATCTTCAGTTGGTAGGGCTTCCCATCCTCCGAAACCACTGTGGTAGCCCCACTAGCCGCTATCTCTGCCGGCATCACCCCCGTCACCACCTCTTCCCCACGCATCGGCGTCTTCAGATGCATCGAACTTTTCAGCCCCGCGTGCACTCGCGTCTTCACCGTCCTGGCCCACGACGACCCACTTACCCCAAACACCACCACCATCGCCGCCGCCACAACTGCGAAACCTCTTCCGCTCAACATGCGCATCCAAAACCCCTGGCCCTTAGAATCTTCGCGAAATGTAAATCCTGAATGCGATTTACCGATTGTCATTCGCTCATTCAAGTTTACCCATTCCATACTGAAATCGGCGCGGTGGGAATGTAACTTTAGTGTCACATAAGTAATTTGCAAAAGAACTTTCGCCACCAGCTCCTAACACTCGCGCGCGCAGCAACTTAGCGGGCGCAGCGCGTGGTCACTTCGAAGAAGACGGAGAGCATTGCGCCTAATGAGGTGTTAGTCGTTGGTCTGGAGGGTTCGCTTCCAGCGAGTTGGTACAGGATGAAGCTGGTCCTCGTTCAGGCTGGGTTGGTAGATCTGGTCGTCGGAGGTTTTGAAGGACCAGTAGATGACGAGTGGCGGCCTATGAGATTGGCGCACGGGACAAAGCCCCAGTAGCGGCCATCCAGACGGTTGGTGCGGCTGTCCCCCCGGCGTCGGGCTGGAGGAGGTGTGATCCGTTTGCTGGGCCCAGTTCATCCAGGCTTGGTTAGTTCATCCAGCGTTTGTCGTTGGGGTTCTTGCGGAGTTCGTCGGGGTCGACGTAGCGACCGTCCTTGTCGAAGTGGACCTCGCGGTTTTGCTTGCGCATGTAGACCTCGAACTTGCGGGCGGCGCGGCGGCGCTTCCAGCGGTAGTAGCCGTTGCGGAGGCCGAAGTAGCGCTCGCTGAATCCGAAGGCGAAGCCGCGGCGAGGGGCGAATTTAACGTAGAGGAAGCCGCAGAGGCCGCCGGAGAGCTGAAGAAGCGCGTTGAAGGTGTCGGATTGTTTGAGCAGCATCGCGACGGCGATAAGGATGTAGATGGCCACCATGTATTTGGCCTTGATGCGGACGAGGAACCAGAGGAGGAATTCCTGGTCGCCGAAGATCATGGCGATGGCGACGAGGAGGCCGAAGATGCCGGACCAGCAGCCGGCGGTGGCGATGTCGGGGCGCAAGCCGAAGATGTGGGTGAAGGAGATGGCGGAGGAGATGATGGCTCCGCCGATGATCGAGGAAAAGTAGAGTTCGCCAAGCCAGCGGGAGCCGAAGGAGGGTTCGAGGAGAGAGCCGGTGAACCAGAGGGTGAGCATGCCGAAGAGGATGGCAAGGATGCCCTGCTCGAGGAAGGCGTAGGTGACGAGTTGCCAGATTTCGCCGTGGGCGACGGCGCGGGGTTCGAGCCATAGGTGGCTGAGGAGAAGGTCGGTCGGGTGAGGAGCTAGCCAGTGCAGGAGGAGGATAGCGAAGAAGGTCGCGACGTTCGCAAGGATGAGCTTGCGGGTGACGCCGGAGAAGGCGGGGAGGCTGAGCGAAATGGGGCCGGAGCGGGGCATGGCTGTTCTTATTCCATCATAGCGGCTGGAGGGAGGTGCCTGCTTGGAGGTTAATGAGAGTGTGAGCCGGGCCACTCAGCACTCCTTTTCTTTGTTGAGGTTGCTAGACGCGGTCTTCCAATAACACGCTCACTTTGTCACCCACGGCCTTCCCAATCGCCTTGCGAATTTCGGCTTTGACGGGCAGCTTATGAGTGCCATCTCCCAGAGCCATGAAGGAGCTGCGGAAGGGATGGCCATCGATTCTTCCTGTAACCTTGACTAAGCCACGCGTGCCGAAGAATTTAACTGACTTGGGCCAGACGACGTAGGTCCAGCCTCCGTTTGCGGGGCTTTTCTGTAAGGTTGCGACGAATTTTTTGTTTAGCAATTGCGCCTCTTATCAGGCCTGTCGATCTATTAGCGGTGTATTTGATCCATGGTTTGTCTGATGAGCTATTCCGTCGACGGGGTGGTTCCGGGCACTGGCCTGGTGCGGGGCGGTGGGATGGGATAAACGGCGGCGCTGCGGTGGCCGGCGGCATCTACGGAGCGGACGCCGAAGATGACGTTGTCTTTGGATATCGGAATCGCGGTGGTGGTGACGTCGCCGGCGGAGATGACGCTGGTCCAGTTGGGCTGGTCGGTGTCGCGATAGACGACCTCGAAGATGGCGCCGGCGGGGAAGCCTGCGGGCTTCTCCCAGCGGAGGACGGTGCGGGTGTCGTAGGGGGGATTGAGGACGGTGACCTTCTGGGGCTGACCGGGGGCGGAGGCGAGAGTGGCGAGTGTGGCGGAGTTGAGGCGGGCGACGTTGGCGATGTAGTTGAAGTCGTCGTACCTGATGTCGTCGGCGTACTCAATGCCGTTTTCGACGCGGGGGGTCTGGTGCTGGTGGTTAAAGTTTTCGAGCCACTCGGTGAAGCGGACCGCGGCGAAGCCCTCGTTTGCGAAGCTGGTGTGGTCGCCCCCGCGGCCGAAGCGGTCTCGGCGGAAGATAAGGACGGGGTGGAAGGCAGGGGTCATCTTCATCGCCATGTTGTGGGGCTGGCCGGCGGGCGTGCCGGCGGAGAGGCGCTCGGAGGTGGGGTGAAAGTAGGTGTGGTCAACGTCAACGATGGCGCGTGCGAGTTCGCGGGCGGGCGAATCGTTTTCGGCGCCGATGGTCTGGATCTCGTGGAGCTGATCGAGGGTGGCGGGGCCGGGGACGCCCTCGGAGAAGACGCGGACGGCGGATTTGTCTGCGCCCACTGCGCCCGGGGTGGTGTCGCCTCCGACGATGTCGT
>JAOAPF010000440.1 GCA_025462755.1 Edaphobacter sp.
TCGCCTATGCCGTAGAGGTCGAGGTGTTCCGAGGTGCCGGGGTTGCGCTGGGCGGTCTCGGCGAAGTCGGCGGAGATGCGGGTGGGGTTTACGTTGTCGTGGACGTAGTCAGTGGGGAAGTAGGTCAGGACTTTGCTGCCGTCGGGGGACTCCCACCAGAAGAGGCGGAAGGGGAGTTGGTTGGTGTCGTTCCAGTGCATTTTTTGGGTGACGAAGTAGTCCATGCCGGAGCGCTTGTAGATTTGCGGGAGCTGCCAGTTGTAGCCGAAGGAGTCGGGGTTCCAGCCGATGCGCGCGGTGACGCCGTACTGCTGCTGGAAGTAGCGCTGGCCGACGAGGAGTTGGCGAACGAGGGATTCGCCGTCGGGGAGGTTGAGGTCGGGCTCGACCCACATGCCGCCTACGATCTCCCAGCGGCCTTCTTTGACGCGCTTGCGAATCTCGTCGTTCATCTGGGGATATTTTTCGGCAATCCATGCCGTGTACTGCGCGGCGGATTGGCTGAAGGTGTAGCCGGGGTACTCGTCCATGAGCTGCAGGGCGGTGGTGAAGGTGCGCTTGACGACGTCTATGGTTTCGGAGCGCGGCCAGAGCCAGGCGGCGTCGATGTGGGAGTTGCCGGCCTCGTCGATGATGGCCTGGGAGAGGACAGGGTGAAGGGTGGTGAGGATCTCCTGCGATTTGCGGAGGGAGGTGTCGAAGGCGGATTGGTCGCTGGCTTCGAGGGCCTTGAGGTCGATTGCCGCTACTGCTTCTTCTACTTTGGGGAGGAGATCTTTGCGCGGGGTGGGGAGTGCGGGCAGGATGTTTGCTGCGGTGATGCATTGGATGCGGATGTCTTCGGGGTTGGGGCGGGCTGTGGCGGTGTTGGGGTTGGGTTCGATCTTGAGGTTGACGCCGGCAAAGGTTTTTTCGTCCACCGTGTGGAGGAGCTTGACGGCTACGAGGATCTTGTCGCCGGGCTTGGCTGGTTCGAAAAGGACGATGGGTTCGAGGTCGTCGCCGAGGGCTACGCGGCGGCCGTTGAAGTAGATGATCTCGGGCATGGGGCCGTTGCCGGTGGCGTGGAACTGGAACCAGATGCGGGAACCGGTGATGTCGTAGCCGTTGAGGGTCTTGGGGACTTCAATGACGCGGCGGTACCAGACGGCGTCCTGGGGGGCTTTGGCCCGGGGCTTAACCAGTGGCCAACTGGAGTCGTCGAGGGAGGGGGATTCGCCGTGGGGGATGTCGCCGGCGTGAAAGCGCCATTCGCCGGCGGGCAGGGAGTTGAGCATCTCGAGGGTGTGCAGCTTTGCGATCGCGGCGGGGGAGAGGTTTTTCTGCTCCCGGATGGGGGTGAAGGACTGGGCTAAGGCGAGGGAGCAGGTGAGTGCGAACGCGAGCGGGAGATGTCTTAGATGCATGGGCGCAAGGTTAGCAAATTCTGCGGGCTTTCGAGAAATCTGATTGCGGATGAGGATGGCTCGATACGGATTTTCACGGCTTCGACTGTGCGTTGCCCACGACGTGCCTCGACCACCTGTTCCGGATGAGAGGGGTTTAAAGGGTATGAGCGAGTAAAGGCAAGGGCGAAAGGGTACCGGAAATATTCTAAGGGTTGCGGTGAATTGAGTTCTTCGGGATCCTTCGCTGCGCTCAGGATGACAGCAGAAAGTTAGCTGCAGCGCGTAACTTGCTTGCGCTTTTCGGAATCTGGCTGACTTGAGCGTTTGCGGAATTGTGGCTGACTTGTTGCTCGGGACGCTGGTAGTCTTTCGTGCATGACAAAAATACAGGTACGAACGGCGGGTGTTCTGGGGTTGGGGTGTGTTTTGGCTGCGACTGTGCCGATGATGGCTCAGAACACGTTACCGGTGGCCATGGCCGGTGGTATCGATGGGGCGGCTGCTGATGTGCTGAAAGCGACGGGCGTGCCGAGCGCTTCGGTGGCGGTGGTGCAGGGCGGGAAGGTCGCGTATGTGAAGGCGTATGGGATGGCGCGGCTGGATCCGGCCCTGGCGGCTGAGCCGGGGATGCGGTATTCGATCGGGTCGGTCAGCAAGCAGTTTACGGCGGCGGTGGTGTTGCTGCTGGCTCAGGACGGCAAGTTGAAGCTGGACGATCCGGTGGGGAGGTATCTGCCGGGGTTGACGCGGGCGAACGAGGTGACGATCCGGCAGGTGCTGTCGATGACGTCTGGGTATCAGGACTTCTGGCCGGAGGACTATGTCATGACGTCGATGATGAAGTCGACGAATCCGCAGCAGATTCTGGATGTGTGGGCGAAGAAGCCTCTGGACTTCGAGCCGGGGACCGAGTGGCAGTACTCGAATACAAACTATGTGGTTGCGGGGCGGATTGCGGAGATCGCTGGAGGGAAGCCGCTGATTGAGCAGCTGCAGGAGCGGATCTTCCGGCCATTGAAGATGACGGGAGTGTTCAATTCCGATGCGAGCAGGCTGCCTGCGCACGATCCTGTGGGCTACTACCAGCATGCGCTGGGGCCGCTGCGGCCCTCGCCAAAGGAAGGGCAGGGGTGGATGTTTGCCGCGGGAGAACTGGCGATGTCGGCGAGCGATCTTGCGTTATGGAATATCAGCATGATGAACAGGACGCTGCTGGCGCCTACCTCGTACGACGCGATGTTTACCGAGGTCAAGCTGAAGGATGGGAAGGGCACGGGGTATGGGTTGGGCGTGCAGGTGGGAGATCGGAATGGGCACCGGGCTATCGAACATGGCGGTGAGGTGTCGGGGTTTGTGTCGGAAAACGTTGTGTTTCCCGATGATAAGGTGGCGGTGACGGTGTTGACGAACGAGGACGCTTCGAGCGCGGCGGGCGCGCTTGGGCGGAAGATTGCGCCGCTGGTGCTTGGCGGTGGATCGGGCGTGGGAGCTGCGAGTGCCGAGGCAGAGGCGGCGGAGAGGCGGGCCTTGGATATTTTTACGGAGTTGCAGGACGGAAAGCTCGACCGGTCGCAGTTGACCGCCTTTTGCGATGCGTACTTTACGCAGGAGGCGGTGGAGGATTTCGCTTCGAGCCTGAAGCCGCTAGGGACGCCGACCAGCTTCCGGCAGGTGTCTGAAAGCAAACGGGGCGGGATGACGTTTCGGGGCTTCAACGTCGGCTTTCCCGGCAGGCAGGTGAAAGTGACCGTGTACGAGATGCCGGATGGCAAGCTGGAGCAGTATTTGGTGATGGCGCCGGGCAGTTAGGACTGGCAGGCAGGACGGGCAGTTAGGGTTGTGGTTCGATGAGGCGCTTCTCGTTGAGTGCTGCGGCGCAAATGAAGGATAATAACCCGTGGTAAAGAGGCGCCTGATCTGACGGCTTGCCCTTTCGCGGGTCCCCTGTTTCATTTTTCCTGGCTGTGTTTCTTCTTCTTCCTTGGTTCCATAACACCGGAAGGAATCGGACAATGAACCTGTGGACAGAATATGAAGGACGAACAATTGATGGGGTCTACCCGCTGACAAAGCTGATTCGGCCAGAGGGCCGGAGCGCTTTTTTCTCCACGTCGAATGGTACGGGTGTGCCGACGGTGATACGGCTGATCGAATCGCACTTTGACGGTGACGAGATCTTGACCAGGTGGCGCGGTGTGGCGGCACTGAATCATCCGAATCTGGTAAAGCTTAAAAGCTTTGGGCATGTCGTGGTCGATGAGACGTCACTGGTGTACGCGGTGATGGAGCCGGTTGAAGCCAATCTCAGCGAGATCCTGCGGGAACGCCGATTGACGGAGTTCGAGGCGAGGCAGATCGCGACGAGCTTGCTGGCGGCGCTTGAAGCGCTGCATGCGTCCGGGTTTGTTCACGAGCATGTGCTGCCGGAGAATGTGCTGGCGGTGGGCGAAGTCATCAAGCTGCGGAGCGATTGCATCCGGGAGACGCTGGAAGGCGCGGACGGTGTCGCGTTGAAGCGGAAGGATGTGCGTGATTACGCCACGACACTGCTGCAGGCGCTGACGCAGCAGAGGACGCTGCAGGTTGGGTCGCGGGCGCTGCCTGCGCCGTTTGAGCAGATTGTGCGGAGGGGGATCAGTGGGGAGTGGGGGCTCGCGGAGATTGGCACGGCATTGAAGAAGCCTTCGGTTGCCCAGGCAATTGCTCGTGCGGGTGTGACGCCAGATGCGCCGAAGTTTCAGGGGCCGGTTGCGGAACCTGCTGCTGCGCCGTCGGGAGCTGCAGCTGCTATCAGTACTCCTCTTGCCGATCCACCTTCAGGGGCTCCACCCTCTGTGGCAAGGCGTATTCGGGTTCCTGTCGACGACGAGCCGAGAAAGATTGGGCCAAAGGGAATTGCGTATGGGGTGGGTACGCTTTTGATTCTGCTGCTGGGATGGTATTTCGTGCATAGCCGGTCGTCGGGGTCGAGCGGCGCGGTGCAGGAGCCGACTGCTTCCGCTCCGGCGGCACAGGAGAGTGCGCCGGTTGCCGCGAAGAGTCCGGCTGAGGCGACCGATGCTGGATCGCATCCTGCGCCGAGCGCTCGCGTAGGGGCAGCGAGTACTCCCACGGTCGCAGGGAAGAATGTTGCGGGTGATAGCCGCGGTCGCTGGCGGGTGGTTGCTTTTACTTATAACCGCGAGGATCAGGCGAAGCAAAAAGTGGCGGAGATTGCAAGGAGCCATCCGGATTTGAGTCCGACGGTGTTTACGCCGAATGGACATGCTCCATTTCTGGTGACGCTGGGTGGTTCAATGAGCAGGGAAGAGGCGTTTGCGCTTTCGGGTAAAGCGAAACGAGAGGGACTGCCGAGAGATACTTACGCGCAGAACTATCGGGGAAGTGGGAATTAGCCGGGTTGTGTTCGGGTGAACGAGAGTTTCGATGTGGCGATAAAGGTGGATCCGTTCACGAGAAATTGATTTCTTCGTAATACCGAACCTCATTAGCGAGGAGACACTCGCTAGCCAGGAGGTAGCTATGAAGAAAACAACGACGCTACTGATGTTGGCCGCGCTGGCAGGGGCTGCAGCGCATGCGCAGGACCGGGGCGACAAATGGGAACGTAACCAGATTCGTCACGTATTGCTGCTGAGTATTGATGGTATGCATGCTGTTGATTTTCTCAATTGCTCACAGGGTTTGAACGCGGTGAATCATGGCACGCCTTATTGTCCTCATCTGGCGTCGCTGGGTGCGACCGGAGTGAACTATGTGGCGGCGAGCGCGTCGAAGCCCTCGGATTCTTTTCCTGGATTGATGACGATTGTTACGGGAGCTACACCGCGGACGATGGGGGTTTACTATGACGTGGGGTATGATCGGTCGCTCGATGCGCCGGCGAAGACGACGGGGAACGGCGTGGCGGCTGGGCCGTGCACTCCGAATGCAGCGCCGACGGGTTCTGAGGCGGAGTATGAGGAAGGGATTGATCTTGACCAGAGCAAGGTGAATGGCGGGGCTCCGGGAGCGGGGCTTACGGATGGGGGCATTGCCTCGATCGATCCGATGAAGCTGCCGCGCGATCCGAAGAACGGCTGCGCGCCGGTGTTTCCGTGGAACTTTGTGCGGACGAATACGATCTTCGGCGTGATTCATGCGGCTGGTGGATATACGGTGTGGTCGGACAAACATCCGTCGTACTCTTCGGTGGCTGGGCCTGGAGGGAACACGGTGGATGATTACTACTCGCCGGAGATCAACTCGGTTGTGGTTGGGCTGCCGGGTGTGACGACGCCTACCGGACTGGGGTGTTCGACTGTGCCTGACCCGACACAGACCGGAGCATGGACGGATAGCTTCAAGAATATTCAGTGCTACGACACGCTGAAGGTGAATGCGATTCTCAACCAGATTGCAGGCAAGACTCACAACGGTGGGGACGCGAAGTTTCCGACGATCTTTGGGATGAACTTTCAGGCGGTCAGCGTCGGTCAGAAGCTGATTGAGAAGAACGTCGGGACGGGTGGTTATCTGGATGCGGCCGGTACTCCGAGCCCGGAGTTGCTGCAGGAGATCGAATATGTAGATGCTTCGATCGGTCAGATGATCGATGCGCTGAGGGACCACGGGCGCTCTGACTCCACACTGATTGTCGTGACGGCGAAGCATGGGCAGTCG
>JAOAPF010000441.1 GCA_025462755.1 Edaphobacter sp.
GTTTCGGGGCTGAAGTTTTTGTGCTCGGGAGATTCGTCGGCGACCCAGAAGCCGTGGCCGTTGATGGCGAGATTCGAGACTACGGCGCCGGTCGGGTCTTCGTGGCGGAAGAGCTCTTCGGCTCCGAAGGCGGATTTGTAGAAGTCGACGGCTTTGGCTCCGTTGCGGACGGAAAGGAAGGGGGCGAGGGTGGTGGGGATGGGATCATTCGCCATGGTTGGTTGGCTCCAGTGTGTTAGAGCATACTTTGGGAATGATGGGATGGCCTAAGTTGGGTTGTGGGCCACCGGTCAGGTCGCGCTTTGCGAGAATGTTCCACTCATGCGATGAAGCCGCATGAATGGGCACCGGCGGTATAATTTCTACCCTGGATTTGCCTAGTATCTGGATTGCGGAGGGAACTATGGCAGACAGTAGCGTGAAGGGGATACCCGAGGGCGCCTCGGTCGTGATACCGAGGCTGTTTTGCCGCGACGTTGCAGCTGAGATCGATTTCTGCAAGAACACGTTTGGCGCGGTGGAGGGGGTACGCAGGCCTGGTCCAGACGGGACCGCGGCGCACGCGATGATGACGATTGGACCCGCGATGATCATGATCGAGGCGGAGTGGCCAGGGCTGACGAGCCGTGCTCCCAAACCCGACGGCAGCTCGCCGGTGGTGCTCTACGTCTATGTTGAGGACGTTGACCAAACGGTGGAGCGCGCGGTGGCCGGCGGGGCGAAGGTGCTGTTTCCTGTGCAGAATCAGTTCTGGGGCGATCGCATCGGCTGGGTGATGGATCCATCGGGGCACGTGTGGACCATTGCCACGCGCATCGAAGAGACTACCCAAGGAGAGAGGCAGGGGCGTTGGTCCGCAATTTTGGCGAAGTCGGATTCAGTACTGCTTCGGAATCTTTTTAGGATAGGTTGATGGCTGACTACGGTTCGCGCTTTGCGCGAATGCCCACATCTCCGAATCGAGATATGGGGCACCCACGTTTTTGGTCAGTTAGATGTGAGCCACTCGTCTAGATGTGGGCCACCCGTCCAGATCGTCTCCGTCCGGGCTTGCTATGATCCCCGCCCGATTCTGGAAGGTATGAGCCGGATTTTGGCTTCGTAGGCCAGGGCTCTGACATGTACCTTTTGAGTGAGAGGTGCAGGCATGGCTTACGACTTGTTGCTGCAAGGGCGGATTCAGCGGGCGGTGGCTGATCGCGAGGATGTTAGCGAGAAGAAGATGTTTGGAGGGGTAGCGTTTCTACTGGATGGGAAGATGTTCTGCGGGATTGTGAAGGATGATCTGATGGTTCGGGTTGGACCGGAGCGGCATGTGAAGGCGCTGAGTGAGCCGCATGTTCGTCCGATGGATTTTTCGGGGCGGCCTATGAAGGGTATGTCTACGTGGGGCCTGCGGGAAGCAAGACTGACAAGATGGTCGATCGCTGGGTGAAGCGAGGACTGGAGTTTGCCGCGACGATTGAAGGGAAGGCCAAGGCTAAGAAGAAGATTCTGGCGAGGTGACGGCGGGTCGCCCTTCGGGCGATGCTCCCATCGAGGGCCGGGCTACGTTGGACGACCGAAGAACAAAACGTAGCCGTCGGGGTCGCAAATCTCGAAACCGCGCAAACCGTCGTGAGTATCCTTGAGCGGTGCGATGAATGCTGCGCCATGATCGGCAAATTCGGCGGCAAGCGCATCGGGGTCTGGTGCATAGACAAAGGCGTCCCACCTCATGGAGGGATGACGCCTGGGGTTCGGGAGCGGCGACGCATCTTTGTCGGATTTGACTAGGATTTGCGCTCCGTCGCGGCCGATAATGCCGAAAAAAGGATTCCGATCCGGCTCCCGGAATCTCGTCTCAAAACCAAGCTTATCGCGGTAGAAGGCGATGGTTTGATCGACGTTGCTGACGATGAAGAAAGGTGAAATCGCTTGCGTGATCGGTCGTGTCATAAGCTTGGACGCTCTTGCTGCGGATCAATCCCAGGCTATCAGCACGACATGCCCTGATCGGGAATGTCACTATAGCATGCCATGCTCAATTAGACGAAGACTGTTCAGGCGAAGTGGCGCGGTCGCCCGCTCGGACGATGCCCACATCTCAAAATCGAGATATGGGGCACCCGATTTTGTGGTGTCAGTTTAGATGTGGGCCACCCGCCATTCTTTTGTGGCTCAGCTTAGAGGCGGGTTGGCTCAGGCGTTGGTTCCGCCGTCGACGGTGAGATTGGCTCCTGTGATGTACGAGGACTCGGGACCGGCGACGAAGGATACCAGGGCGGCGACCTCGTCCACAGTGCCAAAGCGGTTGAGCGCTGTGTTTGCCTTTTGAGGGGCTGCCCAGTCGCCTGCGGCGGGATTGAGATCCGTGTCGATGGGGCCGGGTTGGACGTTGTTGACGGTGATGCCGCGGCTGCCGACCTCTCTGGCCAAGCCCTGGGTGAACATCTTCACGGCCCCCTTGGTGGCCGCATAGGCTACGAGTCCGGGAGTCATCATACGTTCGCCGACACAGGAGCCGATCATGATGAGGCGGCCGTTGTCGTTCATGTGCTTGAGCGCCGCCTGGGTCGCGACCATTAAGCCGCGAAAGTTGAGGTTAATCATCTGATCCATCTCCTCGAGCGTGGTCTGCTCGAACGGCTTCGGGATGGCGGTTCCTGCATTGTTGACGAGCACATCCAGCCGGCCGAGGGTGGCGACGGTCTTTTCGATGGCGGCGTTGATCGCTTTGGGGTCGGCTGCGTCCGCCTGGATGGCGAGTGCTTTTCCGCCGCTGCCTTCAATTGCTTTGACCACGGCGGAGGCTGCGTTGGCGTCCTTCGCGTAAGTGATGGCAACGCTGGCTCCATCTGTGGCCAGACGCTTCGCGATCGCCGCGCCGATTCCTCGGGAACCGCCGGTAACAAGTGCCACTTTATTGGCTAGCTTCAACATACACTCTCCTTTTGGTTTTCTCTGAACCTTCTGTTAAGACACTGATTTTTATCTGATCAGGATGCCGCTCGGAGCTTTTCGGTTCGTATCTGATGCGCTATTCGTGCCGGTGGATGCGGCAGTTTAAGGGAGACACGCTATTGGATAAGGAATGCGGAGATCGTAGAGGGGAGAAAGCGGATCGCGCTCCCGCGCGATTGCCCACTCATGCGATGAGACTGCATGAATGGGGCACCCGCGGTATCGGCACTATTTCATGTATGGGCCACCCGCCCCGTTCGGACGATGCCCACATCTCAAAATCGAGATATGGGGCACCCGATTTTGTGGCTTCATTTTAGATGTGGGCCACCCCGCCCTTACGTAAAATTCAGGTTATTTTGGACGGTTCGCATCGACAAGCAGGAATGTTTGTGCCAGACTGATTCGGTTCGCGTAAATGGGCAACTAGCAGCGCTTGGGCCGACCTCGGGAGTAAATTCTTCAACCGGGAGAGAGTCATGCTACGCAAGTTCCGTGTCTTCGCAGTGTCTTTCTGTCTGACTCTTGCTATCCTCACGCACGCTCAGACAAGTGGTTTGCCGATCGGCGAACCTTCCTCGGATTCGAGCGGCCGATCCGCTAATGCGGGCAAGCCTTCCCGTCCTAACATTCTCTTTGTCATCATGGACGACGTCGGCATCGACCAGATGAAGATATTCGGTTATGGCGGAGCCACTCCTCCGTTGACGCCGAATATCAACGCAATCGCTCGAGCCGGCGTGCGTTTCAGAAACGTCTGGGCGATGCCCGAGTGTTCCCCGAGCCGGGCGATTTTCTTCGAAGGACGATACCCGCTGCGGACCAACGTATTCAATGCGATTTTGAGCAACGATCTGGCTAACTCGCAGGTGTCGCCGTTCGAGGTGACGACACCACAGGTTTTGAGGGCGAAGCAGTATACGAGCGGACTCTTCGGAAAATTCCATCTGGCCACGAGGACCAATAACGAGTTCACCACTGGCGTGGTCCACGCTTTGGGATGGGACTATTTTGATGGGTTTCTGGATGGCGCGCCGCATCCGATCGATACGACGATCGGGAATCAGTACGCAGTTCCCACGGATGGCACACTGCCGATGTACACGTGCGGATTTGTTCCGAATACAACACGCGATCGAATGAATGGGGCAGACCAGGGAGCGTGCGTTCAGCCTGATAAGTCCTGTACGGAGCTGACGAGAAGCGCGAGCGCGGAGACGCCGGGTTTCAAGTGCCTGCAGCAGGGCGGGATTTTTGTAAAGAACGAAACCTGCAAGAACGCTCGAAGCAAGGATCTGTCGTTCGATATTCAAAATGCATACTACGTGTGGAATCACATCATTAACAAACCGGACGGGAGTGTGATTGAGTTTCCGCTGAAGACGCCCGCGGCGAGGGGTTACATATCGGACTCGACGACGAATGCTGCTGTGACATGGATCAAGCAGCAGAACGGCGCGAAGAGATCGTGGATGAGCACGGTGAGTTACGCGAATGCGCACACGCCGTATCAGCAGCCTCCGGAATATCTTTTGCCCGGGCCCACACCGGACACGACTGGCTTTGCGTGCACGGGCAATACCAAAGCCAATGAAGTCGCGACGCGCGTGATCAGTAACCAGATGATTGAGGCGATGGATACCGAGATTGGAAACCTGATGGTGTCCACCGGGCTGGCTGGCCGAAAGACCGATGGAAGCCTCGACTATCGTCCGGAAGAGACGAACACGATGGTGGTCCTTATCGGAGACAACGGCACCTTCGCGCCTGGGGTCAAGGAGCCGTTCGATTTGAACAGGGCCAAGGGCTTTGTCTATCAGACTGGGGTATGGGTGCCGCTGATCGTCGCTGGACCGCTGGTGAACTCACCGGACCGCGAGGTGACGAAGATGGTGAATATTGCGGACCTCTTCCAGCTCTTCGGCGAGATTGCCGGCATTGACGTGCGTAAGGCGGTGCCCGCATCGCACATCCTGGATTCTCAACCGATGCTGGCCTATTTGACGAATCCCGGCCAGCCGAGCATTCGGACGACGAACTTTACCCAGACCGCCAACAACATCCATCCGGGCCAACCAGCTCCCTGCGTCATTTCACTGTCCGACCCGCCGACGTGCGTTCAACTTTTTAACAGCAAGCAGCTCTGCAACTTCGAGGGCGGCTCCTGGTATGGCGAGCAACCGGATGGGGGGACCTCGTATCCCACCTGCTGTGACGTGAAAAGACAACTGTACGACCCCACGAATCTTCCATTCCAGATCCTTCCCATCTCGCAGGAAGCGGTTCGGAATGACGATTTCAAACTGGTGAGGAAATCCGTAGAGATCTGTGCAACGGCGCCGAGCAAAAACGATATGGCGCAGACACAGACTGAGTTCTATCGGGTCAATGAGAACGTTCCGATTCCGGCGATCGACAAAGAGGGAACGGCCTTGTGTCAGGGTACGGCTTGTCCTGCGGGCCTGACTCCGGACCAGGTGCTGACCTATAACCAGCTGACGTCGTCTATGAATGCCACGCTCGCCTCCGAGCCGGCATGTCCTGGTGACGGCAATTTGGACAAGGTCGTCAATGTGGATGATCTCGCCTGGTGGCTCTTCTTCCGCACGCACGGCGTACCGCAAGGGACAGGCATGCCTTTCAATACTTCGAGCTGGTACGACTTCAACTTTGATGGAAGCACTGACTCGGGTGATCTGCAGACGATTATCCAACACCTCGGCGCACATTGCACTG
>JAOAPF010000483.1 GCA_025462755.1 Edaphobacter sp.
TTGTTGTGACGTCGGATTTGCACATTCTGGAACTGCCTTCTCAACATCCTTTGCAGGTCGTCGAGTGTGTCGGCCATGTTATGGAAAACTCCCTTGTCGTTATATAGCCTGAGCAGCATTCGCCCGATTGCATTATGGGCGGCTTCATCCCCCAGAATTGTGGCGCCATAGAGAACGCCATCTTTCGACAGATAACGTTTCAGATTAGCGATCGCTGTCTCTTTATCGTCCATCGTGCCAGGCAGGCAATGCAAAAGATAAAACAATGAGATGGAGTCGTACCCAGTGTCCGCCGGTTCAGAGGAAGGCTGCATCACGTCTCGCATGAAGGTGCGAACTTTAGCCTGCTTCACTTGAGCTGCCGCAGCTTGCAAGCTATTTTCGTTGAGATCGAGCAGGCTAACCTGATGCGATCTCGTCAGACCGGCACGGGCAATGTAAAAACCTGTTCCCACTCCAACATCGAGGTGTTTCAGCCCAAGATGTTCTTTGTAAAAGGGCAGAAGGACGGTTTTCGTTGGACACCGCCAGACGAAACGGTTGGACAGACCAAGCACGCCGAAGTCGTAGAGTTTCAGTATTGTTGGCGAATAGACAGACGCACCGGATTCAGTGTTCAGTTGTTGTGGGGATGGTGCTTGTCGAGTCGTCATCCTTCTAGATTATAGGCAACAAGCTCAGTCGAACCTTCTCTGATAGATCGGAGCGAGATCCGGTAAAACCAAGGTTGAGGATAATCTCCTCGCATCTCGGTTGATGCGAAATCGCCGATGCACTCAGCGAGCACTGCGGGCCGAGAGATTTCCGGACTTCGGAGTTCCGGGCGGTTGACGGGCAATCCGGAAGTTTGCGGATGGTTAGATCCTGAGAAACACGCTTATCGTTGCTGACAGGCGGAGCATGAACGTTTCTGCCGTTATTCCTGCACGGGGCTTTCACCCATTGCGTTTAGTTGAACGATTGTTTCGGGAGGAATTTGTAGGGTTGCAGCTTTGAGATTCTCGCGGAGATGCTCGACGGAAGATGTTCCGGGGATCAGCAGGATGTTGGGGGAGCGCTGAATAAGCCATGCGAGCGCGATCTGCATGGGCGTGGCGTTGAGTGACGCTGCTGCTCGGTCGAGTGCCGATGACTGCAGCGGAGTGAATCCTCCGAGCGGAAAGAACGGCACGTAGGCAATGCCTTGCTGTGCGAGGTCGTTGATGAAGGCGTCGTCGGTGCGGTGTGCGATGTTGTAGAGGTTCTGGACGCAAACGATGTCGGTGATCTGCTGCGCCTCTGCCAACTGCGCGGGAGTGACGTTACTGAGGCCGAGATGACGAATGAGTCCCTGTTGCTTGAGTTCGGCCAGTACGGTGAGTGGTTCTGCGATGGATCCTTCCGTTGGGCCCATGATTCCGCCGACACGAAGATTGACGACGTCGAGGGTGTCGAGCCCGAGGTTACGGAGGTTGTCGTGAGCGCCGTCGATCAGCTCCTGGCGCGAAAGGGCGTGGATCCAGGACTTGTCTTGAGCGCGGCGAGCGCCGAGCTTGGTGACGATTACGAGGCCATCGGAATACGGATGGAGCGCCTGCCTGATGATCTGATTGGTTACATGCGGGCCGTAGAAGTCGCTGGTGTCGATGTGGTCGACTCCAGACTCGACCGCCTCTCGCAGAACAGCAATCGCAGCTTCGATATCGCGGGGTGGTCCCCAGACCTGTGGACCAGCGAGTTGCATTGCGCCGTAGCCCATGCGGTTCACGGTCATTGAGGTGCCGGGAAGCGTGAAGGTGCCGCCGAGAGTATCCCTAGCAGCCATCTGTTTGGTCATTCTGTTTCTCCTCTTGTCTGTTCATCGCCTCGATCGCCTGGTGTCTGCGTGCGAGCTTGTGATTTAGATGAAGAAAGCTTCAGGTTAGGAGTTCGCATTTGCCGCTGCGTTCCCAAGTCGTTTTGGAGCCGCGTAAATCGCCGGTTCAAGCGCGGTCGGCGGCGAGCGCGGATGCGATTCTCGGACGCCGGCGTTTGTCGAGATGCGGCTTTGAGCAGCTTCTTTAATTGTGCGGGGAGAACGTCACCAGGACGGTGACGAAGAGGATTCCGTAAAGGATCACCAGCAGGGGCCACCACCGATCCAACCAACGTTCACTCGAAGCGCTCATTGCAGACATTCTCCTGTTCTCCTTCGATCCTACCCGAGAACTGAGGTGCCTGAGGTTCGGCGAGTGCTTTGGCTCGACGGTAATGGTTTTACGTGGTGGGAGGCTGTTGGCCGGCACAGGTGCGTTTTTCTAGTCAGAGGTATGGGTCCCTCTGAGTGGGTTGGCGGTTCACTTTTGGCTTGGATTAGGCATTTCCCCTGGATAGGAAAAAGTTTTCACACTTGTGTGGATTCTCAAGGTGGCAAATGAATCTTTGAGCGATGGTTTGGCAGGAGGATTATGTTGAAAACACTGGAAAATAGCGGGTGGCCAGCGGCTTGGCGGGGAGTGGCACCCCACGTGCAAACTATGCAAAATGTAGCACACAGCCTCCGGAAATACGGGAGGAAAGAGAGGAGATTTGATATGGCAGCAACAACTTTATTTACATGCCTTTGCGGACGCCAGAAGCAGACGAGCAACCACTGGGTTCTGGCCAGGATTACTTCGAATGGCATCATCTTTATGCCTTGGGACTGGGATCTGGCAATGAGCAGCGACATTATCGTTCTTTGCGGCGAGGGATGCGCTTCGGCTTTGCTGAGCCGGTCGCTTGGGGATTGGAAGCGGCCGGTACAGAAGGTTGCTGCGATCCAGCCTGAGTTGGCAGTGGCATAACTGTTTTTCTCTGAGGCGTCATCCCGGCGATCGACCGTGGGCGCCTCATCTGTTTTCTGCCTGATGACTCTGGCTGTCGACGCCCGGCGTTGCGCGAACGACGCCACCTTATTTTCTATGCGGCGCGATTGAGTTGATGGGCGTTGATCGCGAGCCTGGGTGGGCGGTGGGCTCAGACCTGGGGTGCTGTGACGCTTTCGACGATGACGCCCTCGGTTTCAAAGTGAGTGACCCGATGATTTGTGCTGTGGCCCAAGTGAATCGCCTTCTTGAGAAGTGTGATGAGAGGGCGAGAGGTTTCGGGAAACCAGCGGTCGTTGGATTGGTCCCAATCTACGGCCAGGTTGTAGGTTGCGTCGCATTTGGGGCAGGCGAGGGGTGTTTCAATCCAACGATGGAAGGAGCCGGACGAGAGCTTGCGGACGGGTTCTGAGCCAGAGCGAATGGCTGCGATTCTCAGGTTCATCTTTGTCAGGCTATCACTGTGGCGTGTTGGTTTTTGAGTGCGTTGGCGGTGCAGCAAAATCAGAATGCTACCTCCACCAAAGGCCACTTCCCGAAGATTATTCGGAGTGGGGCACCCGGGCCTTTTTGGATTGGCGGGCTCATGAGTTTCTGGTTGTGTGTGCAGATGAGGGCGTGGGTTTAGAGTTCGGAGAAGACCAGGCAGACGCGGCCTACGATGTAGTCGGCCGGGGTTTCGTGGGTGGCGAGAGGGAGGAGTTGGACGGGGAAGTCTCGGGAGTAGGGGCGGAGGATGAGACGGCCTTCGTCGAAGTCGACGAAGCGGAGGAGGAGGGCGGCACCGCAGCGAACGGCATAGAGGGTGGGTTGATGGGCCCGGTAGGGAGCGAGCGAGTTGTAGTGGCGGTCGAGGACGGCGATTGCCCCGGGGGAGACGAGCGGGTCCATGGCGGCGGACTGCTGGGTGTCGGCGCGGATGGCGAGGAAGCGCTGCCACTGGGCGTGGGGGGTGGAGGTGCGGACGCGGTTGGCGTGATTGCTGTTGAGGCGGGAGGCGGAGACCTGGATGGTTTCGATAATAGCCGATGGAGAGATGCGGGCCTCGTCCATGGCGGCAGAGGGAGAGACGACGGGGACGATTTCGATCGGGTCGCTGGTGTGGGTGGGGATGGGGGACTGGGCTGCGGTGAGGTCGATGGGGAGAATCTGATCGATGGTGAGGTTCTGCGAGGCGAGGACGCGATCGAGGCCTTCGAGGGAGAGGGAGCGTTTGCGGTTGAGGAAATTAGAGATATGGGCTTGGCTGAATGAGGCGACGCCGGAGCAGCATGACCGGCTGATTCGCTGGTGGCAGGATGAGATTGAAGGCACCGGGCGTGTACCGCTACTGAGCTGTGAACAGAAGCCGGAGGTGTTGCGATTTGCAGGCGGCACGGATGCGGACCTGCGGCTGCAATGGCAGGAGATGTTGATCCGCATGATTGCGAATGCGTTCGATCTGCCGCCGATGCTGTTGGGCGTAGCGAGTGATGTGAACAAGTCGACCGCGGGTGAGTTAGCGGATGAGGCGTTTCAGAGTGCGGTAGTTCCTGTGGCGAAGCTGCTTGCCGAACATATTACGCGCGATCTGTTTGCGAAGAAGCTTGGATGGCGGGAGTTTGAGTTCTGCTTCAACGACCTGGAGAGCAGGGACGAGATGCAGGAGCTTCACATACAGACATCACTGCTGCAGGCGGGGGTGTTGACGGTGGATGAGGTTCGTAGCATGAGGGGCTTAGGGCCTATCGTGCCGGCGCCGGAGTTGAGCCCGACACAGGCGGCGGTGACCCAGTGAAGATGACGATCGACAATCTGGATGGCACGGATGCGGTGGATTACAGCGCGGCTTTGTGTGCGGACGGGCCGTTGAAGATTGCCCGCTCGTTGAATGTTCCCTCGGTGTGCAGCGGCTTGCTGGATGTTGGAGATGCAGGGCTGGGAGTGCCTAAGCGCCGGGGGCGGGCCGTAGTTACTGCGGCGAATGGGACGGTTTTGTTTACCGGCTACATTGCTATGGAGCCAGAGGCGTTATATGCGGGGATGGGGCTGAAGGGGCCGGTGTATCGCTATGCGTTCAGCGCGCTCAGCGATGAGTGGCTGCTGGACAAGCAGGCGGTCCCGCTCAGTGGAGCGGGACTGGCCCTGAGCGGAGGTCAGCTACTGAAGACGTTGACCAATCGGGTGGATGCTGGGCTGTTTACAACGACTGGCGTGATGAACGGGCTATCGGTCGGGGTGTTTGAACCGGCGCAGACGCAGAGCTGGTCGGCCAATGCGGGCGACGTCGCGAGCGCAACCTATGCAAGCTATCGGGTGCTGGGAGGGGCTGTGAGCCTTCAGCCGGCGGGGACCGTGACTCATACGCTAAACGATGGCGATGGAACGTTGCAGGTGGCGGCGTTGAAGACCGCGTCGGTGAAGGAGTTGGCCAATGATGTCACGGTAAGTGGTGAGATGGAGCCTACGGCCTATATCACGGAGACTTTTGCGGGAGATGGAACGACCACGGCGTTTCAGCTGTCGCAGGCTCCGTTTCGTCCGAAGAAGATGGCGAACTCTGCGCAGTTCCTGACGGATAGTTTCAACCAGAGTGTTCTCAATAAGCAGATCTGGCAGATCACCGATCCCGGATCGCACCTTGGTCTGAGCGCGGCCGGGCTGACGATGACAGGCGGCAATGGGTTTGATGGGCAGACGACGTTGACGGCGATCGATGCAGTGGAACTGGGCGGCGCGTTGGTGATCGAGGCGGGGAGTCTGCAACTGGGCGGAGCGAGCGCGGGTGTGGTGTGTGGTTTGTACGCGGGGGCGACGCAGAGCGCAAACTGCTTCGTGGGTTACAAGGTGCGGCAGAGCGGCGGTGCCACTGTTGTGACGCCTTTCGTGAATGGGGCTGAGGTCGGAACCGTCTTCACGATGCTGGAAGGACATAACTACACGCTTCGCATTCGACTCCATTGCGTGGAGATGCAGCGGGTGCTGCAGACCTACTACGCAATGGCGGATGGCGTTGTGAAAGCATTCGGCGGCGGGTTGGTAACGGCACCGATGAGCGTTGTGTTTGAGCTACAGGATCTGGGAGCTTCTTCGAATACACCGGCGACGGTGCTCTATGACGGAAGCGTGGTCAGCTCGCCATCCAGTTGCAGCTTTGTGGCGGTTAACAGCGTTCAGTTGATTGGATCGATGGGGTATTGCAGAGTCACACAGACAGGTTCGGCGTGGGTCGCGGGCACGTTGCCGAGCGGAGTGAAGATGACTCGGCTGATCGGTGTCGCCGGAGAGGGTGTTGACTGCCAGGTATCTGCCACTGGAAAGGTTACATTTTTGGCGGGCCGGGTTCCAATTGCGGGCGAGCTGGTTACGGTTAGTTATCGGGGGCAGCAGAGGGCAATCGCACGACTGCACGACACGGCGAGCGTCGCGGCGGAGGCGGCGGGTGGCGTTCCGGGTACAGCGCAGTGGCTGGGTAAGGTGTTGAAGCCAGCGGCGCGAAGTTCTATCGATTGCGAGAGTGCTGCGGTGGCGGTGTTGAGTTTTTCGGCCAGCCGCGCGGCCGCAGCTTCGGGGACATATCAGGCGGTTAACCCCGTCGATATCTGGCCTGGGGATGTGCTTGCTGTGACGAGTGGCGGCCAACCGATGAGGGTGGTGGTGCGGCGCGTCGACATCGTTGATGGGATGGGGTGCCCGGAGGTCCTGACGTATCGCATGGCGTTTGCAAATGACTGGGCTGAAGGATTGGGGCTGACCTTGTCTGAGGCGATTGCGGCGGATGCTCTGCTCCCGCAAACGGCGTTGAGTTCTACTACACCAGCCGGGAGCAATGTGCTTGCGAACCTGCAGCAGTTGCAGGTGGTGAGCGCGACGGGAACTGCACTGCAGGTGGATGCCGGAATGGCTCCGCCTGGAGGCGGAGGATTTGAGGTCAGGCGGCGCGATGGGGACTTCGGACCGGGAGTGGATCAGGATCTGGTGTTGCGGAGCCCGGTACGCAGCTTCTCGATTCCGCGCGAGGGACAGGTGGAGCACTACTATGTGCGGATGTATGACGGATCGACGCCGCCCGTGTATTCGCGATTTTCGAGTGCGGTATTTACAGACTTGCCGGTGAGTTAGTGGGGACGAAAGAAGGGAAGAAGAGATGACCGAGTTTGAAGGACAGGTCTTGGCAGACCTGAGTGTGTTGAAGAACCAGATGAGCCAATTGATGGGGATTGGACAGCCGGGGCGATTGATCCAGCTTGAGGAGCGCGTAGAACGGCATGAACGGAGTGTGCAACGTATCAAGGGGCTAGTGGGCGCGGTGGGCGGGTTGCTGACCGCCTTGCATGTGGGGATTGATTATTTCCGCCGATAGGCAGGACAAATCGAGAGGAGATGGAGATGAATTTTTTGAAGCTGTTTTTGCGGGCGATTGCGTTAATTCCTGGGGTGGTTCAGGGAACGGAGGCCCTGTTCGGCGCAAAAACCGGCGAGCAGAAGAAAAACGCTGCGGTTGAGATTGTCGGGGCGGCGATCAACATTGCGGACGCCGTGACTTTGAAGCACATTGCGGATGCGGATAAATTTACCGAGGGGTTGAGCACGTTGATCGACGGGGTGGTGATGTGCCTGAATGCGAGTTTGTGGGCGAAGCACTAGGGAGCCGATGGCGCGGCGTCCATGGAGCAGACCGTATAATCGGGCCATGGACGCCGAGCCGCAGGGCAATATTTTGGTTGGGGTTGTGATGGGGAGCCGCAATGATTATGCGGTGATGCGCGGTACCGTTGAGGTGCTGAAGGAGTTCGGCGTTGCGCATGAGGTGCGGGTGGTCTCGGCGCACCGCACGCCTGATCTGCTGTTTGAGTATGCGGACACCGCTGTCGAGCGCGGCCTGCGGGTGATTATTGCGGGAGCAGGTGGCGCGGCGCACCTGCCGGGAATGATTGCGGCCAAGACGGTGGTGCCGGTGCTCGGTGTGCCGATACCGGCGACGGCGCTGCAAGGATTGGACTCGTTGCTGAGTATCGTGCAGATGCCGAAGGGGGTTCCGGTTGGAACACTGGCGATTGGCGCATCTGGCGCGATGAACGCGGGATTGCTGGCGGTTGCGATTCTGGCGACTACAGATGCTGCGTTGCAGAAGAGACTACTCGCCTGGCGTGCGGCACGGCGAGACGAGGTTCTTGCGCAGGTGGTGGGCGAAGATGAGGTTGGCGCGTGAGCTCTGGTTCTTCGATCGCGAAGCCGATTCTGCCGGGTGCGACAATTGGGATCTTTGGGGGAGGTCAGCTGGGCCGCATGACGGCGATGGCGGCTCGTGGCATGGGATATCGCATTCTTGTGCTCGACCCCGATCCAGCTTGTCCGGCACGATTTGTTGTAGATGGGTGCATCGAGGCTGGATGGGACGATTCGCGGGAGGCGGCGAATCTCGCGCGTGGATGCGACGTCGTGACGCTTGAGATTGAGCAGATCTCTCCCGCGAGCATGGAGGCAGCTGCGAGCTATGCGCCGGTGCGCCCGGGCGGAGCGATGCTGGCGGTGATTCAGGACAGGATTGAGCAGAAAGATTGGCTGCGGCGAAATGGGTTTCCGATTGGAGAGTATCGGGCTGTGCGTTCGCTTGATCAGTTGCGTGAGGCCGTCACTGAGTTGGGCGGAAAGTGTTTTTGCAAGAGCGCGACTGGCGGTTATGACGGGCGAGGGCAGGGAAAGGTCGGGTTTGTTCCGGGTGGTGTTGTTGAGGATGAGATCAGGGGAGCGTGGGAGGCGCTGGGAGAGCGAGCGGGTGTGGCAGAGAAGGCTGTCGAGTTAGAACGCGAGATTTCCGTGTTGGTGGCGCGTGCTCCCAACGGCGAGGTGAAGGTCTATCCGCCGGCGTGGAATGATCACGAGAACCAGATATTAGCGTGGAGCGTGATTCCGGCGCCGATCACGAAGGCGATGGAGATTGAGGCGAGGGGGATCGCGGAGGCGATTGCCGATACCTTTCAACTGGAGGGTGTGCTAGCGGTCGAGATGTTCTGCACGACGGATGGAAGGTTGCTCGTTAATGAACTCGCTCCGCGACCGCATAATAGCTATCACGCAAGTGTGCGCGCCTGCGTAACGGGGCAGTTTGAACAGCTGGTGCGAGCGGTCTGCGATCTGCCTCTGGGTGATGTAGAGGTCGTTCAAGCAGCTGCTATTGCGAATCTCCTGGGCGACCTGTGGCTTGATCCAGATGGCTCGGCGAGGGAGCCGCGGTTTGACAAGGCGCTAGCGGTACCTGGAGTTAGATTGCATTTATATGAGAAGCATAAACCGCGAAAGGGCAGAAAGATGGGGCATCTTTCTGCGGTCGGCGCAACACCGGACGAGGCCGTGAATCTGGTGCTGCGGGCCAAGGCGTTGCTCTAGAAAAGAGCATTGTTTACAGAAAACAAATGCCCAAGACTCAACTTGTCTGGCGCTTTTTTCCTAAATTTAAGGACGCCGAACCTATCCGATATCTTCGGACCAGTTTTCGAGGTAGGCCTTGAAGTCGGACATAAATTTGCCGGCGTCGGCTCCGTCGACGATGCGATGATCGAAGCCGAGAGTGAAGCGCTGGATGGAACGGATGGCGATGGAGTCGTTGCCGTCCTTGTCGGTGAGGACCTCGGCTTCCTTGTTCAGGCCCCCGATGCCGAGGATTGCGCTTTGCGGCTGATTGATGATCGGGGTTCCAAACTGCTCGCCGAAGATACCGGAGTTGGTCAGCGTGAAGGTGCCACCGGAGATCTCATCAGGCGCCAGCTTCTTGCCGCGGGCGCGTTCGGCCACATCGACAATGGCGCGAGCGATGCCGAGGAAATTCTTCTCTTCCGCCTGTTTGACGACGGGCACGATGAGGCCCCAGTCGAGCGCGACGGCGATGCCGATGTTGATGTTCTTGTTGTAACGAACCGCCTCGCCCTCGATCGATCCATTGACGATGGGGTGCTTACGCAGGGCAACGATGGCAGCGCGCGTGATGAAGGGCATGTATGTCAGCTTCACGCCGTTGCGCTGCTCGTACTTCGCCTTCTCTTTTTCGCGGATTTTGACGATGCGCGTCATATCTACTTTGAAGACTGTGTGGACATGCGGACTGGTGCGCTTCGATTCGACCATGCGTTGCGCAATGATGGAGCGCATCTTCGACATCGGGACGAGTTCGCCTGGCTGCGGCTGTGGTGCAGCAGGCTTAGCGGCGACAGGTGCGGGAGCGGAGGCTGGCGGAGCAGGTGCAGCGGCGACCGGCTTCTGGCCTTGCTCCAGGTGGCTGACAATATCAGTCTTGGTGATGCGACCGGATGCTCCGGTACCTGGAACCTTAGTCAGGTCTACGTTGTTTTCCTTCGCAATCTTGCGAACGAGCGGCGAGGAGCGGACGTGCTCGCTCTCGGCTGCTGCGGACAGAGGCGCCGCGGCGGCGGGTGTGGCAGCCACAGCGGGGGCTGCGGCAGGTGCTGCGGCTTTTCCGGCGGTGCCACCGATGACCGCTACGACGGTATTGATGGTGACTGTCGAACCTTCGGGAACCTTGATCTCGGAGAGAACGCCAGCGACGGGGGAGGGAATCTCGGCGTCGACCTTATCGGTGGAGATTTCAAAAATCGGCTCGTCGCGTTGAACCGTGTCGCCAACCTTCTTGAGCCACTTGGTGATGGTGCCTTCGGTGATGGACTCACCCATCTGCGGCATGAGAACTTCTGTGCCGGGGCCACCCATTGTGGGAGGGTTATCCTGGGTGGCGGCGGGTGTGTCGACGGCGGCGGGTGTGGCGCTATCGGCGGCGGGAGTTGCCGCAGTCTCAGCCTTCGCGGAGGACGAAGCAGGTGCTGCTGCGGATCCGGAACCGGCCTCGTCGATGGTCGCGACGACTGTGTTGATCTGGACAGTCGCGCCTTCGGCGATTTTGATCTCTTTCAACGTGCCAGCGGAGGGCGAAGGAATCTCTGCGTCCACCTTATCGGTGGAGATCTCGAAGAGCGGCTCGTCGCGTAGGATCGTATCGCCCGGCTTTTTAAGCCATTTTGTGATTGTGCCTTCGGTGATGGATTCGCCCATCTGGGGCATGACTACGTCGGTCGGCATGAACTTTATCTCCCTCAAACTACAGATACGGGCGGCAAAAAAGCAGCGGATTTCAGCTGGATGCATCTTGAAGCGTACCTTTTGGGATTATACGGCGATCGTGCGATTGCTGACCCGGATGGTGCGGTAAGCGAACGGCTTGCCTCCTACGGGTGGTTAGACGCGAGCGGGCAGGAGCAGCTGATCGAGCGATTCGCACCATAGCATCTGGCGCTCGAAAATGCGCCCAAAGTTGCGGGCGGTGGAGTGAAGGGCCTGCTCCATCGTTGGCTGACGGTCAGCGTAGGCTTCGAGTTCCAGGCTGGTGACCTGACGATCGCTGATGCCACAGGGAACGATCCATTCAAAGTCGCGAAGGTCGGTCGTAACGTTGAGCGCGAACCCGTGGGAGGTGACGCCCTGCGATACGTGAACCCCGATGGCGGCGATCTTCTTTTCCCGGATGCTACCTCCGGCTATGGTCCAAACGCCTGCGAGTTTACAGATGCGCTGGGTCATCACGCCGAAGTCGCCACAGGTGCGGATTAGAGCCTCTTCGAGCAGGCGGACGTAATCTACGGGGCCGAGGTACGGGCCTTTTTTTCCGGGAAGATCGCCGCGCAGGTCGAGGATGGGATATCCAATAAGCTGACCTGGGCCGTGGTAGGTCACGTCTCCGCCGCGATTGACCTCGTGCAGCTCCACTCCGCGTTTTGCGAGAAGGCCATCGCTGGCCAGGATATTGGAGCGATGGGCGTTGCGGCCGAGCGTCAACACCGGCGGATGCTCCAGTAGCAGGAGGGTGTCGCCGATAAGGTCCTGCTTTCGCCCAGAGACGACCTGCTGCTGGATGGTCATCGCTTCCGCATAAGGGATGCGACCGAGATGGAGGAGATTGATATGCATTGCAGCTTGTGGGAAAGATACAGCCGGGCTCGGGACCCGGCTGTATCTAATCTTGCTTAGACATTGACCGCCATACCTTCGACGCTCGAGAAGCCATCGAGTAGCGCTTCGGCCACAGTCGGGTGCGCATGGATCGTGAACATCATCTCCTCGATGGTCGCTTCTAGCTCGATCGCAGTGACTGCTTCTGCGATGATCTCCGTCGCATAAGGCCCGATGATGTGGACGCCCAGGATTTCGCCGTGCTTCGCGTCCGCGACGACCTTGACGAAGCCGTCATGTGCATCGACGATTGTTGCCTTCGAGTTGCCGACGAAGGGGAATTTGCCGATTTTGACCTGGAAGCCCTTCTCTTTCGCCTGCGCTTCCGTAAGGCCGACGCTGGCAATCTGCGGATCGCAGTACGTACAGCCCGGAATGCGGGTGCGGTTCACGGCCTTGGCATACTTGCCGGCGATGCGAGCCGCAACGACGAGGCCAGCCATGCTGCCGACATGCGCAAGCTGCGGCAGCCCAGCGACAATGTCGCCGATTGCATAAATGCCGGGCTCGGTCGTCTCCATCCATTCATTCGTAAGGATGAAGCCCCGATCCGGAGTGATCTTCACTTTGTCCAAACCGATGTCATAGGTACGTGGCGCTCGGCCTACGGCCACCAACACTTTTTCAGCCTGCTTAGTCTGGGCCTTGCCGTTTGAATCGATGAAAGAGACCAGAGCGCCCTCATTGTTCTTCTCGATTTTGGTGTCTTTCACCGACAGATTTACGTCGATTCCGCGCTTCTTGAAGAGGCGTAACAGCTCCTTGCTGACGTCCTCATCCTCTACGGGAACCATCCGCGGCAGCATCTCGAGGATCGTCACCTCGGCGCCGAAGCTCTTGAAGATCGAAGCAAATTCCACCCCGACGGCTCCTGAACCGACCACCACCAGCGATTTCGGTGCTTGGTCGATCTTCAAGATCTCGTAGTTTGTCAGAATCGTATCGTCCGGCGTGTAACCCGGCAGCATGCGGGCATCGGAGCCCGTTGCCAGCACCACCTTCTTCGCCTTCACGGTATCAGTCTTGCCGTCGGCGAGCTTTATCTCAATGGTGTGTACGCCGTCTTTCGCCGGGCCGGTCAAGCGACCGTAACCCTTGATGGCATTGATTTTATTCTTCTTCATTAAGAAGTCGAGGCCTTTGACGTGCCGCCCGATTACATCGTCCTTGCGGGCCAGAAGACCCTTCCAGTTCAGCGTGGGCGTCACGCCGTCAATGCCATATCGGTCGGCGTGCTTCAGGTGGTCCCACAACTCCGCCGAAAACAGCATTGCTTTCGTCGGAATGCAGCCCCAGAGCAGGCAGGTTCCACCCAGCCGGTCGTTTGCGTCAATTAGAGCGGCCTTCAGGCCGAATTGTGAGGCGCGGATCGCGCAGGTATAGCCGGCCGGGCCACCGCCGAGCACTACTACATCAAAAATTGTATCTGCCAAGAGAACACTCCATGAAGGTGGAACAACACACACCATCTTATTCGATTCTCCCGCTACTTTTTCGATTCCTCGCCGCAACAATCGCTGTTTTGACTTGACATTTGCGTCATAATAAATCTGTCGAAATTATGTGGAGAACTGATGGTTAGCGACGTAGCAGAACTCACTCGGACACTTCGAAAGTCGACCACGTCGGCGACTGGCCAGGGTTTCGGCGCCGAGTTGAGGGCGGGCCTCCGCTCCCGGCTGCGCCAGGTCAGCGAACAGATCAAGGCCGATCTCGATAAGACCGGGCAATCTATTTTCATCGATGAGAATGGCAACCGCTATCTCATCCAGCGCGAGCCGAGCACGCCTTGATCGCTCTCGTTGCCGGATTTCTTCTGGTGGCGTATCTTCTGGCTCCGGGTGCGATCTACCGACTTACCTTCTCGTTCTACATCTCCAGCAAGCGCTTTCAGCGTACTCGCACCGAAGAGATCGTATTTTCGGTTCTCGTCACTGTCATCCCCTTCCTGCTCACGTGGATTCTCCTGGACCATACTCCGCTTGGCAGCTACCCGGCGCTTCACAACTCGATAGGCAAGCGCGAGGCCTACCGCTCAATTCTTTCGTCACTACTCTCCGATAACACCCGCGACTCATCCGCTCTCATCGCGGCGTATCTCCGCGCCGCCGCAGAACAAAGCCGTTTTATCGCCATTCTATGGCTCCTTTGCGCCGTCGAAGGCTGGGTAACCGGACGCGTCATCCGGCGGTATGGGGATTATCCAGACGGCTCCTTCCTCCGCGCCTTCTGCGACCGTTTTCTGCTGAAGAATGTCTCCGAATGGCAGATTCTCTTCACCACGCTATCCCTGCCCTCCGACGACCCCAGAACCGTCGTTGAGATCGACGCTCTCTCAACCCTCAATGTGCTTTATCGTGGCCGCCTGGTGAACTGGTTCACCGATCAGGATGGCAAGCTCGCAGGCATCTTCCTGATCAATGCCCAGCGCTTCCGTCGTGATCAGATCGCCCGTGATCGCGCGAACAACATCTTCAAAGAGAATGAAAAATACTGGACTCCCGTTCCCGGTTCAAACCTTTACCTTGCCGCCGCCAACCTCGCCAACTACAACATCCGCTATGTCGAACCCAGCGATATCGAGTTCGTCGAGCAGGAGCTTGGCTCCGGTGTCGTTATCACACCTCTGCCTCCTGAACCCGGCCAAGGCGATCTCTCTTCCATTGAGTAGCGCTAAACCTTCGCGACCATCGCTTCCATCAACGCAACAGCCATGCTATTGGCGGGTGTGGCGATTCCATGTCTTCGGCCGAGCCGGACGATGACGCCGTTTCGCGCGTCAATCTCTACCGAACGACCCGCCTGTCGATCCGCGAGCATGGAGTTGACCGAGTCGGCGGGAGCGGCGCGTTGGGCTGCCAGCACCACGTCGGCCACATTCTCTTCCAGGTTTGCTCCTTCGGCTCGCGCCACTGCGGCACACTCGCGAATGATTTGCAGCGCCACATCACCCATCGCCTCTCCGCGCACGACGCCCGCGGGCTGCAACACCAGCGCGGACAGAACACCTGCGGAGTTGAAACAAAGCTTTCGCCAGACAACACTTAGAAAGTCCGGCACCGTCGTCGCGTCCGCAGGCGTCCCAGTAAACTGCTTCACGAAGTCGCGGCCCAAAGCGCTGTCAGGCACCTTCAAATGCATCACTCCACGCTGTCTGACCCGGTCGGGGACCTGACGCTCGGCCGGGCAGTCCACCATCACCGGCAGAATCTTCTCCATAGGGACATATGGAGCGAAACGTTCTCGATGCTCCACTCCGTTTTGCAGCACGGCCACCGGCGCGCCGTTCGAACAAAGCTGCTCCAGCCACTTCGCCGTCCCGGCGACATCATAAGCTTTCGTGGCGACAATCACCCAGTCCACGTTGAACGTCTCGGTCGGATTGGTCGTGAAGCTTGCCCGCAACTTCACGAGTCCATCCGGCGTCTCTACCGCTAGCCCGGACATCGGACGACGAGTGCACAAAAGCAGTTCGTGACCGCCGGCTTGCTGCAGTAAAGCAGCCGTCACGCCTCCGATTGTTCCGACTCCAACGATTGCGATTCTCGCCATGCGGCAGTCCATCCTTGATCTTTTTAGCCCAGCACCTTCGCGGCATCCTTCGCGAAGTAGGTCACAATGAAATCCGCGCCAGCCCGCCGGATCGAGAGCAGCGACTCCATCATCGCTCGCTCCGGTTCCAACCAGCCGCGCTCGAACGCTGCATGCAGCATCGAGTACTCCCCCGATACCTGGTACGCGCCCATGGGCAGGTCATATCGCTCGCGCGCCGCGCGGATCACGTCCAGATAGGGCATTGCAGGCTTCATCAGCAGCATGTCCGCCCCCTCGGCAATATCCTGGTCGATCTCCCGCATCGCCTCGCGCAGGTTGGCTCCATCCATCTGATAGCTGCGCCGGTCGCCAAATTGCGGGGCGGAATCCGCCGCTTCGCGAAATGGCCCATAGAACGCCGAAGCGAACTTCGAGGCATAGCTCATCACTGGAATCTGCTCATGCCCGCCAGCATCCAAAGCATCGCGAATCGCCTCGACGCGACCATCCATCATGTCGGAAGGTGCCACGATATCTGCACCAGCCTTGGCAACGGACGCGGCCGTCTTCGCAATCAGCGCAATGCTGGAGTCATTCTCAATTTCATAGTGATCGCCGTCCCGCGCAACAACTCCGCAGTGTCCGTGTGAGGTGTACTCACACAGACAAACATCCGCAATCATCACGAGTCGATCCAAAGCACGATTCTTTTTCAGGGCCCGCAGAGCAGTCTGCACAATACCGTCTTCGGCCCATGAACCGCTGGCCTGCTCATCTTTCTCAGCCGGCAACCCAAACAACAATAGGCCGCCAATGCCAAGCGCAGCGCACGCCTGCGCCTCCTTCACTGTCTCGTCGATCGACAGATTGAAGACTCCGGGCATAGAGCCAATCTCTTTCCGTACATTCTCTCCAGGACAGATAAAGAGCGGATAAATCAGCGCTCCGGGATGCAGATGGGTCTCTCGGACCAGCGACCGCATCGCCTCCGTTCGGCGCAGACGGCGCAAACGCGTCATAGGAAATCTCATATCTTTAGTTTACGACCCACCTCTGAAACTCGCGCACTGGGGCACCCCCCGTCTCACTCGTGCGCATCACACATTTAGGCATTGAGTTTGGCCCGCAGGAGGTGAAATGACGAAACTCAAATCAGTTGCAGTGCATACAATTTTCGCAGCTATTCTCTCGCAGCCGATCATCGCGCTGGCGCAGACCCCGGCGCAGCATCGGGAGGCTCAAAGGGAGCAAGATGCTCATGATAAACGCCATCACAATACAGCGAAGGTCGTTGGCGGTTCAGCAGCAGGCGGAGCCGTCGTAGGCGGTCTTATGGGCGGCGGTAAGGGTGCACTCATCGGAGGTGCAGTAGGAGCCGGCGGCGGAGTAGCAGCGGATAAGATTCGAAAACACAACGGCGTAAAAAAACGCGAACGAGAGGAAACCCCTCATTATCGGCAGAACCCCTACTGATCGATTGAAGCTCATTCTGCCCTGATCAGGTGAATCGTACGGTAGAGTTGCCCTCGATGCTGCATGTCTCCATCGAGGGCACCCTTACCGAGGCGCCACGTCCATGTTGGAAGGTCGTTTAGACGACAGGTGTACGAGGCGTGTTGCCATCAGCTTTGCAGCTCACCGTGCCCATCGTCACCTCCGTACCGTGGACCATTTTGTTCATCTTCTATTTGGAAACTATTGGGCTCTGAACCCTTTGACACGTAATACACAGAGGCCTCATCTCGGCATGTGAATCCTTAATCTGGCAAACGGAATTGCCCTTCCAAACGCCGGTAGACGATGGATCTTCGCCACCGGCCGGCGAAGAATAAGAGGCATTTGGTGAAAGCGCCAGGATCGCGAAAATCAGCGGAAGTACCGTCATCGCGCGAACCTCTCATCGTCAGGAACATAGCCGGTGCCTGAGCCGAATGGCGCGGACTCAGCTTCGGTCTGCAATCGCGTCGTACTCGAGGCCTGAAGCTCCCGGTGCCAGCACCCAAAGCGTAAAGATGCCAAGCGCTGTGCCAATCGGAAACTTGATGAGAGCAAAAATCGCCGCAATGATCGCTACGGTTCTGCCCCACGGTGCTCGATTCAATAGGCCATAACCCGCCACTAGCGCAAGCGCAGCCGTAAAGATTGTCCCAACAGCAATGAACGGCCAGAATCCAGCCATCCACATCGGAGGGATAGCGCCATGGAAGCGTCCGCCGAACATCCAGGCATCATTGCTGAAATTGTGCGTTGTAAGAGCCCGAAAGAAGATCATGGCCATTAGGCCGGAGACGACCCGGTATACCCCCAACACACACCACAGGATGCCCAGGGTCTGCAGGTGTCGATGTACGCGCGGCAGGTACATCGGCATGGGCGGCTGCGCATACATCGGCTGAGGCGTCCCGACTTGTGCCCCGCACTTCGAACAAAAATGAACACCTTGCGCGATTGGAGTTCCACATGCCTGACAGACCATCTCACACCTCCAGATAACCTAAGGCGCCGGCCCTGCGCTCTATCTGCTACGCACCAGTTCCACTGGCAGTTCCCTGCGAGGGTACGATAAATAAAGTGAATAAACCAGAGCTACTGCCGGTCATCCCTTCGCCGCTGCCCGAATCAAGCGCAATGGCCCTGGAATGGCCACGCCTCCGCGACCACATCGCTGGCCGCACCTCTTCGCCT
>JAOAPF010000528.1 GCA_025462755.1 Edaphobacter sp.
TTGAGCCGATGGGAAAGATGCTCTATTTCTGCGGCGGCTCCGGCATGGGCTTGCACGCCAAGCTGTCGCAGAACCTCATAATCGGCAACCTGCTGCATGCATTCAACGAGTCCTTCGTGCTCGCCACCAAGGCGGGCGTACCGCCTGCGCTTCTCCTCGAAGTTTTGAACAACAGCGCTGCCAGGTCTGGTCTGGTGGCTGCGAAGGCTCCATTGGTGTTCGCACGGAACTTTGAGACGCATTTCTCGGTCAAGTGGTTGGAGAAGGATATGTCGCTGATGCTGGAATCCGCGGACCAGCTACATGTACCGCTTCCGTTGACATCGCTGTCAAGGCAGTTGTTTCAAGAAGCGATCGCAAAGGGCTATGGAGAGGATGATATCTGTGGCGCGATTCGCGTTCTGGAAGAGTTTGCGCAGGTTGAAGTGGGAAGCCGGGAACCGGTGAGCGCTTCGTAATTAACGGAATAAGGAAGACAGAAAAAAAGCAACACAGTACCCAGCAGGACAGGAACAGCACTCAGCAGAAACTCCGGGCGATTCCCGGCAGGAGAAGACGATGGCCACTCAGATAAAAAAAATAGCTTTAGTTCTCGCGCTGATTCTTGGTTCGGCAGCGCCCATGCTGGCGCAGTCGGCGAACGCAACGCTATCGGGCCTGGTTCGTGATTCGGAAGGCGCGGTTATTCCCAACGCGAAGGTCACAGCCGTTCAGATCGCTACCCACGTAATTTACAGCGCGGTTTCAAGCGGTGATGGCGCGTACACCATCCTGAATCTTCCCGTCGGCGACTATAAGGTGACAGCTGAGGCCCCTGGTTTCAAAGTAGCGGTTGTCCCGGTGCTCACACTGCAGACTGCGGAGACGGCGGCGCTTAACGTCAGCCTTTCGATTGGCGCTGTGACCGAACAGGTTGTCGTGACCGATACTGTGCCGCTGATCAACACACAGGACACCTCAATCGGTCAGGTCGTAGAGAATCGCTCGATTGAGAGCCTCGCTCTTAATGGCAGGCAATTTTGGCAACTGGTTGCACTTGTTCCGGGCGCAACCTACACGCCCGGTGGCGAAGGAACCCGTACCGGTGGAAGCTCGATCCGCTCCTCTGCGGTCAACGTGCAGATCAATGGCACAGGCTTCATCTATAACGGCTGGATGCTGGACGGCGTAGACGTGACCGAGTACGAGCAGGGTGGAACGAACGTCCAGCCAAACGTAGACGCACTCACTGAGTTCAAGGTGCTGGGTGCAAACATGCCTGCGATCTACGGCCACACGCCGAATATGGTGACGGCGACGATTAAAAGCGGAACCAATAAGTTCCACGGTGAGGTCTTCGAGTTCCTCCGTAACGATGCTGCGGATGCGCATAACTACTTCGCCCGCACGTCGAAGAACATTCTGAAGCGCAATCAGTTTGGCGGTACGCTGGGCGGCCCGATCGTAAGGGACAAATTGTTTTTTTTCACCGACTACGAGCAGACGCGGCAGAGCCAAGGCATCGTCTTCAACAATACGGTTCCCACCGACGCGCAGCGCAAGGGCGACTACAGCAGCTCTACCTTCAAGCCGATCAATCCGCTAACAGGCAAGCGTTTCCCGGGGGATCAGGTGCCGATCTCTCCTCAGGCAGCCTACTTCCTGCCTTTCATGCCGACCAAAGCGCAGGCTAATTTTACTGCGCCGCAATCGCTCATTATTAACAAAGGGGACGTCAAGGTCGATGCGACGGTCACCCAAAATGACCATCTGATGGCTCGCTACTCGATCAGCGATAACCAGGAGAGCGATCCTAACCAATTCCCAGCGCTTGGACAGCAGGCGTTGAACAGTCGTGCGCAGAACATAGCCGTAACGGAAGCCCACACCTTCGGTGCGAAGCTGCTCAATCAAGCCACCTTCGGCCTCTACAAGGATATCTTCCTCTTTGGCGCGATTCTTGCCGGTACCAACTATCTGGCGGGGGCTGCATCACGGGGTATGAGCAGACGCAGATCAATCCCAGTTTTCCTTACATCACGATCTCCGGTTACTCCTCCTTTAACGGTTCGGGCAGCGGTAGCTTTCCAAAGTCCAACCGAATTCGCACCTGGCAGTATGGCGACAACATGAGTTACACCGAAGGCAAACACCAGCTTCAATTCGGCGGACAGCTCTACTATCAGCGCCATGCCTTCTACAACGGTCAGTCACAGGAGGGCCAGTTCGCCTTCACGACGAAGTACTCCGGCGATGGTTTCTCTGATTATTTGCTTGGGTATCCGGCCTCGGTATTTCGTGCCTATCCGCTGGCCCTTTACGGCAACACGGCGTATCAGTGGGTAGGCTTCGTGCAGGACACATGGCGTGCGACCCCTGACCTCACTCTCAATGTCGGCCTGCGCTACGAGCACAATCCGTTTTTCAATGGCATCAACGGTCAAACATCGGCATTCGACTCCAGCAATGGCAAGATCATCGTTCCGATGCACAATGGCCAACTGCTTGATCCAAATGCTCAGCCTGAGATTCCGTTGCTGTTGCCGCTCTTCAGCGACCGCATCGAAGGTACCGATAGCCTTGGCCTTCCGCAGTCGATCCGCAAGACCGGCCCCGGACAGTTCGCACCGCGCTTCGGCCTCGCTTACAACATCAGCGGAAGCAACAAATTCGTAGCTCGCGCCGCCTACGGACTTTTCCCGATCTACCTGGACACGAATCTCGCATTGCAGTGGGTGAAGGTGCCACCATTTGAGATTACCCAGACGATCAACAACGCGACCGGGACACCCAGCTTCAATTGGGCGAATCCGTTCAACGGGCAATCCCTGCTGGCTGCGAATACCAGTGGGCTGCCTTGCCCCGGCACGACCGTTGCTTATGCAACCTGCACGGCACCAAACGTGTTCTCTGCACCACCGACGCTGCAGCATACCTACATGCATCAGTTCAGTGTGGCGTTGCAAGCTGAAGTGCAGAGAAATCTCTCCGTGGATATCGCGTACGTCGGCAACAGGACCGTCCACGGGCAACTCATCTCTGTCCCGGATAACGTTCCCGTTCCCGCGGCGGGCGCCATTCAGACTCGCCGCGCCTTTCCGCAGTGGGGGCAGTTTTCACTCGGCCTCACCAACGGCACGGCCAACTACAACGCGCTGCAGTTGAAGGTGGAGAAACGCTACAGCAACGGGATGCAATTACTGGCCTCATACGGTTATAGCAAGTGCCTGGACAATGGCAGCAACCAGGGCGCACCAATCGCTCTTAGCCTGCTTCCCCGCGCCTATGCGGAGTGCGACTACAACCTCAAACATGTCTTTACGATAAGTTCGGTGTATAGCCTTCCCTTCGGCCACGGACACCGCATGCTCGGCAACTCCAACGCTTTCGTAAACGGACTGGTTGGAGGATGGGAAGTTGCGGGCATCTTCATCGGCCGCAGCGGACCTCCTTACACGCCGGTCCTCAGCAGCGACGTCGCGAACAATGGAACATCCGGCCAGTGGCCAAACCGGATTGGTAAGGGAGGCGCTATATCGAATCCTACACCGACGCATTGGTTCGACTTTACGGCGTTTGCGCAACCAGCTGCTTTCACCTATGGCAACTCGGGACGCAACATCCTGCACTCGGACGGCCTGGTCAACTTTGATGCGACCGTGAAGAAGACCTTTCCCTTTGGGGAGACTCGAAGCGTGGAACTGCGTCTGGAGTCGTTCAATCTGGCAAATCATGCAAACTTCTCGGCGCCGAACGCAACCATTGCGCCCACTCCTTCAGCCGCTGAGGGCACTGTAACCTCCACCCTCACTGCAAATCGTATTCTGCAGGCCGCAGTCAAGATCTACTTCTAACTAAGGAGATTGCATGTCAGACCGTATGCCAGAGATTGACCGTCGCAAATTCGTTACGGGTGTCGGAGCAACACTGGCCGCTGCAAAGGCCGGCCTTGCAGGGGAGCTGCTCGCACAGAGCTCCACTGTTTCTACCGATAGAAAGAGCGATCCCACCATCGGAATCCAGATTGGCGCCATTTCTTTTCAGGACGAAGGGCCGGAGAAGGTGCTGGACATTCTGCAGGAGAAGGGCGGTGTGAATGCGCTTTTCGTTGCATCGTGGACTTATGGCAATGGCATTGCAGGACGCATGATTCCAGATCATCCGTTTCCCGATCATGGCGCGCAGGACCTAAACGATCACTTCTTTGGCGGCAACTATGCGACGCCGCATCCGCAGTACTACAAGGACACGAAGCTGAAGCCGATGAAGGCTCCGGACAACGGCGGCAAGTACGACGTGCTTGAAGACATGATTCCGCGTGCGAAGAAGCGCGGCATGAAGACCTACACATGGAGTGAGGACGTGTGGAATCGCACGATTCCGAACTTTGACCTGATCGCTGAGCGCGATTTGTATGGGCGGCCGCAGGGTACGGCATGCTTCCGTAATCCGGACCATCACAACTTCATCATGGGTGTGGCCGAAGACTTTACACGTTCCTATGACATTGACGGCGTGCTGTGGGGCTCGGAGCGCTACGGCCCGTTCGGCAACATGGTGGAGTCGGTCCACAATCCGCAGGGCAATGATCCTGCGAAGGTGACGTGCTTCTGCCAGTTCTGCCAGGCCGAGGCGAAGCGCCGCGGCATCGATGTGAAGCGCGCTTTTGATGGCTTCAAGGAGTTGGAGAAGTGGGTGAATCTCTGTCGCAGCGGCAACAAGATTCCCGACGGACATTATGTGACGTTTTGGCGCGTGATCTTCCAGTATCCCGAAGTGCTGGCATGGGAGACGATGTGGAACGATGGTGTGCATGAGACTTACAAGAATATGTATGGCCTGGTGAAGGGCATCAAGCCCAACGCGGGTGTGGGATGGCATGTGTGGCATGCGCACAGCTACAGCGCATTCTTCCGCGCGCAGACCGATTTAAAGAAGATCAGTGAGTACTCCGACTTTCTGAAGATGACGGTCTACAACAACCTGGGTGGATGGCGCATGCAGAACTACATCACCAGCGCGCACCGCACAATGTACGGCGATATGCCAATCGAAGAGGCGCTCGAGTTTGAGTACCGCATCATGGGGTATCGTGGCCGCAGCTACGAAGAACTCCCATACGTCGGTCTGGACTCAAGCTATGTGTTGAACGAGACAAAACGGTGCGTTGCCGATGTGGAAGGCACGAAGACGGAAATTTGGCCTGGCATCGACGTTGATATCGCCAACATGCCGGTAGAGTACAGCCACACCGTTCCGTCGGGTATTAAGGCCTGTACCAAGGCATGTTTTGAAGGCGGCGGAAAGGGGCTCGTGATCTCGCGCAAATACTCCGAGATGAAGCTGGCAAATCTTGTGGCAGTAGGTAATGCGTTGCGCGAGGCGAAGATCATCTAGATGCGAAAGCGAATCTTCCTCTCGTCCTTAATTCTCTGCTGCGCGAGTCTGGTTGCGCAGCAGAGTCCCCTTTCAGGCGCTATCGACTTTCATGCTCACGTAGGTCCTGACAGTCTCCCGCGTTCTGTGGATGCTGTCGACCTTGCTCGTCTTGCTCAGAAAGAGGGCATGCGTGCCATTGTGATTAAGAATCACTATGTGGAGACAGCCACTGCCGCTTACTTCGCTCGCAAGGCCGTGCCAGGGATGGATGTCTTTGGTGGCATTGACCTGAATCTCACCGTCGGAGGGATGAATCCAGCTGCGGTCGAGAACATGGCGAAGATCACCGGCCACTACGGCCGCATTGTCTGGATGACTTCCTTCGACTCCTGCGCACAGGTGCGCGCCGCAAAAGAGAATCGACCCTGTGCAGCCGTCTCGCGCGACGGCAAGCTTCTGCCGGAGACGCTCAAAGTCATTGACGTTATCGCAAAGTACAACCTCGTCCTGGAGACCGGGCACAATACACCGGAAGAATGCCTCATGATGATCCGTTACGCGAAGCAAGTTGGCGTAAAGCATGTCGTCGTGACCCATGCCATGATGGCACCCATCCACATGAGTATTCCGCAGATGCAGGAAGCAGCGGCGATGGGCGCCTACATCGAGTTTGTCTATAACGGCTTGGTCGGCGGCTACAAGGAGTTTGATTTTGCGGACTACGCGCAGGCCATCAAAGCCGTTAGCGCAGAACACTCGATCCTGGGTTCAGATATGGGACAAGTGACCAACCCGGTGCACACCGAAGCCCTGAAGCTCTTCTACGCAGGCCTGCTCAAGGCTGGCGTTACTCAAAACGAACTCGATCTAATGAGCCGACGCAATCCGGCAACGCTGCTCGAACTTAACTGATTCTTATCTTTGAAAGGCCAGACACCATGGATCGCAGAACGTTTCTTCAGAGCGCAGCAGGCGCAGCCATCGCAGCAACCACAAATGGAGTCAATGCTCTACCCACCAAACTAGTCTCCAAAAAGATGATCGGCATTCAGACCGGCGCCGTCTCGTTCCTCGACGAAGGCGTCGAACAGGTGCTGGATCACTGCGAGGAGAGCGCTGGAGTGAACACTCTCTTCGTCGCCACGTTCACCTACGGCCGCGGTATTGCAGGACGTCAGGTGCCAGGCCAACCCCTTCCCGACCATGGAAAGCAACAGTACGACACCGACACCTTCTTTGGTGGCGCCTACACCAAGATCAATCCGAAGTACTATCAGAACACCACCTTCAAAGATTTCCGAGCTCCCGATCTCGGCGACTACGACGTGCTTGAGCAAGTGATTCCTGCTGCCAAAAAACGCGGCATGAAGACTATCTGCTGGTACGAGGACGTTTTCCGTAGGGGCCTGCCTGGCGTCGACAGCATGCAGGAGGTCGAGCTTTCTGGCAAAAAAGCTGTCACTCTCTGTTTCAACAACCCCAACTACCACAACTGGCTGCTCGACATCGCAGAGGACTGGGCCCGCTCCTACGACATCGACGGCATCATGTGGGGATCGGAGCGGCAGGGCGCATTTTCAAATGTGCTCGGTGCCAGTCACTCTCATCCGGAAGCCACTTGCTTCTGCGAATTCTGTTATGCCAAAGCACGCACCCGTGGCATCAATCCCGATCGCGCTAAAGCAGGCTTCCTTGAGCTCGAAAAATTTGTTGTCGCCGCCCGCAAAGGTACCCGACCGGTCGACGGTTACTACGTCGAACTCTGGCGGCTCATGCTGAAGTACCCAGAACTCCTTGCGTGGGAATCGCTCTGGACCTCCAGCCTGCGCGAAACGCAAAAGGCCATCTACGACAAGGTCAAATCGGTAAAGTCTTCGCTCGGCGTAGGCTGGCACATCTGGCACAATAATTCCTTCAACCCCATTTACCGTGCCGAGCAGGATCTAGCCGAGATGGCGCCCTACTCCGACTTCCAGAAGGTGGTCATCTACCAGAATTGCGCCGGAGAGCGCATGGCCGACTACATCGAGAGCGTAGGCACATCCTACTTCGCCGACGTCCCCAAACAGGAGCTGCTCGATTTCCACTATCGCGTGCTTAGCTACGATCACGAACGTAATCTAAAAGAAATTCCCGTTACCGGATTCTCCTCCGATTATGTCTACAGCGAGACCAAGAGAGCCAGTGACGCGCTCAAAGGCCTCTCCACCAAACTTTGGCCCGGCATCGACATCGACATCCCCACGGCTGCAGGCCACAGCAAATGCACACCCGCAGGTACAAAGGGAGCGGTCATGGCCGCCTTTCGCGGCGGAGCCGATGGAGTTATCCTCTCCCGCAAGTATTCTGAGATGAAGCTTGATAATCTGCGCAGCGCCGGTGATGCTCTCAAAGAAATGAACCTCGCATAGATCTCTGGCCGTACGACCATGTTTGGATAGATTGGAGTTATTTCGCCCATGCATTTTGAGCATTTTGCACTTCGTCGTTCCCTGAAGCGAGGCAATCGCCTCCGCAGGAAGGTTTTCTGCCTAGCGTCGCTGGCCTTAGGCCTTCCGCTTGCCGCGCAGAACGGGCCGATCAATAAGGCTCCGGATATTACCAAAGTGCCGACCTTGTATGTGGTTCCTTATGCTCACCTGGATACGCAGTGGCGTTGGGAGATGCCCCAGACGATCAGCGAGTATTTGTTGAAGACGCTGAAAGTGAATTTCGATTACATCGACAAGTATCCGCACTATGTCTTCAATTGGACGGGGTCGAATCGCTATCGGTTGATGAAGGAGTACTTTCCTGACGATTATGCGCGAATGACGAAGTATGTCGCGGCGGGGCGGTGGTTTCCGGCTGGGTCTTCGGTGGAAGAGGGTGACGTCAATCTGCCGAGTGCGGAGGCGATCTTTCGGCAGGTTCTGTACGGCAATGATTATTACCGTAAGGAATTTGGCAAGGCGAGCAACGAGTACATGATTCCGGACTGCTTTGGCTTTCCCGCTTCGCTGCCCGCGATCCTGGCACATGCGGGGGTGAAGGGATTTTCGACGCAGAAGCTAAATGCGGAATGGCAGCCAGCCCCGAAGATTGGCGGACCTGGGTCGCCCGAACAGACCCCTGAGGGGATCCCGTTTAACGTGGGCCTTTGGACCGGACCGGATGGCAGCAAGGTGATCGCCGCCCTGAATCCGAGCAGCTACAACAGCAATGTCTATACGGATTTGAGCAAGGAGAATCCGCCGATTCCGATGCCTGTGGTGTCGCCGGAGGAGATGGCGACATTGACGCTGCAGCAGAAGAACTTGCTCACGCGAAACCGGACGCGGAACAACGAGCCGAACTGGGTACAGCGGATCGATCTGAACGGCAAGGTTACCGGAGTCTTTGCCGACTACCATTATGTGGGCACCGGGGACATTGGCGGTGCGACGCAGGAGTTTTCCGTAAAGATGCTGGAGGCGATCGCGACCAGGAGCGACACGATTCTGCCTGCTCCGCCGCGGCCGAATTTCCTGAAGCCTGTACCGGCGTCGACAGACAGCGTGCGCGTGGGTGAAGGTCCAGTCCATGTGATCGAGACCGAGGCCGACCAATTGTTTAACGACATTAAGCCGGAAATGACGGCGAAGATGCCGTCGTACAAGGGTGATCTCGAACTGATCAATCACTCGGCGGGATCGTTAACCTCGCAGGCCTACCACAAGCGTTGGGTGGTGAAGAACGAACTGCTTGCGCAAGCGGCGGAGGAGTCTTCCGTCGCCGCAGCATGGCTGGGAGGTCGGTCTTATCCACAGCAACGCATGAACGATGCGTGGACGCTTGCTCTGGGTGGCCATTTCCACGATACGGCTGCGGGAACGGCTACGCCTCGTGCGTATGAATTCGCGTGGAATGACGACACAATCGTTGCCAACCAGTTTGCGGGGATACTGACCAGCGCCACCGAGGCAGTCGCCTCGGGAATGAATACCCAGGGCAGCGGGACGCCGCTGGTTGTCTTCAACTCGCTTAACATCGACCGTGAAGATCTGGTGGAAGCGACCGTACCGTTTGCAGGCGCGGCCCCACAGGCGGTGCGCGTGAAGGGTCCGAATGGCCAAGATATTCCGGCCCAGATGGAAGATGGCAAGGTACTGTTTTTGGCCAAGGCTCCGTCAGTCGGCTTCGCCGTGTACGACGTAGTTGCGGCTTCGGCTCCCGCTACCAGTTCGGTGCTGAAGGTGACGGGGAACTCGCTTGAGAACGCACGCTATAAGGTGCAGTTGAACGCGGATGGGGACGTGTCGAGTGTGTTCGACAAAAATCTGAAGAAGGAGTTGCTGTCGGCTCCGATCCGCATGGCCTTCTCGAACGACACGCCGAAGCAGTGGCCCGCGTGGAACATGGACTTCGACCAGGAGCAGGCGGCTCCAGTGGGCTATGTTGGCGGACCGGCGAAGATTCGCATCAAGGAAGACGGGCCGGTGCGTGTGTCGATCGAGGTCTCGCGCGAGGCGATGGGATCAAAGTTCGTACAGACCATCAGCCTGTCTGCAGGCGATGCGGGCAATCGCGTAGAGTTCGCGAACAAGATCGACTGGCGCAGCAAGGCGGTTAATCTGAAGGTGGCGTTTCCGTTGACGGCTTCGAACCCGAATGCGACCTATAACGAAGAGGTGGGCACGATCGAACGGCCGAATGCGACGGATCGTCAGTTCGAGACTTTCTCGCATCGCTGGATCGATCTTACGGATAAGAGCGGCAGCTTCGGCGCGACGATCCTGACCGAGGCCAAAAATGCGTCCGATAAGCCTGCCGACAACACGATTCGTCTAACACTGCTGCGCACGCCGGGGCTGCAGCCTGCAGCCAACGGAGGCCCGGGACCGTACTCGGACCAGGCGAATCAGGATTGGGGACACCACGAGTTTTCGTTTGGGCTGATTGGCCATGCTGCGGGATGGCGTGAGGCGCAGACGGATTGGCACGGGTACCGCCTGAATGATCCGCTGCGGGCGTTCTCGACGGTCAAGCACACGGGCACGCTGGGCAAGAGCTTTTCGCTGGTGCATGTGAGCAACTCACGTGTGCGCGTACTCGCACTGAAGAAGGCCGAGGCGGGCGATGAGACGATTGTGCGGCTGGTCGAGTTGGATGGCAAGCCTGCACAGGACGTGCGCATATCATTCGCTGATCCGCTGAGTGCAGCGCGTGAGGTGAATGGGCAGGAGCAGCCGGTGGGGGAGGCGAAGCTGGTGGATGGCGCGCTGGTAACCTCGTTTGTGGGCTACCAGCCAAGGACGTTTGCGCTGAAGTTGGGCACGGCCAGGACGACCGTCGCTCCGGTTACTTCGCAGAGCGTCGACCTGAAGTATGACCTGGCGACGGCAAGCAATGACGACACCAGGACGGGTGGCGACGGGATGGACGGAAAGGGAGATGCGTTTCCTGCGGAGATGTTGCTGGCACAGATCTTGTTCGGTGGCGTCGACTTCAAGCTGGCACCTGCGGCCACGGGAACTCCGAATGCGGTGGTTGCCAGGGGACAAACGATCCAGTTGCCTGAGGGTAAATTCAACCGCGTCTATCTTCTGGCTGCGTCCGAGGGAGGCGACCAAGAGGTGGAATTCCGCATAGGCAGCAGTGCGACGAAGGTCAATGTCCAGGACTGGGGCGGGTTTATTGGCCAGTGGGATACCCGCGTCTGGAAGACTGGGGATCATCGCGATTGGGCAATCTCGGCCCATCACCCGGAGTGGCCGGGCGATTTCAAGGCGCGTGAGATGGCTGTGCCTTCTCCTCGCTATCCGGACGACTACGCCGGGCTACGCGAGGGCTACGTGAAGCCCGCCGATGTTGCCTGGTATGCCTCGCACTATCACACAGCCGATGGGCTGAACGAGCCCTACAGGTACTCCTACTTGTTTGCTTACGCAATGGACGTGCCTTCGAACGCCAGGACGCTGACCCTGCCTCACAACGACAAGGTTCGTGTGCTTGCGGTCTCGGTCGCGAGTGAGAGCCCGACCGTTACGCCGGCGCAACCTCTCTCCGATACGCTGTGGCACACAGCGCAACCTGCTTCGCTGGAGCCGGCTCAGTAATATGGGGGCCGCGTTCGCCCAAATAGATCAGTTGGTGAACAGGCCAATGCACGCAATATAAAAGTCGTCGCACTTTGCGGTAGGTTGTGGTTATTCGCATCACGACTTACCGAAAGGAGCGCCGTTATGAGCCAAGAGAAATATATCGGCATGGACGTCCACCAAGCAGCGATCTCGGTTGCGGTCACGGGTTCCCACGCCCCCTAAGCTTAAGGGAAATCAAAATCTGCTTTTCCGGTACAAAAGACGTCCGCGGTCGTGGACGAACCGCTGGTGCGTCATTGCTCGACAATGTCTAGGCATTGCAAAATGGTTCATCTTCATTTCGATGGAAGATGGGACAGGCGTCGCAAACATAATCGTTACGCCTCGCAGCAAATTCCTGCTGGTCGAGGGTCCGCTTCAGAACCAGGACAAAATTATGCTACTCGTAACCAGCTCCACTACGAGCTATGATCTATCGATGATTGGTATGCATGGCGAAACGCATATCAAAGAAGTCGGTAGGATCCAGCGTCTGGTCAGGCGCGATCAATCCGAGGGCCTTTTGCGATTTGATATTGTTCGCTACTCCTTCCGCAGTGACAATTCCATCCGCGGAAAATGAAGGTCGAGTGTGCTCGATGCTTTTCACAAATATATACCGGTCATGTTCGGCAGACATGGGCAATGCATCTGCAATGTCTGAAGCACTATGCGTTGCAATGAATTGATTAGTTCTTATGACCGCGTTGACCATTCGCTGGACTACGTCCGGACGTTGCGCGATAACGTCGGACCGTGTCATAAGGCCCGTAAATGCGTAGGATCCAGTAAAAATACGCTGTGTTTCATCGTAAGTCACAAGGTCCAGAAGTAAGGACGCATCGCCGCCAACCAGGAGTCGCAGCGCTGCTGGATCAGTGCTAACGGCAGCATCGATGTCTCCACGCTTCATAGCAGCGATCATCTGATCGGTATGACCTACCGGAATGATCGAGACTGCATTCAAGGGGACGCCAGCGGACTTGAAGATCGACGCTAGAATCACATGCGTCCCTGAATTGAGGGCAGCAACGCCGATGCGTCTTCCTCGAAGGTCTTTGACTGAGCGGATCTGGGCTCGGAGGCTCCGACGCACGGTAAGCGTGACTGCTGGTAAATCTGTAAAGGCCGCAACCATTTTTAGAGGTCTTGGAGCGTCGCGCGTGTATACAGCGTGATCAATGGAGTTGCCAGAGAACTGTACTTGACCCTCCTCAAGCGCCTTCGCGGCATTTGGACCGCCCTCATAAAACTTGAATTGGACATCCAGATCTTCATCTTCAAAATAGTGCAGAGCCTTGGCCAGATCGAGCTGAAGATAGACGATATTTCCCGGGCGCGAACTCACGGCTAACCGGACGCTTGTCCGGGGGGCATGCCTGGCCGCACCAAGGGCTGGAGCGAGCGAACTCAGGCATGTCAAAAGGAGCCCCATGAGTGCAAAGGCTCGTCTGCGGCCAGTTATCTTGGGATTACGTAAGAGCACTGTGGGCGCCTGATAAAATGATGAAACGCCAATGGTAGCACAGCCCAATACTCTCCCCCGGCTCACATGGCTCTGAGGTCTTCATGCGTATTTTGCTGGTGGAAGATGAGCCGAAAGCTGCGCAGATGCTCGCTAAGGGACTCCGCAATGAAGGTTATTCTGTCGATATTGCCAGCAAATCGGAAGATGCCCTCTACAAGGTGGCAGTCAATACCTACGACTTGATCATTCTTGATCTAGTACTGCCCGGGCAAGATGGGTTCAGTATCTGCAGGAAGGTTCGGACAACCGGCCATAGTCTTCCTATCCTTATTCTCACAGCACGCGATTCGGTCCAAGACCGAGTAAAAGGTCTCGATACTGGCGCAGATGACTACCTGACGAAACCGTATGAGTATTCCGAACTTCTTGCCCGGATTCGGGCACTGCTGCGTCGCGGCTCCACAACGTATACAGAATGCATTCAGGTCGGGGATCTGCGTATTGACACAGGGGCACGTTCGGTCACACGCTGCGAACAGAAAATCAGCCTGACAGCAAAAGAGTACGCGATTCTTGAATATCTCGGACGAAAGAGCGGAAAGCTTGTATCTCGCGAAGAGCTCTCGGAACACGCGTGGGATGAAAATTTCGATGCGTTCTCCAATGTGATTGATGTCTATATCCTTCGACTCAGGCGAAAAATCGATTCGGGATATGACAATAAGCTATTGCGTACCCGTCGCGGGGAAGGCTATGCGCTTATTTCAGAGAGCTAAAGAGCAAAAAACATCCTCCACACTGTTACGCCTCACACTTTGGCACGTAGCTGTTCTCGCTTTGTTCATGGCTGTGCTGAGCTATGTAATTTACACACTCCTCAGTAGAAATTTCTACGGTAGATCAGACGCCGTCCTCACCTCGATAGAAGATGCGACAGTGGCGATTCTTCAACATGGGCTCAGCGAAAGTGGGCTGGATGAGCTCGCCGCTCGAGACGCCGTAAGAATATTGAGTTTTTCGGGATACACGCTCTCTATCTATGACTCCTATGGCAACCTTCTCGCAGAAAAGCCGGTTGGCATCAGTGAAGAGTTTGCAGTTCCAAGTGTCGCATCGATACCTGATGGTGAAGTTCATCTCTACACAGTGAAGGTTAATGACAAACCCGGAGAACTCCGTCGTGTAGCCGTGGTTCACATCACTCTTCAACCCGTGGGCCGGACGTATATCGTTGTCGCAAGCCGGTCTCTTGACTCGCTTCTAGTCCAATTGAAAACCGGACGCAGAATACTTTTGGTGGGAGTGCCAATCGGTTTACTGCTCGCTGGGTTGGCCGGCTGGTTCCTCGTCAGAAAAAGTTTTGCACCTGTGTTGGCGATGTCGGAACACGCTTTGCGCATCAGTGCCGAAAATATTGATCAGCGATTCCCGGTCTCCCACTCGCCGGACGAGCTAGGCCGTTTGGCCAACACCTTCAACGACCTGCTCTCCCGGTTAAGTACTTCATTTCACCTTCAGAGACATTTCATGGCAGACGCCTCCCATGAACTGAGAACGCCGCTATCGATAATCTGCAGTACGGCTGCGATTACATTGCAACTGGACAAACCAAAAGAGGATGAGGATTATCGCCACTCCCTGGGAGTGATTCAGGAAGAAGGGCGCCGATTGAGCAGGGTTGTAGAGGACATGTTTTGTTTGGCGAGGGCAGACTCGGGCGGCCTTGTCCTGCAACGTACGGCATTTCATTTGGATGAGCTGTTGCTGGATACCGTGCGAAGTGTTGGTTGGCTCGCGACCGCAAAGGGGATACGTATTCATATTGAATCGCTCGAGGAAGCGCCTGCTCAAGGAGACGAGGACCTATTGCGGCGCATTTTCATCAATCTGCTGACGAATGCGGTAAAACATACCCGCGGAGAGGGCGAAGTTTTCGTGAGTCTTGAAAAGTACGAAGGTGAATATCGGGTATCAATCAGAGACACCGGTAAGGGGATCGAGGCGGAACATCACGGTCTGATATTTCAGAGGTTTTATCGCGTGAGTCCGGGCCATTCGCAAGAGGAGAACAGATCGGATACGACGAGTGGTGCCGGCTTGGGCCTGCCGATCGCCCGCACGATCGCCGAAGCTCATGGAGGCTCTCTCTGGCTCGAACAATCAAATCGAGAGGGAAGTACATTCGTCTGCGTGCTGCCGATTGTGTTGCAGGTTGAACAGCCGCCTTGAGATATTTGAACGCAAATCGAAGATGAACGCTAAATGAATTTACCGGGTTAGCGTAGTAATCGCCTGTTCATGCAGGAACCGTTACGGTTGGCTCACTTCCTTCAGACAGTAGGCCTAAGCTGCAAAATTCCGCAAGTTAACCCTACATTGGATGGGAAGGAACGAACGGCACCTCAGGAGGCGACATGAAAGTGACCATCTCGAAGACAAGACGAAGGCGTATGTGCAGCCTCTATGTAGTAGTAGTTCTTGTGTCACTGTTGGTCGCAGGAGCGCCGCGAACGCTACACGCACAGGTAGAGGGAGGAACAATCGCCGGCACGATCACCGATTCCACAGGGGCAGTGGTGTCTGGCGCCCTGATCAGCGTCCGGAGCACGGAGACAAATTCGAGTCGCCAGCTGACGACCAATAAAGATGGCTTTTACCAGGCCCCTGACCTGCCGGCAGGAAAGTACGAAGTAACCGCCAAGGGACAGGGCTTCAACACCGAAGTTGCTTCAAACATCACGTTGACCGTTGGTGCAAGACAGTCTGTCAATCTCACATTGAAAATAGGACAATCTGCTGAGGTTGTCGATGTAGCTGCAAGCGCTCCGACCGTTGACGCTACCACGTCGAGCGTGAGCGAAGTTGTCGATTCAAAGAAGATCGTCGAGCTTCCTTTGAACGGACGTGACTGGACCTCTCTGGCGGTCTTGCAGCCTGGTGTCGCGACTGTGCGGACCCAGGCGACAATCGGTATCAACAACACTCGTGACAACCGCGGCCTCGGGAATCAACTGTCGATCGCTGGTAACCGCCCGGAACAGAATAACTATCGTCTCGATGGAATCAGCATCAACGACTATGCCAACGGAGCGCCAGGGAGCATTCTCGGCGTTGACTTGGGAGTAGATTCAATCCAGGAATTCTCGGTAGTGACCGGCAATGCGGACGCGTCGTACGGTAAGACCGCAGGTGGTGTCCTGAATGCAATCACCCGGTCTGGCAGCAATAACTTTCATGGCACCGCATTCGAATTCATCCGCAATAGCGCACTAGACGCGCGCAATTACTTCGATGGGGCCAAGATCCCCGCATTCAAGCGGAACCAATTTGGCGGATCCGCGGGTGGTCCGATATGGAAAGACCACACTTTCATCTTCGGCAACTACGAGGGAGTGCGACAAAATCTCGGCGTGACGTTTGGTCCCAGCAACGTACCTTCGCCGGCCGCGCGTCAGGGCATCCTTTGTTCTAAGTGCTCAACGGGGCCGGTCACGGTAGCCGTCGCCCCAAGCGTAGCGAAGTTCCTTGCTCTCTATCCTCTTCCCACTGGCCCACTCGATTCCACGGGAAATACCGGTACGTACTCATTCGTTGGCGCGCAGGTAACGAGCGAGGACTTCTTTACCATCCGCGCTGACCATAAGCTCAGCAACGCAAACACTCTCTATGGGACCTATCTCTTCGACAATGGGAAAACTACGGGACCCGACACTCTGGGCAGCAAGCTGATCGGCACACTTTCAAAACGTCAACTTGCCACGATTGAAGATACTCATGTGTTTAGTTCAGTCTTTCTCAATTCGGCGCGATTCGGCTTCAATCGCGTCGTCTCGAAAGCGCCCTTGACCTTGAGCGCGCTGAATCCATTGGCAGCAGACACTTCCCTTGGTGCCGTCCCGGGTCGCGCTGCTCCGGTCGTGAACGTAACCTCGCTGGTGCAATATCCCGGCGGTCTGGGTTCTGTAGGAGAGTTCGATTACCACTACAACTCCTACCAGGGGTATGACGATGCATTCTGGACACGCGGAACCCACGCGCTCAAATTCGGGTTCGCCTTTGAGCGTATGCAAAACAATGGCCTCGGCGCGTTGAATCCGAACGGCAATTTTACCTTTCCGGATCTCCAATCGTTCCTTACGAACAAGCCATCCGCCTTCAGCTCCCCGCTTGGCAACGGCATCTCTCCCCGCGACCTTCGTCAATCTGTCATCGGAGCCTATGTTCAGGACGATTGGCGTTTTCGCCGGAACCTAACTCTGAACTTGGGTCTGCGCTACGAAATTTCCACTGTGCCCACGGAGAGCAAGGGAAAGATCGCCACGCTGGTGAATGTGACGGACGCCCAGCCGAGACTCGGTAATCCCTATTTCAACAACCCCACACTCAAGAATGTCGCGCCACGTGTCGGCTTTGGATGGTCTCCGTACGAGAACGGTAAGACAGCCGTACGCGGTGGATTTGGCGTCTACGATTCATTGCCCCTGCTCTATCTCTTCCAGGTCCAGTCAGAGACGGACGCGCCGTTCTACCAGACTGGTAGCTCGAATAACTCCGCAGCGCTTGCCGGGTCATTCACGAATGGAGCTTATCCTCTCATCGCCGCTTCAGGTGCGCTGAACTACCTGCACATGGAGCAGAATCCCAAACGCAACTACATCATGGAATGGAACCTGAGCGTCCAGCAAGAGTTTCCTGGCAACATAACCTTAACCACTGGATATGTCGGTTCCCATGGCCTTCACCAGCCCGGACAATGGGACCAGAACCTAGTCCTTCCGATTCGCACACCTCAAGGTTACCTGGGAGCTCCCGCAGGTACGCCTTCGGTAAATACACACTCGAATGTTGCCGGCGTGAGCGGCTATTTGTGGAATGGAATGTCACGTTATGACGGATTGAATGTAGGCGTCAAGAAACTGCTGTCCCATGGTGTGCAGGTTCAAGGCTCGTACACCTGGGGGAAGGCAATCGATGAAGGTTCCGCCACGATCAGCGGCGATACCTTCCTCAATACTCTCCTGCAATTGCCATTCTACTTTGATCCACACCAGCGAAGAGGTCTGGCAGACTTCAACATTGCTCAGAATCTCGTCATCAACTACCTCTGGCAGATCCCTGGCACGAAGACAACCGTCGCGCCCGTTCGTGTCCTCACCAACGCTTGGCAACTTGGGGGCATCTTCCAGGCCAGCACGGGAACACCATTTACAGCGATGGTCAGCGGCGATCCAATGGGCATCAAGAACCACGGCGGAGATATCTACGGTATCGCGAACCGTGTGGCGGTTCCCGGTTGCGATTCCGCCGTCGGTCTTGTAAGACGTACCGGAGGCCTACCGCCGACGTACATCAAAACGCAATGCTTCGCCTATCCGGGCAAGTACCTCGGCAATGCAGGACGAAATACCCTGATTGGCCCAGGTTTGAAGAACTTCGACATGTCGTTATTCAAAAACACCAGAATCCCGTCGCTGTCGGAGACCTTTAACGCGCAGTTCAGAGTAGAGGCCTTCAACATCTTCAATCGCGCTAACTTCGCGATACCAACGGGTTCGAACGGCGGAGATCGTGTGCTGTTCGCCCAGACCGGTTCGCCTGATGCTCTGACGTATTCGACCAATGGGACGGCAGGGCAGATTAGTTCGACAACCACGACAGCCAGACAGTTGCAGTTCGGACTGAAGTTGATCTGGTGAACAGGAATCTTTCCAAATCGGTTCAAATTTTCCGCACTCAATTCTTGCAAGACCGATAAAGGAACAGATTTCTATGAAGCACGTTCGATTCATCTATAGAAGCTTTGTCATCCTGTTCCTCCTCGGAGTATTGAATCCGGCCCACGCATTCGCTACGAACTGCGAGGCCCTCGCATCGATGACGATTTCTCATATAGAGATCACCTCAGCTACCGAAGTCGCGGCAGGCAAGTTCAAGCCACTCACAAAATCTGAGCCCGGTGAACCTGCCGGGCTTTCAGAATTCGTTCCGGCATTTTGCAGAGTAATCGGCGTCGCGCAACCGACAAATGATTCCGTGATCAACTTCGAAGTCTGGTTGCCGACACCTTCCGTTTGGAACAATAAATTCGAAGGCGTCGGAAATGGCGGCTACATCGGGAGCATTAGTTACGGCGCGATGGAGAACGCGATAAACCGAGGTTATGCGACTGCCAGCACGGATACTGGACACACCGGAAGCGACCTTAGATTCGCCGCCGGCCATCCCGAAAAGATCGTGGATTGGGGATATCGGGCGATTCACGTGACCGCCGAGACCGCCAAGCTCATCCTCCGCGCGTACTATGGACATCCTCCGCAACATTCGTACTTCAATGGATGCTCCACCGGTGGAGGACAGGCGCTGTCGGAAGCTCAACGCTTTCCCGACGACTATGACGGCATCGTCGCCGGAGATGCTGGAAATGACCGGGTTCATCTCAATGCAGCGTTTCTCTGGGCATTCTCTGCGACACATAAAGACGGTCAACTTCTACTTCCCGAGAGTAAGTTGCCGCTAATAAATGAGGCCGCGATCGCGGCCTGTGATAAGAACGATGGACTGAAAGATGGGATCCTCGCAGACCCACTTCAGTGCCACTTCGATCCCGGAGCCCTTTTGTGCCATGGGGGGAATAGGGAGAGTTGCCTGACGCCAACGGAGGTTGAAGCGGTCAAGAAGATATATGCGGGACCAAAGAATCCTCGCACCGGCAAGCGGATTATTGCGGGATGGGCACCAGGCAGCGAAAGTCTGACAAGTGGTGACTACGCTGGCTGGAAGAACTATGTGTTGAGCGAGGCTGAACCGGCACGAACTGACTTCTGGAAGTACTTCGTCTTTGACGATCCGAATTGGGATTGGCGAACGTTCGATTATGACCGCGATCTCGCATACGCGGATACCAAGATGGCTGCCGTCAATGCAAGCAAAACCAACCTGCAAGAATACAAGACCCATGGTGGAAAGATTTTGATGTATCACGGCTGGGTAGACCCCGTTGGTCCGCCACAGGACGCCATCGATTACTACGAGAACGTAGAACAAACCATGGGCGGTTCCGCGATGACTCATGACTTCTTCAGGCTCTTCTTAGTGCCTGGGATGTCCCACTGCAACGGAGGCCCAGGGTACATGTTGGCTGGCGGAGCACGCGCCGGCAACGATCCTGACAACGTACCAAAGGCGCCTAGTCAGGACCCCGACCATGACGTGTTAAGTGCTCTCGATCAGTGGGTCGAGCGGGGAACTCCTCCGTCTCGGATCATCGCCTTTCGTCATATGCCTGGTTCTGGTGACCGCAGCATACCTGTCTGCGCCTATCCGCTTAGTGCTCAACTGATCAAAGGTGGCAACGCCAAAGATGCCTCCGGTTTCCGTTGTATCGATCAGAGAGAAAAGCAATGATAGAGCCCCATTGGGCTTCGCTTCCCTAATAACACCTGTTCAAGCGCCTCGACATAAGTTTTAGTAAAAGAAGGGAAGTAACAATGTATCTTAATCGTCGCCGCCTCTCCTTAGTGTCAGTTCTCATACTTCTTTCCTTGACCAGCTCTCTATGTAAAGCGCAGCTTGCACCCAGACCGTTGGTAACGGCAAGGGAAGCAATGGTTACCTCCCTTGATCCGCTTGCATCGGAGGCCGGTATGCGCATCTTGCAGGAGGGCGGCAACGCCTTCGATGCCGCGGTCGCAACCGCAGCAGCTGTTGCTGTGGTTGATCCGCGAATGTCTTCGGTTGGAGGCAATGGATACGCAACGATTTACATTGCAAAGACACACGAGGTCCGTACTCTCAATTTTTATGGAACTGCCCCCAAAGGAGCCACAGTCTCCTTCTACACGGGGAAAGATTACTCGCGTGGAGTGCTCTCGGCACCCGTCCCTTCCGGTTTGAAGGGGTGGGAGACGCTTCATGCTGCCCATGGAAAACTGCCGTGGGCGGTCGTATTGCAGCCTGCGATTGATCTTGCGCAGAATGGGTTTGTCGTAAGGAAGCCCTTTAGCGACAGTATTAGCGAAAAGCGCGAGTTGCTCTCAAAGTTTCCGACCTCTGCCAAAGTGTTTTTGCCGAACGGCCACGTCCCCCAGCCTGGAGAAATTTTCAGACAACCTGATCTCGCACGAACACTCAAGGAGATTGCCGCCCGGGGCGCCGCGGTCTTCTATCAGGGACCGATTGCAGATCAGATAGCTGACTTCTACAGTAAGGAAGGTGGCATTATTACACGAGAGGACCTGAGTGCATACCAGGCATCCTGGGTTACGCCGATCTCGACCACTTACCACGGATACACGTTCTATACCCAGCCGCCCAGCAGTAGTGGAATCGCAGTTCTGGAACAATTGAATCTTCTAGAGAACTTTCCACTGAAATCTCTTAGCCAAAACTCCCCCGAGTACCTGCACGTTGTTGGCGAAGCAATGCGACTGGCAATCGCCGATCGCAACCGCTATGTTGGCGACCCCAACTTCGTCAAGGTCCCGGTGGATCGTCTTCTGTCAAAGGAATACGCCAAACGGCGCAGTGACCTTATTCATCTTGACTCAACCATGTCGGTAACTACTGCCGGCGATGTCGATCAACCCGTCGAATCTCACACAACCCACATGAATACGGTGGATGCGGATGGAAACATGGTCGCCTTGACCCAGACCTTGGGTGCAGAGTTTGGCTGCGGGGTTGTCGTCGGCAATACCGGAGTTTTGTTCAGCAACGAGATGAGGCACTTACATCTTGACGCGAACGATCCCTCACGGTTGGAACCAGGTAAAAGGTCACGCTCTAACGAAAGCCCACTCATTGTGCTGAAAGACGGTAAGCCGTTCATGGCACTTGGTACCCCGGGCAACGATGGTATCTGGCAAAGGCTTGTTCAGGTGATCTTGAACGTTGTTGACTTTGATCAGGATATCCAAACAGCAATTACTGAACCGCGCATGGTCTATGGGGGGCAGCAGGAAACTGGAACAGAGATAAAGCCGGTATTCAATGTCGAGACCAGAATCCCTCAGAATACGATGGATTCTCTGCGCGCGAAAGGTTATGTGATTAAGGTGGTCGATGATGACATAGGGCGAGTCAATGGGATCGTCATCGATCTCAATACAGGATTTCGATCCGGGGGCGCGGACCCCCGGGAAGATGGCTACGTTATTGGATGGTGACAAGCATCTTGAGATGCCAGCGGGTCCGATGCGTCCTGCGATCGACTTACCTGGATGATGTATCCGGCCCTGCGCTCACGGAAGTAGGTGAGCATGGCTTCCCAGCATCACAGCAGATAACGCCATAGCGCTTCGCCACGGCAGTGAGCGGCTCTTTCCAGATTGCGGCATAGATGTCTTCTCGATTCCACGCTTGACTCAAATCCCTTGGATTGCGCTTCTCGGCCCGGGCAAAAGACCTCAAAAGGAATTTATCCTGTCTACCTCTTCTGTCGTGACCGATCGGTACGGCGAGAGGTTGGGGAAATCCATATTTTCGATGCACGACAATCTTCGTGGCCCACCGATTGGATCCGGTATCACTTCTCGGTGAGAGAAAAGTGTTATCAAATGAACGACATCAGGGAAAAACTATTCCCTGATACGCAACCAATAAGTCCCTGTTCCGCAGAGTTCCCGAATCGGACAAAAGCACAAGAACTCTCGTAGATGCAAGGCGATAGTGTCCGACTTCCCGGTAACAGGGAATAATACAGGGAATTTTCGATGGATTCCGAAGCTCTGATATTGGCCTCAATTTACCCAGATAGACAATTACGATTCCCTGATAGTTGAAATTAAATTCCCTGTTCAGTCGGGGCCTAAATCTAGAGGAAGGCGCGAGAAATCCCCTGGATTCATGAGGATTGACGGATAATGCCAGGGCCTTCTCTGCAAAGCCCATGAAAAATCCCTGTATTAATCCCTGATAGCAGGGAATCGGGCCGGGAGAGCGGTTCGCTCGGGACTGCCTCCACCGCCATTTAGTCTTCTCCGGCGCGGCATTTTCCGGTTGACTACATATAGTTGCGATATTGGCGGGGAATGCCCGGGTTGCGATGAGAAAGGGAACGGCGGAGAATTGAGGCCGGCCTGGGGCCGCCTCTTAGCCATCACGGCTCTCTGGGATCGAGGAGAGGCTCGAAACCTCCGCCCGGGGGCAAGGGCGTTATCTCCCTGAAGACCAGCCCCAAGGTCGGCAAAGTCTCCGCCATCAACTTCGTCGACGACGCCACCGAGACGATACTTATCAGCCAGTTCGGCAAAACCATTCGCATCGACACCGACCATCCGCGCCGTCGGCCGCGGCTACCTCCGACGTCGAGTTCCTCAACCTGAACGCCGATGACAAAGTAGCCGCCGCCGTAGTCATCCTCCCGAAGACCCCAAATCCCCAACCGGAGAACGGCGCCCTGCTGCAGTAAAGAGCCACTAGTTGCATTAACTTCTTGTCAAACTTGCGTTTGGCTGATTGGATAGTACCCGTATCCTAAAGAGCCATGACACTTGAAGAGCAGCTGGTGGCCAACCTGCCGCGTGACCGATCTGGGCCGCTCGCCGCGGATCGGTTCTAATTTCAAAGAAACTGGGCTCTGTGTGAGCTCTTGTTGCTCCACGTGAGCGGCGCCGACTACGTGATGAAGTTCGATCATCATGAAGATGTTGGGGTCTTGAACGTGGAGGAGAATCCTACCGAATACCGGGCCTATCAGATCAAAACCAAAGGTGATGGCAGTTGGACCGATGCGGCTCTAACCAAACGGCCAGCAGGAAAAGATGGCCCTCTTTCGTCGATTCTGGGTAAGCTATGCAGCGCAATGGCCCAATTTCCAACCTCAGTAAAGCTACTCCAGTTTGTCTCGAATGCTTCATTTCGGATCGTTCTGGCAGCCAGCGACAAGTGTGATCTTTCTGCAACCCTTATTCGTTTCGACGAAATCGCCGCCGACAAACGAACAAAGATAGTTGAGGCACTACAGGAGGAATTACCTACTATCTCGGGTCAAGCCTGTCAGGAATACTAGAATTCAAAGTCAGTGAGATCTCACTTGCAGATCACGCCGCCCATACCCGGGGTAAGCTGGTCGACGCATTGGAAAAACTCTTTCCTGGCCAAGCCTTCTCCATTACCCCTGTGTACAGGGCAATTCTTGGCGAGATCACCGCCCGTAACAACAATCTGGAAGAGATCGACGACTATCAGGAATATCTCCGCAAGAAGTCTCTGAGCCGGTCCCGATTCACTGAAATTCTCAAAGACTGCGACAAGCTCAAAACGCCAAGCAAGGGAATCGCCTTTCTTCAGAAGTTGCCAGACGGTTATCTGCCGTTGGACGGAGACCCACTGGAACGGCTGATTAGGATCAACGGGATTAGTGCACAACGCGGTTTTGGATACGCTGCAGATAACAGTACGAACGAGCAGGCTGCAAACAAGCCAGATCGGCGACTGTCGGATCAACTCAAGCGGTATTATTCGAAGCATCTCGATCCGCAGGACAAGCCTGCACCAGAAGACCTTAAAGCTCTCCAGGCAATCGACGCTGCCGAGGAAGCGTTTGATGAAAGGTTACAGGCTTCATTCGTCAAAGCATTCTCGGAGGTTCGAGGGATCGGCTATCCGGGGGTCACCGACCCACGACTGAAAGTCACTACCAAACTTCGGCCCATAAACGCTCTGACTCACAATGCAGCCGTGACCTATGAGGTCGATATGGTGTCGGGAGGCGCAACTATCCCAATGTTGCGCCTCCCAGAGGACTCTAACGGCCTCGGCTATCAAAACCTCATTTCAATGATTTTCGATCTTATGAGTTTTCGCGATGCGTGGATGCGAGTTGGAAAGGCGAAGTTGGGTGCGCCAGGAAACACCGAGGACATCGTGATCGAGCCTCTGCACCTCATACTCGTGGAGGAGCCGGAAGCTCATCTCCATGCGCAGGTACAGCAGGTGTTCATCAAGAAGGCATATGACATCTTGACGGATTCTAAGGAGCTGAAAGGTGATTCTCCGTTCAAGACACAGGTTGTTGTAAGCAGTCATTCCAGCCATGTCGCTCATGAGACACCCTACGAGTGCCTTCGGCATTTCCGAAGGCTACCAGCTGGCATGGTGAGCACTGTCCCTGTTTCCGCCGTTCTGGACATGGCTACCGTTTTCGGCGAGGGAGACGATACGAAACGCTTCGTGACGCGATACCTCAAAGCAGCTCACTGCGATTTCTTCTTCGCGGCCGCGGTAATTCTTCTTGAGGGTCCAGCGGAGCGGATGCTGGTTCCTCACTTCATCCGGCTCCGCTTTGCATTCTTAAACCAGTGTTATATTTCCCTTCTTGAGATTGGCGGAAGTCACGCGCACAAACTTAGACCTTTGCTTGAACATCTTGGCATTTTGACGCTTGTGATTACTGACATCGATGCTGGCAAGGATGGTGTGGCAGTGCCAACTCGGCGCGGGAAATCACAAACGACGAATAACCCTACGCTCCGAGAATGGCTTCCGAAGCTGAGTCCTGTTGATGAACTGCTCGCAGCGACCGACAGCAAGATCAGCGAGCAGGATGCTCTGGAGAGGATGCTCACTGAAATAGGTGAGTAGTTTGGCGCTCAGATATTTTTTTTTACGTGCGAACTCCTCATAGTCCTCCTGCGTGAAGACGAGGCTTGGGTAATCTGAAACGCAGCCATGAATCTTGAAAATCTCCCCTGTGAGAATTTGGGTTCCTTGGATGATGCTCTGGCCAATCACGGGCTGATATTCAGGAAAGACCGTCTCAAGAAATTGATCATAGTTCGTCGTTATTAGAGCGTGTGGCCGAACGCCCTGGAGCGTGTTGATCTCGGCCTGCATTTTCACGTCAGTAATTCCGGAAACCGCTTTAGGCGTAATCTCATTGAGCAACTGCGCTAGTTCCTACCGCTCAATGATTTCTACCGTTATATTGGTTCGGCGCGCCAGGAGTTGGAACGCTGTCGGAGACCTGCGCTCCATCGGTATGAGTCCGGGTCAGTGGAGTGGTGAGGCTGATGCCGCTA
>JAOAPF010000502.1 GCA_025462755.1 Edaphobacter sp.
ATGTTGTCGAGAATCCCGCTCAACTCAGAGGCAGGGATCTTGTTGCGTATGGATCGTTCTATCTGGTCCACCAGCCGAGCGGTCTCTTCGATGCGAGTGCCGGTCTTGGCGCGAATATGCAGTCGAAACTGACCGGCGTCTACCGTGGGAAAGAAATCATTGCCCAGAGTTGGCAGCAGCAGAACACTCGCAGCGCAAAAAACAAGAAAGCACGCGGCAAAGAGAAGACGACGATCGAGGCAGAGCTGCAGGATGTTGGTGTAGCCGTGCTGCAATTTTTGGAATGCATGTTCAAAACGGTGGTGTAGCCGCTCGAACCAGCCGCGCTTCTGCTCGGCGTCGGGCCTGCGGTGGCGCTCAACTTCCTTCCGCAGGAGGAACATCACCAGGGTTGGGATAATTGTGCGTGAAAAAAAGTACGAGGCGAGCAGCGCGAAGACTACGGCCTCAGCCAAAGGCACAAAGAGATAGCGCGGAACGCCCGACAGGAAGAACATGGGCACAAAGACGATGCTGATGCAGATAGTGGAGACAAACGCGGGGACGGCGATCTGTTGCGCACCATCAAGAATGGCCTGACGAAGATCTTTCCCCAGCCCCAACTGCCGCTCGATGTTTTCAATCTCTACAGTGGCATCGTCGACGAGGATACCGACAGCAAGAGCAAGGCCGCCGAGAGTCATGATGTTGATGGTCTCGCCCAGTGCACTGAGGATCAGAACCGAGGTGAGGATGGAGAGAGGGATAGAGACACAAATAATAAGCGTGCTCCGCCAGCTTCCAAGGAACACCAGGATGAGAATCGAGGTAAGCGCCCCAGCGATAATGCCCTCGCGAACCACGCCGGTGAGCGACGCACGAACGAAGATCGATTGATCGAGAAGAGTTCGCATGACAAGTTGCGAAGGCATGGTTGCCGCGATTTTAGGAAGTGCCGCCTTCACACCCGAGACAATAGCGAGTGTTGAAGCGTTGCCCGCCTTCTGAATGCTGAGCAGCACGCCGCGCTGCCCATCCTGACGAACAATATTCTGCTGCACCGCGTAGCCATCACGGACATGAGCAACGTCATGGATGTAAACGGTGGCTCCGTTCACGCTTTTGACGGGCATATTATTCAACTCTTCAACAGACACCGGCGTTCCGTTAAGGCCGACGTTGTATTCGGTAGTTCCAATCTTTGCGGTGCCTGACGGCAGGATGACATTCTGCGCATTGACTGCGTTGACCACATCTGTGGCGGAAAGACCCTTAGCCATAAGTTGCTGGGAGTCAATGTCAACCATGATCTGCCGAACCTTGCCGCCATACGGGATTGGTACGGCAGCCCCGGGAACCGTGGCGAGCTGTGGACGGATAAAGTTGACCCCCAGATCGTTGAGCTGCTGTTCCGAAAGCCCTTTGCCGCTAAGACCAAGCTGTAGGATCGGAACGGTCGACGCGTCATAGCGAATGACCAGCGGGGGAGTGATGCCTGGCGGCAACTGCCTCACCGTAGCCTGCGCCTCGGCGATCACCTCGGCGATTGCTCCATCAACATTGGCCTGCGGCTGCAGGTAGACCTTGACAATCGACACCCCATTGAGAGACTGCGACTCGATGTGCTCGATGTTGTCGACGGTGGTCGTAAGAGCCCGCTCGTAGATGGAGGTGATGCGGGTCTCCATCTCAGTTGGAGCCAGACCTGTGAAGGTCCAGATGATGCTGACCACGGGTACATTGATCGCCGGAAAGATATCGACCGGCGTACGTAACAGCATGACCGGCGCCATCAGGAACAGCAGCAGCGCGAGAACGACGAAAGTGTATGGGCGCGAAAGCGCAACGCGTACGATCCACATAGAAGACCTCGAAGCTGATGTCATGTATCCGGCCGTGCGTGCCATGCCGGATTCAAGCTCTGCCTGAGAACAACTCTATGCATTGCATGGCGTCGCCGAAACGCCAGACTAGGCGTAGAAAAAATAACCCATTCGGGTGTATCCGCTATTGAAGATGGATGATGCCGCGGCGTAGCGCGATAGTCACCGCCTCGGTGCGGTCATTGACACCGAGTTTCATCAGAATGTTCTTGACGTGCATCTTCACGGTATCTTCGGCAATGGAAAGTACCGCGCCGATCTCTTTGTTGCGCTTGCCTTTAGCGACTTCCTTCAGCACATCCAACTCTCTCTGCGTCAGTTTTTCGGAGGCGAGATGATCGACCAGCTTAGCCGCGATCGCCGAAGGGACATGTCGCTTGCCGGCGTGAACGGCGCGGATAGCTTCAAGTAGTTCTTCTCTTACCATGCCCTTCACCACGTAGCCTTTAGCGCCCGCAGCCAAAGCGCGTTCGATATCCACATCGCCCTCAAAAGATGTGAGAACGATAGTACGGGCAGAGGGAGAGAGTGCAAGGATGTCGCGAATAAGTTCGAATCCGGTGGTATCGCGGAGACGAAGGTCGATAAGCACCACATCGGGGCTAAACTCACGAAACATCTTTAGCGCCTCTGCGCCGGATTCGGCAGCGCCTACAATCTCCATGTCCGGCTGCAAGGCCACAATACTCATCAGCCCTTCACGGACGATCGCGTGGTCGTCTACGCAGAGAACGCGGATTTGTGGTCCTTTACGCATCTGCCCTTTACTCATCTGGCCCTTATTCATCGGGGCTCGCTTCTGTAGCCGGCCGCTTTCTTCCCGTCCACCTTGTCATCAACCTGGTCCAAAGACCTGACGTCGTGTTGAAACCGGAATAGGCCATACGCGCGGGGACGCTGAGTTGTACGTGAGTTCCGCCGCGCGCCATAGGCTGAATCGTTAGCGTGGAGGCAATCCTTGCCGCGCGTTCTCGCATGCCCCTCAATCCAAAATGCCCGGGAACACCCGATTCCAGGACCGGGGAACTGATGCCCTTCCCTTCATCATCGATGACCAGGCGAAAGCGGCTGGGGGCATAATGAATGTCGACGTGGACAGTGCCCTCAGTGTGCTGCAATGCGTTGCGCAACGCTTCTCGTCCAATCTGAACGATCTCTTCAGCAACGCCAGCGCCCATGGGGAGTTCCGTTCCATGGATGTTGTATTCGACAACTCGCCGGCGCTCTTCCGAAAATGGCGTTGCCGCAAGCGTTAGCGCCTGGCGTATGTCCTGCCCCGTAAGCGCGGTCGAACGTAGAGTGGTGAGCGCCCCCCGGCCGTGGGTCAACGTTGATTCAGAGAGTTGGAGTGCGCGCCGGAGAATCGGCTTGCCCGCGGCCTGAGGCGGAGTCAGTTCATCGGCAATCTCGAGTTGAAGGCTGATACCCATCACCTCCTGCAATAGATTGTCGTGGAGATCCTGCGCGACGCGTACACGTTCATCCAGCCTCTCCTCAAAACCGAGGCGAAGTCTATCTGCAGCAGACCGAACTCTGAGTCGAACCAAGAAAATACCTGCCAACAACAACGCGAGAATGCAAAGCGCGAAAAACCACTTCGTTTGATAGACAGCTGGAGCCAGCGTGAATGCGAGCCTGTCGGGCGTTTCGTTCCAGATGCCATCCTCATTCGCAGCGATCACTTCAAAGTGGTAGCTACCTGGCGGCAGGTTGGTATACGTGGAAAAACGCCGTGTGGACGCCTGGCTCCACTGCGGATCGAAACCCAGCAACCGATAGCGAAAACTTACCTTGCGAGAATCGGTCAAACTCAAACCGGAGTAGTTAATCTCGACACGATGGGTGTGTGGAGGAAGAGTGATCGAATTCTTCAGGGCTACCTCGGCATCATCTGCCGTCAGTTGAAGGATCCGGACCGGCGGAGGGAGAAGATTCTTGCGGAGATGCGCGGGATCGATGGTAGCGAGGCCTTCCGATGTGGTGAGCCAAATGCGACCATCGGGCGCTACTGCGACGGGCGTGCTGCCACGCTGCTCCGGGTTGGCCTTCAGACCATCGCCATCATCGTAGAAATCGTAGGGAACGAGAAAATGCGCGTCAGATTCAGCATGAAGCAGGTCCTCTATACGCATGGAGGCGATACCTATGTTGTAGCCGACCCACAGCCTGCCAGCCGGCGTGGGCACAGCCCAAAGCACTCGATTCCCCGGCAAACCATTCTTCCTCGACCACGAGACAACCCTGTCTCCGGTAAATAGCGCGAGTCCCCGTTCGGATGCGATCCAGACACCCCGGTCGCTACCGGCAGAGATGGAGTGGAGCAAGCCTCCCGGCAGGTTATCCGCCTCGGTGAACGTTCGAAATCCAACCCCATCGTAGAGCACGATCCCGCCGGTCGTGAGTCCGAGCCACACTCTTCCGCCAGAGTCTGCGACCATCAGCGAGATGCTTTTGTTGGTCAAGCTGGGATCAATCACTCGAATTGCAGTATGCCCTTCACGCCATCGATAGAGCCCTTTGTCCTGATCGTAGAACCACAGTTCATCAGAGGAGCCTTGCAACAGTACGGTGATGTGGGTGACGTCAACTCCAAGCGGCAGGAGACGAGCCTTACCGTCCTTGAGTTGCGACAGGCCGAGCGACGTTGCGAAGAAGAGCGACCCATCGCTGGCGCCCGCAAGCGAGAAGATGCTACCGTGGAGGACTGTCTCGGAGTGCGTGGTCGTCACTCTGTTCAGGCCGAAGTTTGAGCCGGCGAATACGCCACTCTTCACGGCGACGAGCGAACTTATGTCGTTGCTAAGAAGGCCTGTCCGGCGCGTGACGATGGAGAACTTGTCATCGCGAAGACGATTGAGGCCATTTTGGGTTGCGACCCAGAGATTATGCTCGCGATCTTCGAAAACATCCCAGACCGAATCGCTTGAAAGTCCATCATTTGTTGAGAGCCGATCAATCTTCGGTGCGGCAGATGACGATCCACCTGGTCTTGCGACACGGAAAAGTCCGCTTTCCCTCGTCGCGATCCACACATTTCCATCGTGATCACTGATTGCTTTATGAATCTGGCTCCAGTCAAGATTTTCGCGTCTAAGAAGCGATGAAGGAATGCCGAGCGACGCACATTGAGGGCATACAGACGCTGCGCCTTCTCTAGAGCGACCTGAAGAAGGCGGAGCCCGGTTTGAATCGGGATTCTCAGGGACCGGATCCCCGTCCTTCGATTTGATCTCCATGCTGGAAGGGTCAAGGCGAAGCAGACGATCCGAGGTCTCTACTTCAATAGACGAGTCCGCATTTTCACCAATGGCAACGATCGGCGCGTGAAGCATAACCATCTTCATGGAGCTATCCTTCATCCGAACCAGACTTCCACTCTCAGTGCCTATCCAGATCGCACCCGGCCGGTCCATCTTCAACGCCTGCACCCGGCCGAACGCCACATCGCCCGCATTCGAGAGCGACACCTGAACGAAGCGAAGGCCGTCGAAACGGATAAGGCCGTCGGATGTGCCGAGCCAAAGAAAACCATCCGGAGTCTGGGCGACAGCATAAATGGCGGTGGAGGGCAAACCATCGCGATGTCCCCATTGCGTGAGCGAATATTGAGTGATCTTTTGTTCGGGATTGAGTGCTTCGGCTGTCCCCTCGACCATGCGCAACGAGACGCAAAGACAAACGAACACACAGAATGGCCGCCACAACTTCACGTATTCATTCTATCGGGCGCATACGAGTCGCAGCATCTG
>JAOAPF010000521.1 GCA_025462755.1 Edaphobacter sp.
CGCTGATGAACCCGCGACCGACTTCAGGGACGATCGCTACACCGTGAGCGTTCTTCTGGCCGGGAATGTCGCCGAGGGTCTTGCCGGAGTTGGCGTCGATGATCATGGTGTGGGTGCTGCGCGGGACAAAGAGGCGATGGGTTGCCGGGTCGACGGTGAGGTAGTCCCATGAGCCTGGGCCGCCGATCGGGAGTGTCTTTTTAACTTCCCAGTTGGTCTGGGCCAGAACCGGCAGGGAACCTGCGAGTAGAAGGAGAGCCAAGGACTTCGTTACTGCAAGTTTTTTCGTACGCATTTCGATTCTCCTGTTTCGACTGTTCTGGTGAGACTGGTGGACAGCAGGCGAGCACGCCAAACAGACTAGATGCTATGCCGCTCAAGCTTAAGCCAAACTTAATTTGGCTTGAGGTAGGCGGTGAGGGGAGAGTTGGCGTTGCGGAGGGCGATGACGACGGATTCGGCGTTTCGTTCGGCGCCCTCGGCGCTGGTGTGGGTGTGGTCGATGGGGAAGAGGAGCGCTGTTTGTTCCGGACCGAGAGCGTCAAGGCGGTCGGCTTCGACGGTGGCCATGTCGATGACGGGGACGTTCTCGGAGGCGGCGATCTGGTACTCGTATTCGCGGTAGCCCATGTCGCGTTCGATGCGGAGGTTGCCGTCAGCGTCGTTTGCCCAGATGTTGCGGATAGTGACGGTGAGAAGGATTGGGGTGGCTTTTTTTGCTCGGGTGTCGGTGATGTATTTGCGCAGGTACCAGCCGTAGGTGTGGACGGTCTCCGTGGTCTGGCCGGCGATGGGGCCGGTGGTGAAGGGCTTCGGGACGGGATATTCGACGGTCTCGTCGCCGATGCCTTTGACGCTGCTGCGGGCCTTGGCGTCCGTGGCGGGGTCGCCGCCGCCGTCGTTGTGACCCATCTGAATGAGGACGAAGTCGCCGGGCTTCATCTCGGCGAGGACATTGGCCCAAAGGCCTTCGTTGTAGAAGCTGCGGGAGCTGCGTCCGGCGCGGGCGCGGTTGGCGATGTTGATTTTGGTGGTGTCGAAGTAGTGGGCGAAGTGGTCGCCCCAGCCGAGGTCAGCTTGATTGCGGGCGGTGGAGTCGCCGACGATGAAGAGGGTGGGGAGGGCTCGGTTAAGCGGGGCGTTCTGCGCGACGTTGGCCTGCGGGGGGGCGTCGGGAGTGACGGGGTTTTGGGCGAAGGAGGTTGCGGCGGTGATTACAAGAAGCAGGCTGAGGAGGGTTCGTCGAGACAAGAGGCGTCGCATGGGCGATAGGGTAGCACTGATGTAGTCTGGCTTGTCAGTCAGTATGGCCGTCCGGAGACTACTTATGTTTAGTTACTCGCAGAGTGCCTTTTTCGTGGTCGCATCCATGGCGGTTTCGATGTTTCTCGTGGCGGTATTGAATCGATTGTGGCCGATTTCGAGTCGCAAATTGGTGAATGATGTTACTGGATGGCAACTGGGGATTTTGGGGACTACGTATGGCGTGATTCTTGGGTTCATGCTGTTTACGGTTTGGACCGACTTTCGCGAGGCGGAGGTCAACACGAATCTTGAGGCTTCTTCCCTGATGACGGTGTCACGGATCGGGGCGGGATTGCCCTCTCCGGAGCGGGAGACGATCCACGCCCTTGGGATGAAGTATGCGGAGTCGACGATCAACGAGGATTGGCCGGCGATGCAGGTGCAACAGGACAGTAGTGCGAGTCAATTCGTGGCGGGAGATATGTGGAAGGTGCTGGCGGAGATGAAGTCTGAAGCCGCCGGCAGCAGGAGTGCCGACCATTTGGCGAATGCACTGAAGGACCTTTCGGAGCGGCGAAACCTGAGGGAGGAGGAGTTTCGGAACCGGTTGCCGGGGATATTATGGCTTTTGCTTGTGGCCGGCGCTGGAGCGACCGTGGGGTCAGCATGTTTGCTGGGGAATGACAACGAGTGGTTGCATTACTGTCAGGTTCTGGCGTTGACCTTTGTGGTTACGGTTACGCTGGCAGCGATCGGGGATTTGGCGAGGCCGTTTGAGGGGGCAGTGTCGGTGAGTCCAGTCGCGTTTAAACGGGCGCTGACGCTGATGAAGATGCCGTAAATTTTGGCGGCTGTTAGTGGCCGCCCAGGGCTTCGGGGTCAGGCTTGGCTGTTTTGCTGGGAAGCCGCATGATGAAGGGTAGCGGGGACAGGCAGAGAATGACCACGGACAGGATGAAGAAGGCGTTTTTGTAGCTGAGCATAGAGGCCTGACGGAGCATCTGTTGGTACGCCTGACCAACGGCCATCTGCGTTGCGTTGGCGGCGGATACTCCATGAGACATCATCATCTCTTTCATGCGGTCCATATAGAGACGGTAGGCCACGCTGCCGGGAATGACGTGGGTTGCGAGGTTGGCCTGGTGGACCTGCGAACTGCGGGCGAGGTAGGTGGTGAGCAGGGCAGTACCGGCGCTGCCGCCCAGGTTACGTGCGAAGTTGGAGAGGCTGGAGATCTGATTGGTCTTGCTGAGTGGAACGCCGACGTAGTTAAGCGTGCTGATGGGAATGAAGATGAATGGCAGACCGACGACCTGCAGCATGCGCCATAGGGTGACGGTGCCGAAGGCGGCGTTAAGGTCGAGGCGTGTGAGGTTGTAGATGCCCGCGGCGGTGGCCAGGTAGCCGAGGCAGACCATGAGGCGTGGGTCTCCCTTGCCGAGCGTGCGACCGGCGACGGCCATCATGATCATCATGACGAAACCGGCGGGGGAGAGGACCATGCCGGCCCGTTCCGCGGTGTAGCCGAGGAGTACCTGGAGGTATTGCGGGATGAGGACGGTCGAGCCAAAGAGGACCATGCCGAGGATGAGTTGCAGGAAGACGGCGGTGCCGAAGTTGCGGTTCTTTAAGAGCTTGAGGTCGACGATGGGGTCGGGGTGGTGCCACTCCCACCAGGTGAAGAAGATCAGAGTGGCGGCGGCGAGGATGGCGAAGGTGCGGATCATGGGGTCGCCGAACCAGTCTTTCTCCTGGCCCTTGTCGAGGGTGAACTCCAGGCAGCCTACGCCGAGGGTAACTAGGCCGAGGCCCATGAAGTCGATCTTGAGGTGCTTGGCCTGCTCTTTGCGGATCTTGAGGTGCGGTGGATCTTCGACCATGCGGTTGCTGAGGTAGAGCGAGATGAGACCGATGGGGATGTTGATGAAGAAGATCCAATGCCAGTTGAAATTGTCGGTGATCCAGCCGCCGAGGGTGGGGCCGATGGCGGGGGCTACGACGACGGCCATGCCGTAGACGGCGAAGGCCTGGCCGCGTTTTTCGACGGGGAAGGTGTCGGCGAGGATGGCCTGCTCGCTGGGGGCGAGTCCGCCGCCGCCTGCGCCCTGGAGGATGCGCGCGACGATGAGGAGAGGAAGGGTGTTCGCTATGCCGCAGAGGAAGGAGCAAACGGTGAAGAGCGCGACGCAGATCATGTAGAATTTTTTGCGTCCCATGCGGTTCGAGAGCCAGCCGGAGATGGGCAGGACGATGGCAGAGGAGACGAGGTAGCTGGTGAGGACCCAGGTGGCTTCTTCCTGGCTGGCGCCGAGGGTACCGGCTATGTGAGGCAGGGCGACGTTGGCGATGGAGGTGTCGAGGACCTCCATGAACGTGGCGAGGGTGACGGTGAGTGCGACCGCCCACGGGTTGTGGTGGGGCTTCCAGACGTAAGGTGCTGCCTCGGCCATGGTTGCGGTTGCCATATCAGTCTCCTGATATGATATCAGGAGACTGATATGGCGAGGGCTGTTAAGAACGGGAAAAATCGTCAGGCGGAGACGCGGCGGGCTGCGCAGATGATGAAGCGGATCATGATTCACTTCCGCAGCCAGATCGATGAAAAGCTGCGTCCGCAGGGGGTAACGACGGCGCAGTTGCAGGTGATGAAGGTGATTCGGGATGAGCCCGGTGCATCGGGGGCACAACTGGCGCGCGCTTGTTATATGACGCCACAGTCGGCGCAGGCTTTATTGAAGAGTCTGGAGCATGGCGGGTGGATTACGCGGGCGAAGGATCCTGAGAATGAGCGGATTTTGATTGCGCGGTTGACGCCGAGCGGGATGGAACTGCTGGAGACGGCGGAGAGGTTGGCGCGGGTGATCGAAACGAGGTTGTGGCAGGGCGTTCCGGACAGCGGGGTGGAGGTGTTGAACAAGACGCTGATGCGTTGTCTGGCGAATCTTGATGGTTAGTTGTTTGCGGTGGCGTGGAAGCGGAGACGGACGTAGTCGGCTGTCCAGTTGCCGTCCGCGTCGCAGAGGATGGGCTTGAGCAGGGCGATGGTGTTGGTGATCGCGGTGGCGCGGGCGTTTTCTGAATATGCAGGTGGGCTGAGGTGATCGAGGACGCCGTTGCGGAAGGTGTTGAGCCAGGACTCCATGCCGTTGGGCAGAGGCGTGGGGCGGGGGATGAGTTCGATCGACTGGACGGTGAAGTTGGCGGCTTCGAGTAGGCGACGGTAGAGGTCGGGTGAGGGGAAGAAGCTGGCGGCGGTGGCTTCGGCGTCGATGTGGAAGGGCGCGAGGGTGGCCTGGAGGGCGGTGCGGATGGCGGCGATGTTGCCGTGGCCACCCATCTCTGCGACGAATCTACCTCCGGGGTGAAGGGCCTGGTGGACGGCGGCGAGCATGGCTTGCTGTCCGGAGAGGCCGGTGATCCAGTGGAGGGCGGCGTTGGAGAAGACGGCGTCGAACTGTTGGTGGTACGGGAGGGCGGTGGCGTCGTGTTGCTCGAAGGTCAAGTTGCGGGCGCTGCGCTTTCGGGCGGCGGCGAGCATGGTGGGTGAGGCGTCGACACCAGTGAGGATGGCTCCCGTGGCGGCGAGTTGTTCTGTCAGGGCACCGTCACCGCAGCCGAGATCGAGAACCTTTTCGCCGGGCTGAGGGGTTAAGAGGGCGACGACGTCGGAGGCGAGGGTGGCGACGAAGCGGCCATTCGCGGCGTAGGCTTCGGTGTTCCAAGTCTGTCCCGTTTTAGTGGAGGGCATGGAGATATTGTCCGCTTGTCGTGGGAGTTGCGCGAGGAGGATGAGAATTTCTCAGGGGCGCGATAAGTGGCGATAGTAAGATCGCTGCACTATGACCAAATTTGTTCAGAGAAAGCTTATTTGTCTGCTCTTCCTCCTGGGTGCGCTTGCGAGCTCAACTGCGCGGGGGCTGGAGATGCCGGTGCGGCATGAGTTTTTGATGAAGAACTTCAAGACCGCAAGCGGTGCGGTGCTGCCTGAGGCGCATGTGGTGTATGGGACGTATGGGCATCTGAATGCTGCGCGTGACAATGTGATTCTGCTGCCTTCGCACTACATGGCGAAACTGACAGGGTATGAGTGGTTGATGGGGCCGGGGAAGGCGCTTGATCCGGATAAGCTTTTTCTGGTGACGACGGAGTTGTTTGGGAATGGAAGTTCGTCTTCGCCGAGCAATACGCCGGAGCCGTTCCATGGGCCTCGGTTTCCGGTGATGACGATTCGCGACAACGTGGAGGCGGTGCATCGTCTGCTGACGGAAGATTTGAAGGTGACGCATCTGAAAGCCGTGATCGGGTTTTCGATGGGGGCGCAGCAGGCCTTTCAGTGGGCGGTGAGTTATCCGGAATTTATGGACCGGGCAGTGGCGACGTCAGGGACAGCGAAGACGTATGGGCATGGGTTTGTGCGGCTGGGGGGGGAGATCGCGGCGATCACGGCGGATGAGAAGTTCAAAGGTGGGGATTACACGGAAGAGCCGCAGGCGGGCATCAGTGCATTCGGGATGGTGTGGGCGGCGTGGCTGTACTCACCGCAGTGGTGGCGGGATGAGCTGTGGCGCACGAATACGAAGCCGGGGACGACGTTTAATGATGTCGTGGAACGCTTTCGGACTCGGTTTATCCTTGGGGCGGATGCGAATAACTTGATTCTGCAGATGCGGACGTGGGAGAAGCATGATGTGGGAACGACGCCGGGCTTCGGGGGCGATGAGAAGAAGGCGCTGGGGACGATCAAGGTGCCGTTCTTGTATATGCCATCGATGACGGACCAGTATTTCCCGGTGGGCGATGCGCGGTATGAGGCGCAGTTCATGCATACGGTGTCGCTGCTGCCCATTCCTTCGCTGTGGGGGCATCCGGCGGGAGCGGCGGCTGACCCTGCGGATGCGAAGTTTTTGAACGAGAATATTGCGAAGTTTCTGGCGGGCGAGCCGGTGGCGGCGGAGAAGGTTGTTCCTGCGAGTTGACGTAGCTAGGAGCCATAGCCTCGGTGCTTCATCGCGGCCAGTTCTTCATCGCTGGGCCAGGAGATGGTGAGAAGGAAGGCGCAGTTGTCCGTGGCCATTACGTCGTGCCGGATGGAGCGCGCGAGGGCAAACAGGGTGCCGGCGGGGAGATCATGCCCCTTGCCGTTGACCGTGACGATGAGCTGGCCTTTCAGGACCTGAATGGAAAGAGTGCCGTCGGCGTGGTGCTCGTGCATATGAGCGCCGATCTGCATGCAGATGAGCACGATGCGGAGGTCGTGCTTTTTGAAGAGAGTCTTGGAGTGGATGCCGGCAGGCCAGGGTTTTTTGCGTTCGGCGTCGTCCAATTCCTGGGCGAGATCGAACTGCGCGACCTTGTCGACCATAGTGCCGTCTTGCAGAGAGGTTGTCATGTGCGGACGCTCCTTTGTCGAGGCGGAAGTTTACCCCTTGAGGGGTTGGATGCCATGCGGATAAGAAGAGACCGGGCGAATTTCATATACTTGTGTCTCGCTTTGGCAGAACGGTTTGTCGGGGGGAAGAATGTCTTTGGGAGAGTGGATCAGTGACGACGAAGGTGACGGCGGCGGTTGAGTTTGCGCAGGAGAACAAGGGGCGGTTTGTTGAGGAATTGAAGGAGCTGCTGCGGATTCCTTCGATATCGACTGATCCGGAGCGTGCAGGGGATGTGCGTAGGGCGGCGGAGTTTGTTGCGGCGGAGCTGAAGCGGATTGGGATGGAGAATGTTCGGCTGATCGAGACGTCTACGGCGAAGCATCCGAGTGGGCATCCGCTGGTGTATGCGGATTGGCTGCATGCAGAGCTTGCGGCTGACGGGAAGCCGAAGCCTACGGTGCTTTGTTATGGACACTATGATGTGCAGCCGGCGGAGCCGCTGGATGAGTGGAAGTCGCCGCCATTTGAGCCTACGGAGCGGGATGGGAATTTGTATGCGCGCGGAGCCGTGGATGACAAGGGGCAGATGTGGATGCATGTGAAGGGGCTGGAGTCGCTGATGGTGGCCGGCGGCGGGAAGCTGCCCGTGAATGTAAGGGTGATCGTTGAGGGGGAGGAGGAGGTTGGGGGGGAGGGAATTGCTTCATACGTGAGGACGCATGGGGAGCAGTTGAAGGCGGATGTGGCGCTGGTCTCGGATACGGAGATGTTCGCGGCGGAACTGCCGACGCTTTGTGTCGGGTTGCGGGGGATGATCTATACGGAGATTGAGGCGCGGGGGGCGCGGACGGATCTTCACTCGGGCATGTATGGCGGGGCGGCGCCGAATCCTTTTGTGGCGCTTTCGCAGGTGATTGCGAAGTTGAAGGATGAAGACGGGAAGATTCTGATTCCGGGTTTCTACGACAATGTCGAGAAGCCGACAGACGCCGAGTTGAAGGCTTGGAAGGCGCTGCCGTTTGATGAAGAGCATTATCGAGAGAGCGAGGTTGGGTCGATTTCTTTGACGGGGGAGCCGGGGTTGAGTGTGCTGGAGCGGACGTGGGCGCGGCCGACGCTCGATGTTCACGGCATGCCGGGAGGATTTATTGGAGCGGGTGCGAAGACGGTGATTCCGGCAAAGGCGGTGGCGAAGGTGAGCATGCGGCTCGTGCCGGATATGACGCCGGCGGAGAGCTTTGCGAAGTACAAGGCTTATGTGGAGTCGCTGACGCCGAAGGGCATTGTGCTGGAGGTCCGGTTGATTCATTCGGGCGATCCCATTGTGGTGAGTACGGATAACGAATTCGTGAAGGCTGCAACTGAGGCAATGCGGGAGGTGTTCGGGAAGGAAACAGTGTTTGTGCGTGGTGGCGGGTCGATTCCGATTGTGGGGGATTTTGTGCGGGAGTTGAAGACGCCCACGGTGATGATGGGGTTTGGGCTGCCGGATGACAATCTTCATGCGCCGAACGAGAAGTTTCATCTGGCGAACTTTCATCGAGGGATCGAGTCGATTGTCCGGTTTTTGAGTGGTGTGGGTGGGTGATGGATTCAGGTACCGACTTCGATTGGCGAAAGGGAGTTCCGCCGGATGAACGCGTATTTGTTCCCGCGGCTGGATTCGTTTTGGCGGGTGGTCAGAGTTCGCGAATGGGGCGAGATAAGGCACTCTTGACACTGGGCGGCGAACCACTGGTGAAGCGAGCAGTCCGGAAACTCAGTAAAATTTGTGCCGAAGTGGCCATTGCTGGCGGAGCAGAGAATCTGACGCAATTTGGGCGAATAATTCCCGATGAGAGCGCGGGTTGCGGGCCTCTTGGCGGAATTGTTGCGGGGTTGGAGCAGAGTTCATTTGAGTGGAATCTGTTTCTTGCGGTTGATGCGCCATTTGTGCCGGTCTCGGTGTTGAAGGCACTGCTCTTTATGGCCGCCGGATCTCCACATGTGTGTGTGATGGCTCGAGCTCAGGGGGTTTTGCAACCTTTGTGCGCGGTGTACTCGATAAAGGCGCTTGCGGTGTTGCGAGAACAGCTTGCTGCTGGAAGATGGAAGGTGACACGGGCTGTCGAAGCCGCCGGGCCGGTGAAAGTAATCGATTTTGACGATGGAAATAGGTTTGCGAATTTGAACACTCCGGAGGAGTTCGCTGAGGCGGAGCGGCATCTTGATGCGCTGGATACTTAGCGGGCGCGATGGGTTAGGCTGGATTTGCATCGGATGGTTGGTAGGAGTTGCTGCTATGGCGGAACCGGAAAATAAATTGGATCAACAACAGCTGGAGACCTCGGCGGATACTCCGCTGATCGAAAGCGTCTCGGAGGATGTCTCGGCTGAGGTTGGCGAGTTTATGGAACAGGCGGCGCAGCAGAACGAGGCTGCGGCCGAGGCTGTTCCGGACATCAAGAACAGGCCCGGACCTTATATTTCGTTCGAGCATGTTTACAAGTCGTTCGGTGAGTTTGTGGTGCTGGAGGATGTGAGTTTCTATGTGCTGCCGGGAGAGACGTTGTGCATTCTGGGGCGAAGCGGCGTTGGGAAGTCGGTGTCGCTACAGATGCTGCTGGGATTTTTGAAGGCGGATAAAGGTGTGATCAAGGTGGCGGGGGACAATATCTGCGGGTACACGGAGCGGGAGTTGCAGGATGTCCGGCGGAAGGTGACGATGGTGTTCCAGAACGGGGCGCTGTTTGATTCGATTACGGTGGGCGAGAATGTTGCGTTTCCGATGCGGGAACGGGGCGAGATGGCGGAGGATCAGATTTTGCAGGTGGTGAAGGGGCTGCTGGAGATGGTGGGGGTTGCTGGGATGGAGAATCTGCTGCCTTCGGACCTGTCGACAGGGATGAAACGGTCGATCGCGATTGCGCGGGCGCTGGCGGCACAGCCGGAGGCGGTGTTGTATGACGAGCCGACGACGATGGTGGATCCGTTGATGGCGCATCTGCTAGGTAACCTGATTGAACGGCTGAAGCAGCAGCTGCATCTTACGAGCATCGTGGTGACGCACGACATGCGGCTGGCGAAAAAACTGGCAGACCGTGTGGTGTTTTTGCATGCGGGAAAGGCGATTTTCTTTGGCACGATGGAGGAGATGGAGCGGAGCCCTGACCCTATTTTGCAGGAATTTCTGACGTTGGACGAGCTGGTAGTGCCGGCCTAGCGGGACACCGGGCAGCCCTCGCGAGTTTGCCTAATAACATGTACCTAAATGATTTATAAGATTTAGTGAAGAAACGTTTTGTTTTATTGCCAAGCCGGTCCCGGACCCGTATGCTGCAAAGTAGTACCCAGATGTAGTAGTACCCAAATGTAGTTCGATGAGTCCTCCCCAGTAATAAAACAGGAAGTTTGGAAACCAAGCGTTTCAGTTCGTGTTTGTACTGCAGCAATTTGCTTTCTTTGGTTGGGAACGTTTCCTGAAGTCTAATTCAGGCATCATACCGATTCTTAGGCCAGGTGATATCAGTTGAAAGGCGTTCGCTATGGCGACACCGGACTATCTGCAACAGGTCATTGTTTCAGGAAGAAAACATACAGGAAGCGGCAGGCGCACGTCGGCGGCCAATTCCGGACTTTTCCGAAGGCCGTCGATCACGAGTTCCGTCTGGGCCACGGTCGACATGCTGACGGTGGTTGTTGCTGCAGTCCTGGCCTTGCGTTTTCGCGTGGGCACGCCCTCCGATGTTTCTTCGCTGAACGTTCTACCCCGTCTGATCCAATCCTCCCCCAACCTTCTGCCTTTTTATATTGGCTGGTTTGGCGTGTGCCTGATCTTCTTTACGCGGTCGTATGGGCTGTATGGGCCTATCCAGCATCGCAGCGGACTGCATGAACAGAGGATGACGGTACAGGCGGCGCTGACCTCAGGGTTGCTTCTATGCGGCACGCTTTATCTGTCAAACGGCGAGGCCATATCGCGGGTTGTGGTCGCGCTGATGGTGTTGTTTACGACCGTGCTGCTCTGCCTCAGGCGGGCATTGCGGCGGCTGATGGTCTACCGGCGTTTCCGGGAGGGAGTGGAGACGCGCAATGTGCTGATTGTCGGCGCGGGACGGGTGGGGCACGCGCTAAAAAATCACATCGAGTCACTGCAGCATCTGGGATTCCGGTTCAAGGGCTTTGTCGCGTTGAGTGAGCGCGAGGCTGAATCCGGCGATGCAGATGTGATTGGTGATGTGAGGAACTGCCTGTCGCTGGCGCGGTCCTTGTTTGTCGATGAGATATTTTTCTCGGTGCCGGCGGAGAAGAAGCTGGTGATCGGCATGGTCGAGGAGGCGCGCGTGGCCGGAATCGACGTCCGGGTGGTGCCGGATATGTACGATGGCCTGGCGTGGAATGCGAGGGTGGAGTATATCGGCCAGTTTCCGACCATTCCGCTGCACCGGAAAGACTTCCCGATAGGGGGGATTCTGGTGAAGCGGGTTCTGGATATTACGGTTGCGACGACGGCGCTGGCGTTGGGGGCGCCAGTGATGCTGGCGATCGCGATTGCGATCCGGATGGATTCCGAGGGTAAGACCTTCTATAAGGCGCAGAGGATTGGACGCAAGGGGCGTGCGTTCCCGTGCTATAAGTTCCGCACGATGGTGCACAATGCGGACCAGTTGAAGGCAGAGCTGGAACACATGAACGAGCGGGATGGGGTGTTGTTCAAGATTGCGAATGATCCGCGTATCACGAGGGTGGGGAGGGTGTTGCGGAAGTATTCGCTGGACGAGCTGCCGCAGTTTTATAACGTGCTGAAGGGTGATATGAGCCTGGTGGGGCCACGGCCACCTATGGCGGCCGAGGTGGAGCAGTACGATCTGGCACATCTGCGCCGGCTGGATGTGCTGCCGGGGATTACGGGATTGTGGCAGGTAGAGGCTCGACAGGACCCGTCGTTCGATAGCTACATTTCGCTGGATACGGCGTATGTCGAGAACTGGAATCTGCTGATGGACCTGAGAATTTTGGCGCGGACGGTGGGCGTGGTTTTGAGCGGGACGGGCTCCTAAGCGGTAGACTTAACTGGTGAAGATAGCGCTTGCCCAGATTAACCCGACGGTGGGAGACTTCGCCGGGAACACGAACAAAATTCTTGAATATGCAGCCCGTGCCGGAGATATGGGTGCCGGTCTCGTCGTCTTTCCCGAGCTTGCGGTGTGCGGGTATCCGCCCGCGGATTTTTTGGAGAAGACTGCATTCGTCACGCGGGCTGAGCAGGCCGTGATTGAGTTGGCGGGATGGACCGCGGTGGCTGGGCGTCCGGCGATTCTGTGCGGGACGGTGATGGCTTCGGTCGCGAACGTGGGCAAGCAGGTGAGGAATGTGGCGGCGCTGCTTTCGGGGGGAAAGGTGAGCTTCGTGCAGCAGAAGATGCTGCTGCCGTTCTACGACGTGTTTGATGAGCAGCGGTATTTCGAGCCGGGCACGGAGCAGACGCTGACCTGCGTGGAAGGGCAGCCGCTGGCGATTACGATCTGCGAGGATGCCTGGAACGATAAAGGTTTCTGGCCGCGGCAGATGTATCCGGTCGATCCTGTCGAGGGCTTGATGACGCAGTGGGAGGCGCGCCAGAAGGAGTTGGGGGGGCGGAAAAAGATTATTTTGAATATTTCGGCTTCACCGTACTGGCAGGGAAAGCCACAGGTGCGCCAGAGCATGCTGGCTGCGATTGCGGAACGGCATGGCGCGTATGTTGCGATGGTGAACCAGGTGGGAGGCAACGACAGCCTGGTGTTTGATGGCTCGTCGGTGGTGATTGGGCCGGATGGAGAGGTGCTGGTGCGGGCGGCGTCGTTTGCTGAGGACCTGGTCGTCTTCGATACAGATGCGGCGGATACAGGTACAGCGGATACTGAGGGCCGAAACGCTATTGTTGCGGATGCTGCGGTCGATGGGGTTGCGGAGTTGTGGGGCGCGTTGGTGCTTGGGACTCGGGATTATGTAAGGAAGTGCGGGTTCAGCAAGGTGCTGGTCGGGTTGAGCGGCGGGATCGATTCGGCGTTGGTTGCGGCGATTGCAGTGGAGGCTTTGGGCGCGGAGCACGTTGTGGGAGTCGGGATGCCGACGGAGTACTCGTCGCTGGGGTCGATCGGGGACGCACGCAAGCTGGCGAAGAATCTTGGGATTAGGTTTGAATTGCTGCCGATTCATGATGTGTTCGCGCAGTTTCAGCATGTGTTGCAGCCGTTGTTTGCAGGCACCCCGTTTGGGCTGGCGGAGGAGAACCTGCAGCCGCGGATTCGGGGGACGCTGCTGATGGCGTTGTCGAATAAGTTTGGCGCACTGGTGCTGACGACGGGCAATAAGAGCGAGATGTCAACGGGTTACTGCACGCTTTATGGAGATATGGTTGGCGCGCTTGCGGTCATCGGCGATGTGATGAAGATGCGGGTGTATGCGTTGAGCCGGTATGTGAATCGGGTGAAGGAGATCATTCCGTGGGCGACGATCGAGAAGCCTCCTTCGGCAGAACTGCGTCCGGAACAGCGAGATACGGACTCGTTGCCGCCGTATGAGGTACTGGATCCGATTTTGGAGGCGTATGTGGAGCGGTATTGTTCGGCGGAGCAGATTGCGGAGGAGCAGGGTGTTGACGTTGGACTGGTGAAGTCTGTCTTACAGCTGGTGGAACGGAGCGAGTATAAGCGGCAACAGGCGGCTCCGGTGTTGAAGGTTACGAAAAAGTCGTTCGGAATGGGACGACGGTTTCCCATTGCGGTCAAGGTTCAGGTTTAATGGTTCAGGTGTAATTAGGAGTGCTGCACGCAAAACAGCGGCAGCGGAGGATGAATTCTTTGAAGATTTCGAATTGGATGTTGGCAGGACTGGCAGCGGCTCTCAGCGTCACGACGGTTATGTGGGCCCAAACGGGAGCTCAGCCAGGAACCCAAACGGGAGCTCAGCCGGGAACGGGGGCAGCGGCACAAGCACCGGCAGCACCGGCACAGAAGCCTGCGGCTCCGCTGCAGTTGCAGGATATGGGGCAGACGCCCAAGGCTGATCCGTTTCCTCCAGCGAATCCGAAATACTTTACGGCGGCTTCGCCGACGGTGGACACGGTCAATGCGTTTTTGAAGGCGCTGTGGGGGTATGACTCGAATCGGATATGGAGGGTGGAAGCGATCCAGGCGACGCCTGCGCCGAATGTGAGCAAAGTGGTGGTCTTCGTGTCGGATAAGGCGCCGAACTCGAAGGTGCAGCCGACAGCGTTCTTCGTGACTCCGGATGGGAAGCATGCGGTTGCGGGCGATGTGGTGGTGCCGTTTGGCGCGACGCCTTTTGCCGATCTGCGGAAGGAACTGCAGGCTCGAGCCGATGGCGCGACGCGTGGCGCTACGGGCAAGGACCTGATGCTGGTGGAGTTTTCCGACATGCAGTGTCCGCACTGCAAAGAGGCGCAGGGCACGATGGATCAGCTGGTGAAGGACTTCCCGAATGCTCGCGTGGTCTATCAAAGCTATCCGCTGGTCGATCTGCACCCGTTTGCGTTCAAGGCGGCGGCGTATGGGTATTGCATTCAGAAGCAGAAGAACGACGCTTACTTTCCGTATTCTGCGGCGGTCTTTGATGCGCAGGCTGCTCTGACGCCCGAGACGGGTGACGAGACGCTGAAGAACGCGGTGACCAAGGCTGGGTTGGATCCGGCGGCGATCGATGCGTGCGCGGCGACCCTGGCAATCAAGGACCAGGTCAATGCTTCCATCAAGCTGTCGCAGGATGTTGGAGTCGAGCAGACTCCTATGCTGGCGGTGAATGGGCATTTGCTGCCATTGTCCGGGATTCCGTATGAGACGCTGAAGAGCATCATCTCGTATCAGGCGACGCTCGATGGGGTGAGCACGGGCGCGACTGGACCGGCGGTAGGGAGCAAAACTGTTCCGCCTACTTTGGGTAAATAACGGGCGTTCGGATTGAACTTGGGTCGCACTGAAGCGTGGTACTGCTTTAGTGCGATTCTTAGTTTGAAATGATGAACGATTGAAGTTTGCTGCCCTGGTAGTAGAACTGCGTCGCTGACGATGCGACTTTCTCGAAGACAAATGAGTCCCGCGAGATCATGGCTCTCTTCCCATCGACCCCAGCGTAATGACCTGGAGGCAGCTTCCATACCAGGGAGGGGCTGGAGACCTGCAATGGATTGACGACGATCTCGGTGATGGGCTGGCCTTTCTTCTGAGTGAGCAGCACCACCTTTTCGAGCAGATTCTTGGGATCTTCGCCCTGGATGAGCGCTACGACGAAAGAGGAATCCGTCTTGGGAAAGAAGTTGCCGGTCGCTACGCCGGGGCACTGGCCTTGATGCGCGTTTTTCCAGAGTTTCCAGTCAGCTGAGGGAATATCGAAGGGCGACAGGATCTTCCAGTGGTCTTGTTCGACGGCAGATCTTAAGGAGTCCGGCAGTCCGCTCAGGCAATCTTCGGCCCACACTTTTGCGGAGACGGAGAGGAGGCCTGCGATCAGGATTGCTCTAGTGAGGTTCATGAATTTTGTTTTCATTGTGACTCAAAGATACGTGATTGCCGCGTTCGGAGAGAATAGATTTCTCGCATACATGATGTTTATCTAGCTCCTGTAGCTGCTCTTCTGTCATATGGGACGCGATCGTTGCGAAGCATTGGAGGCAGATGGAATTGAATGAGCCGTCCTTGTTGCGTCGGTGCGGAAAGAAGGTAGCCGTGTGAAATGTCATAGAGTCTCCTGACGACTCAACACTACTCTTCTTTTGCGATGGCTCAATAAAACAACGGACACTCACGAACTTTTCATATTTCGATCCGCCGAATTGGCTCCAGGAGCAGGGATGTGATAAGTCATGTGGATTGAGTTGACGGCGTTTCGAATGTGAGAATTTACGTGAGAGGTATGCAGGGATTCACCTTTTCCTTCAGGGTGATTCGGGTATGCTCTATCCATAGAGGCGCTCTAGCGTAGCGGTACGGCACGCGGATCGGAGCTACCATGATGCCAAATTGCCCAGAATGTCGACGCAATGACTCTGTAAGGCGCTCCCATCGGATTGCATGGGAACCCTTGCTGCGACTTATTTTTCTGTACCCATTCCGTTGCGAACATTGCGATACTCGGTTCTTCCGGTTTCACAAGTTGGAGGAAGGCTCGGAGCAACACCACGCAAGGCATCGCTAACGCGGGTCGGATGAAACTATCCTACATTCTGACGATGTAGATGAAACGAAGAAGAAAGAGGGTGGCGAGGAGATAGAGCATCCAATCTCTTCGGAATGTGCCGCGGGCGCGGCCGGTGAGGAGTTGGAGAAGAGCGTAGCTGGTGAGGCCGAAGCTGAGGCCGTCGGCGATGGACCAGGTAAGAGGGATGGTGGCGACGGTAAGGAAGGCGGGAATGCCGATCTGGGGATCGTCCCATTCAATTTTGCCGAGTCCGGTGAGCATGAGGCCGCCTACGAGGATGAGAGCAGGGGCGGTGGCGAAGCTGGGGATGGCTCCGACGAGCGGGGCGATGAAGAGTGAGAGAAAAAATAAGATGCCGGTGACGATGGCGGTGACGCCGGTGCGTCCTCCGGCGGCGACTCCGGCGGAGGATTCGATGTAGCTGGTGACGGTGCTGGTTCCGGTGAGCGAGCCGAGGATAGTGGAGGTGGCGTCGGCGAAGAAGATGCGGTTGAGGCGGGGGATGGTGTGATCGGGCGCGATGAGGCCGGCTCGGTCGGTGACGGCGACGAGAGTGCCGATGTTGTCGAAGAGGTCGACGAAGAGGAAGACGAAGATGATCTCGAAGACGCCGATGTGGAGCGCGCCGGGGATGTCGAGGTGGAAGGCGGTGGCTTTGATCGCCGACAGATTGTAAGGGGCGGGCTGCCAGTGGACCTGATGGCAGAGGATGCCGACGAGCGTGGTGGCGAGGACGCCGATTAACATCGACGCTCGGATGCGGAGGACTTGTAAGACCGCTATGAGGAGTAGGCCGAAGAGGGCGAGGGCGGTTGACGGGGCGTGGAGGTTGCCGAGAGTAACGGTGGTGGCGGAGCTGGGGACGATGATACCGGCGTTGCGAAAACCGATGAATGCGATGAAGAGGCCAATGCCTCCGCCGACTGCGGCGTGGAGTTGATGCGGGATCGCCGCGACGAGTCGCTGGCGGATTCCGGTGAAGGTGAGCGCGAGGAAGATGACGCCGGAGAGGAAGACGGCGCCGAGGGCGGTCTGCCAGGGGACGTGCATGGCTTTGACGACGGTGTAGGTGAAGTAGGCGTTGAGGCCCATACCGGGGGCGAGGGCGAGCGGATAGTTGGCGAGTGCTCCCATGAGGATGCTGCCGAAGGCCGCGCAGAGACAGGTGGCGGCGGTGACGGCGGCGAGGGGCATGCCGGTTTCCGACAGGATGGCTGAATTGACGAAGATGATGTACGCCATCGTGATAAAGGTGGTGAGGCCGGCGAGGATTTCGGTGCGCCAGTCGGTGGCGTGAGCGGCGAAGTCGAAGTAATGGGCCAGTCGTTGGGCAAGTGATTGGGCAAATCGTTGCTCCGGGCGGGTGCGGATCGGTGTCAGGTCGGGCTCCTTTGGCTTGGCAACGTTTGCTGGAACTAGTATGAGTGGAGTGTGTACAGCATAGCGTGAGAGGAGATCGATGACTGCCGAGGATGTGAAGAAAATGCTTGGGTTGAAACCGCATCCGCGGGAGGGTGGATGGTATGTGCGGACGTATGAGGCTGGGGAGCTGGTGGCTGCCGAGGCGTTTGCGGACGGGCGGTATGGAGGCGCGAGGAGGACAGGGACGGCGATCTATTACCTGCTGGAGCCGGATACGTTCAGCGAAATGCATCGGCTACAGTCGGACGAGGTGTTTCATTTCTATCTGGGGGATGCTGTGGAGATGCTGCAGTTGAGGGACGGTGGAACGGGATCGACGATTGTGATTGGGAACGATCTGCTTGGGGGACAAAGGCCGCAGGCTTTGGTGGAGCGCGGGGTGTGGCAGGGCTCTCGGCTGGTGAAGGGTGGGCGCTGGGCGTTGCTGGGATGTACGGTGAGTCCGGGGTTTGAGTTTGAGGACTATGAGACTGGCGAGAGGGTGGAGTTGAGTTCGGGATGGCCGGAGTTTGCGGAGGAGATTAACGCTTTGACGCGTGTGGCTTCCTGAGGCTAATCGCCTACGGTCAGCTTCTCCGTCTCCTTCGACATCTTGGCTGTGCGCTCCAGCTTGTCCCAATTGAACGGCTTGCCATCGATGGCGCGCTTGACTGTCTTGAAGAGGACAACCGAGAACAGCTGCCGATACGTGAACCGTTGGATCCAGATGTGGAACAGCAGCCAGCCATCGCCCTTGCTTGCCGGGTGCTTGCGCTCGAGGGCGAACGCCAGCGCAGACGCGGCGAAGTCGATCACGAGAAACGCAATGAAGAAGGTCAGCAGTTTGTAGAAACTATCAGCCGATGCCGTCTCGGGATGAAAGTGCTTGTCGATCAGGTAGTGAATGACCCCGGCGACGAACATCACGTCGATGAGCGGCGAGACCAGCGGAAGCAGAATTTGGAAGATCAAAATATTCGGCAGAGCAAACAGGCCCATAGCGCGATGTTTGCTGATGGCGCCCTTGTGTTTGAAGATCGCCTGCAGAATGCCAAAAGACCAGCGGAAGCGTTGCCGGATCAGGCCATCTGCATTGACGGGCGCCTCGGTAAACGCGAGCGCGCGGTCTTCATAGATGACGCTGTAGCCCTGCTCCAGCAGATTCATCGTCAGGTCGGCGTCTTCGGCTACGGTGTTCGAGTGGTAGCCTCCGCCAGTTTTGACCGGATCCGTTCGCCACGCGCCGATCGCTCCCGGCACCACCATTACCACGTCGAAGAGATCCAGCGCACGCCGTTCGAAGTTCTGGCTGGTGATGTATTCGAGCGCTTGCCAGCGGGTCCAGAGATTTACGCGGTTGCCGACTTTTGCATTTCCCGCAACTGCGCCGATCTTCGGGTTGGCAAAGTGCGGCACCAGGTTGGTAATTGCATCGTGCGCGATCACACCATCGGCATCGATACCGACATATAGCTCCTCGTCGATACGCTCCAGCGCGTAGTTCAACGCATCCGCTTTGCCCCCGTTCGGCTTGGTCAGCACCGTTAGCCGGCCGGAGGCGATATCGACCGGGTAGGCATCGCGCGCGACGTCGTAGGTGCTGTCCGTCGATCCGTCGTCGATGACGATGACGCGGATGTTTTTGTAGTTCGACATCATCACGGAGCGGATCGTCCGGACGATCACCTTTTCCTCGTTGTATGCAGGAATCAATACGGCGACTCTCGGCTGATAGTCTGGCGTCGCGTAGTTCTTTCTCGTGCGCAGACGGTCGATGATGGCGAAGATACCAATGATGATCAGCCGGCCGCTCATCAGCACGTCGCCGACAAAGAACACGCCGACCACGAAGTAGTGGAAGAAGCTGTAGAAGAAGAAGGTGATGGAGTCGGCGCGTGCCTGCCAGCGCTGACGCGGCGTCAGCGGCGGCATCACCTCGGCGCGGGTCTTGCCCACCAGCTCCGACACGGGAACGATCTCGTAGCCGCGTGATTTCAAACCCTCAATCAGCATGGGCAACGCGGCAACGGTGGCTGAGCGGTCCCCACCTCCGTCGTGCAGAAGAATGACGGAGCCTTTATTCCACGGATGGGTCTGCATATCCGCGATCTGTTGGAAGACACTGTCGGTAATCTCCCTGGGGGTTTTGCGCGGATGCTCATCCCAGTCGTTGGTATCGATCTTGTTGCCGATGATGACGTAACCCAGAGTCTGGATGCGCGCTACCGGAGCGGCCTGATCGTTCGTGTCAGGTTCCTGGTCGATCGAATACGGCGGACGGAAGTAGAGCGGCTGCACACCAAGCTCGGAGGCAAATAGCCGCTCGGTCAGGTTCAACTCCAGGTCCATCTGCCTGTTCGAGATGTCGCTGATATCGGGATGGGTCCAGGTGTGGTTGCCGACCTCATGACCTTCGCGATAGATCTGGCGCATCACGCCGATGTTCTCTTCGGCGAGTTCTCCGATCATGAAGAACGTGCCTTTGACGTTGTACTCCTTCAGGATCTGCAGGATCTTCGGCGTCCACTGCGGGTCGGGCCCATCGTCGAAGCTCAGCGCCACCTTTTTTGGATTGTAGCCATACTGTTCGACCGTATAGGAGAGTGGATAGGACTCCATCGACTCCTGCGTGATCATCCGGTAGTCCACCGGCACGGAGTCGTCATCATCCATAGTGACGATGCGTCTGCCGTTCTGCGGATTGCGCGTGACCCGCAGAATGTCCCCTTCTCCTTCGGTTTCCACGTCGTATCCCGGCGCAACCTGGGTCAGTTCCTTTACCGGATCAGAGGTCATGGGGTGGTCCCAGATCTTCCACATGGAGTTGTCTTCCGAGCCCAACTTCCACAGTGCGTAGGTCTGGATGCCCAGCGCGCGCGCGCCACGCATCTGGTTCAGAATGGTGACCGCATCCAGAAACCAGACCTGGTGGCGGACGTGCGCATCGACATCGTCATAGGCAAAGTGCACGTTCAAGGAGTCATCGTCCAAGTCGATCTGCGACTCGGATTCCGCTGCCGCCTGCCACGCCTGCTGGGTCGACAGATATTGCGACGACAGCACTTTCTCAGGCGGCGTGGTTCTCGTCCTGGGCGTCCTCTTTTCGGCTGGAAGTTCTGGAGGTAAAGTCGTCGTCCAGTCGTATCCGTAGTTGCCCAGAGAGCAGATCACCTTCTCTTTGGGGACGGTCTTTAACACCTGCTTCAGATTGTCGAGAAACCAGTCCTGCGAGGCGACCGGTCCGGGCTCGCTGCCGTCCTGGTGCTCGTCATAGTTCATCAGCAGCAGGCCGTCGGAGTGGTCCGCAATAAACTTCAGATCCCAGTCGGGGTCGCCTACTGGTGTGTTCACATACAGGCGCAGACCGCGGGGATGAAGATCGTCGTACAGGGCGGCGATCAATGCCTTGAAGCCCGGTTGGGCCTCTGCCGGTATCTCCTCCAGGTGGATGGAGAGCCCGCGATAGCTGGGATTGGCCGCAAGAAAGGTATGGACCTGTTGGGTAAAGCTGGCCCGTGCTGCGTCGTTGGAGAGAAAGTTGCCAATCTCGGGCACCCAGAGGCCCCTCCTCGGATCGTAGTTGTCCACCTGAGGAAAGATATCCAGGTTCACATGGGTAGCCGAGACAGTGCGAGCGACTTTGGCCTCGCGATCGACCTGACGAACCGTGCCGCGGTCGATGACCCCATAGGGCACATTGTTGGCGGCATAAGCGTTGAGCTTGCCGTCCGGCGTGATGACGTGCAGCCACTCTGGAAACAGAATGTCGATCTGGCTGATGTGCTGCTTCAACGACGAGTAGCTCGCCGGATCGTCTTCAACGTAGTAGGCGGCGCGCAGGCCTTCACCGGAATTCAGGGGGACATCGCCTGGCTTTAAGTCGGTTCTGCGGTGCGCCGAACGGCGTAGCTTGAACGCCGCCTGATTCGTGAGCGCGCGATAGTTTCGCTTCTGCGCCTTCAGGAACAGTTCTGGCAGCGGCTTCATTCGCACCAGGCCGACCACAAAGACGCTGCCCAGGAGAAGCCCAAGCAGAGCAAGCAAGTCGAAGATGCGGCGCAGCCGCCTCCAGCGCTTGCGTTGTGGGTCGTAGAAGACTTGTTGGTTCATCGGGAAATACGGGCGACTCGGCGCATGCGGCTATGTCCCATCGTATGCAGTGGACTGGGCAGAGTCAACGCGAGACGCCGGGCCTTCGTGTGTCCGCAGTATGATGCAAAGACATGACCGGAAGACAGTTGAAAACAGGCGTCTACGCCGCGCTCGCGCTTGCGGCCGGCTTGGCGCTGCGTCTTTGGTTTGTCGCCGATGTGGCCCGCGTCGGCGGCGACACGCTGGTCTACGGAAACATCGCGCGTAACTGGATGGAGCACGGTGTCTACAGCTTCAGCGCCCCGCCTGGCGTTCCGGTACCTACCCTGATCCGTCTTCCTGGTTATCCGCTGTTTCTTATGGCATGTTTTTGGCTCTTCGGCGTGGAGCACTACCCCGCCGTGATGTACGTCCAGTGTGTGATCGATCTTTGTACATGCCTGCTGATCGCCGCGCTGGCGGGGCGGCTGTTTGGGCAGCGTGCCGCAATGGCCGCGCTCTGGCTCTCTGCACTGTGCCCGTTTATGGCGATCTACACCGCCGCTCCGCTTACTGAGGTCCTTACGCTATTCTGCATCGCGCTTACCTTTTATTGCCTGGAAAGCTGGAGAAGTGCAGGGCTTGGGTTTAACCGGTGGCTCTGGGTGACGGGCATCGCCATGGCTTACGCGGTTCTGCTGCGGCCGGAGCAGGGAATGCTCGCCGCAGCGGTGATCCCGGCGATGCTGTGGATGGTCTGGCGTACGCCGCAGCGGCAGCACTCTTTGCTGAAAACAGTTCTGCCGGTCGCGCTCGCCGCGCTCTGCGTGGTGCTGCCGCTGGCCCCGTGGGCAGTGCGGAACTGGCGAACCTTCCATGTCTTTCAGCCGCTCGCGCCGCGTTACGCGACCGACCCCGGAGAACAGATCCCGCTTGGCTTCCAGCGGTGGTATCGCACCTGGGCGATCGACTTCGCTTCGACAGAGGAGGTCTACTGGAACTACGACAGCGCCCCCGTCTGGATCGGAGACCTGCCTCCGCGAGCCTTCGACTCGGATGACCAATACACACGGACCGAAGCTGCTTTGAGCGAGTACAACAGCGCCTACAACGCGACACCGGCGCTCGACGCGCGCTTTGAATCGCTGGCCAAGGAACGGATTCACGATGACCCGGTCCGCTACTATGTTGCGCTGCCGGTCGCGCGGCTGCTGAACATGCTCTTCCGTCCCCGGGCGGAGATGCTGGAGATTCCGCTTGAATGGTGGAGGTGGCGCGAACACCGGGAGATGACGCTGCTTGCTGCGGGATTGGCCCTGCTCAATCTTGGATATTTTGTTCTAGGTGGCGTCGGGCTGTGGCGATGGCGGCGAAGCGGCTGGGGGCCGCACCTTGCGTTGGCAGGGGCGATGATGGGTTTTATCGCTCTGCGTTGTGCGCTGCTATTAACGCTCGACAACTCGGAGCCGCGGTATACGCTGGAGTTTTTTCCGCTGCTGATTGTGTGGGGCAGTTTTGTGTTTCGGTCTGGAGATTAGTGTTGGTCGATGGTCGTTTTTTTGTTGATGTTGATCTGATATGGCTTCTCGTCGACCTTCTGGTTGTACTTGATGTTGGTGTAGACGGCGGTTCGATAGTCCTCTGAAGGCATATAGAAGCTTTGTTTCAGGGAGATTCCGCGCAGGGGGTCTACCCAGATTGTCATGTGCGTGCAGTTGGTACGAACGGCTGGGTCTTTGGGGACCAGATCCAGCTTGGCCGTTTCTACACCGTCGATGGTCTCGTCTCCGAGGTCGGAGATTGTCCACGCCTTGGCGAGATCCTTTCCGCTGCCCCCAAAGCCCAGTGTCAGGAAGCTCTCCAGCTGTGCCTTGTTTTTCGTCGCGTCAATGATCGTCAGATGATTGGTGCCCGGCTCGTAGAGACGAAGTATTCCGTTCCGAAACTCCAGAAGTTTGAGAGCCGGCTGCTCTATCTTCGCGCCCATCACTGTTGTTGTTCCCTGTTTCTTGAAGTAGATGGTTCCTGTCTGTGTGGTCGTCTGTTTCACGACGCGCTCGTAGAGATCCCACCGAAAGTTGGCTTCCGCGGACTGGAACTTGAGGCTTGCAGCATCCATCTTACGCAGCACGTCGTCCAGATGGCCGGGCTTGGGCTGCGCATGCAACGAGGCTGGGGGTATGACCAGAGCGGCGGCTGAGAATAGAAGCGATGCAGCGATGCGGCGGAGTTTGATCATAAGGTCGAATGCTCCCACTGGTTGGATGCTGGTTGTCTTGCCGGTGTCATCGGAGCACCCAGGCGTTGTAGGCGATCACCTTGCCCTGGGCATCGTAGACCGGCTCGTAGTGATCCAGTGATACCTCTCCGGAGATCGGTTCGATCACGCGCAGAATGGCTGCGCGGCGTTCGGCGTCGGTTGTAGCTGGACCCATGTCTTCGGCCCGCACCTGGTAGATGAAGCGGCTGCTTCCGCCGGAGGTGCCGGCCTCGCGCACCAGCACTTCGCTGGCGTGCAGGGCTACGGTCTCGACCGGCTTGTCCTTGTAGTCGATGATGTGCGGCGAGACGAACATGAAGAGAAGGATCGCCGTCACCATGATGTCGTACTGGACGCTGCCGCGTTCGTAGGCCCAGAAGATGTAGCTGCTTAGAAGTTTGAACATGGCTTAATTCCTGCCCGATTGCTTTGCGATGATGGTGTCGCCGTTCATGTATGGCACCAGCGCTTCTGGAACTTTGATGGTGCCGTCGGCCTGCTGGTAGTTCTCCAGGATTGCGAGATAGGTGCGGCCTACGGCGAGGCCGCTGCCGTTGAGGGTGTGGAGGAATTCGCTTTTCTTTGCTCCCGCGGGACGGTAGCGGATGTTGGCGCGACGGGCCTGGAAGGCTTCGAAGTTGGAGCAGGAGGAGATCTCGCGGTAGAGGTTTTGGCCGGGGAGCCAGACCTCGAGATCGTAGGTCTTGGCGGAGGCGAAGCCCATATCGCCAGTGCAGAGGAGCATGCGGCGGTAGGGAAGGCCGAGTTTTTCGAGCACGGTTTCGGCGTGGCGGGTGAGGGCTTCGTGCTCGGCGTACGAGTCTTCGGGTTTGGCGAACTTGACCAGCTCGACCTTCTGGAACTGGTGCTGACGGATCATGCCGCGGACGTCCTTGCCATAGGAGCCGGCCTCGGAGCGGAAGCATGGAGTGTAGGCGCAGTAGGAGATCGGGAGTTGGGCCTCGTCGAGGGTCTCGTCGCGGAAGAGGTTGGTGACGGGAACTTCGGCGGTGGGGATGAGCCAGTGATCGCTGTCCTGATAGACGCCGGGCTGGTAAGGGCCTTTATCGTCGCAGTGGAAGAGGTCTTCGGCGAACTTGGGGAGCTGGCCGGTGCCGAAGAG
>JAOAPF010000021.1 GCA_025462755.1 Edaphobacter sp.
ATCAGACCAACAGAGTAAGGTTAGGCAGGGGATGCGAAGCGGCATTTCGACGGCCTCCTTCGAACAAGACATCCTCCGCATAAAGGCTCTCACTAATTCACTCACGACTTTGGATTTTTGTCAGATCTAGGGACGAGATCGGTCTTCGGCGACAGTTCCGACCGTCAAAGATGTTGCTTTCAGAATTATTTGGCGTAGTGTTTCAGAGATATTTGGCGTAGTGTCGGATCTTCTCTACGGCCTGCGCCAGACAGGCGCCTAGACTCCAGTAACTGAAATTAATCTGCAGAATCAGACACTTATCCGTTATCTGGATTCTCGCTAAGCCCCGGCTTTTAACTCCTCAATCGTTCTTGGAGGCCCAGCGTTACGACAAATGGCGCTGAAGATGACGACAAATAGCGATCAAAGCTACACCGACATCCGAGCCGATATTCATCGATTTGTATCGACATCCATAACTGGCAGGGACTCGTTGTCGGGCGGGTCAACCGGGCCTCCGCCGTGTGGCAGGTAGATGTTGTCCTGGGCCAGCAACGCTTCGTAGATCGGGATGTGCCGCCAATGGCGAGCAAGGGCGAAGGCGCTCATGTTGGCGATCATCAGGGGCAGAACCAAGCCGTAACCGCCCGTCATTTCGAAGATGACAAGCACCGAGGTCATGGGGGCGCGAACGATGCCGGCGAAGACAGCTCCCATGCCCACTACGGCGAACGCGCCGATGGAATCGGCCGAGTGATGGAACACGATCACGTCCAGGTAGCCCACCGCGCCGCCCAGCATGGCCCCCATGAAGAGCGCCGGTGCAAAGATGCCGCCGGAACCGCCGCTGGAGTAAGAACTAACGGTGGAAGCGAGCTTGAGGACACAGAAGACGGCCATAGCACTCACCGTCATTTTGCCTGTGAGCGCGAGTGTGAGGGTCTTATACGGATCGCCAGCGATGCCATTAAGGTAGAAGAGCGCCAGCGCGACGACAGCCATGCCGCCTGTGGCTGCGCCTCCAATGGCTGGATGCACCCAGCGAGGCACGCCGGTTAGCCGTCGGAACCAGGCCCGAAGGCCCAGCAGTGAATCGGTAAAAGCGACCGAGACAATGGCGGCAAGCAGGCCCAGCAACGCATACCAAATCAGCGAGGACGCGTTGGCGAGAGTGTAGTTGCCCTGCACGTGAAAGACTGGGTTTGAGCCCAGAATCGAGTGTTCGACAACGGCGGCCAGCGCGGCGGCGACGATAACGCCGGAGAGCATGGTTTGGTCGAGGTCCCCGATCAACTCCTCAAGGGTGAAGGTGACGGCGGCAATGGGCGCGTTAAAGGCAGCGGCGATGCCCGCGGCCATGCCCACGGAGGCCATACGGCGGGAGTTTTTGGGCCCGAGTCGAGCAAGACGGGCCAGCATGTTGCTGACGCCCGCGCACACTTGCACTGTAGGTCCTTCAAGGCCGAGCGAAGCGCCAGAGCCAATTTGGAGAGCGCACAGAATAAACTTGCCGATGGTTTCGCGGACTGTAACCCTGCCGTGCCTCAGAGTGTACGCCACCTTCACCTGAGGAATGCCGCTACCTGCGGCGGCGGGTGCAAAGTAAGTAAGGCCGACACCGGCAACCAGGCCCCCAATGGTAGGGGAAAGGATGGTCCACCATATCCAGCTGTGCCCCGGAGCACTGTTGGCACGTTCGATTAACACAACCTCCAGCCACATGATGCTCGAGTGGAATGCCACGGCAGCCAATCCGCAGAGTCCGCCAGCCAGAATGGTCACTGCAAGAAGACGCTGCCGCTCGCTGGGCAAGCGGCGCAACAGCCAGGCGTAGAACCGTGCATATAGCCCTTGAAAACCTACCCAATAATTGTGTTTCGGTAATTCCTGGCTGGTCGGGGGAGTCACATCACAAGTATAGAAGCAGCGTGGAAGGCGGTGCTCATGGTTGTGCACCGCATGTTTCTGGCGTATCAGAATCTGACCGATGCGGGGAAGCTCGCCTTCCTGGTACTCGCCCCAGAGATAATTCATATCGGATCCCGCTCCGTCCATGAAGCATGGCATTTGAAGCGAAAAGGGGATCGAGGCTATCAGTTTCGCACCGTTAACACGGGACAACGGGATTGACATAGAACTTGATGAGTTGTAATCCACGGGAGATGTGCGGCGACCCGGGGATGAGAGGTCTGGTGCGATCCCATCACAATCAAGTCCGCACCCTGGCGTTCAGCCCCTTTCAAGATTCGTTCGGTCGGTGCTCCACTTTCGACGATGAGATCCACCGAGAGATCCCCGTTGGGAGGAACAAGTTGTTTCAGCCGTTTCGTCGCTTTGTCGCTCATAGCCTCTCGGTCCTGAGATCGACTATCGCTGCGCATCTCGACAACATGCAACACGATCAAATGGGAGTGCCCCTGCTGCGCCAGCCAGTGTGCGTAAGCAAGGGCCTTTGCCGAACCAGGCAGCAAATCGGTAGCGCAGAGAATTTTCCTTGGCGCCAATTCCGGTATTGGTTTTGGGGAAACGCCTGGTCCGACTGTGAGCACAGGACAGGGCACTGAATAGACAATCTCTTCCGACACCGAACCAAGAAGAACCTTTTTCACGCCAACTCGTCCATGCGTTCCTAGCACCACCAGATCAGTTTTAAGGCTCCGCATCAGTTCAGACAAAACCTGGGCGACATCTCCTTCTCCCTCATTTTCCTTGATGAACTCTTGATGTTTGACTCCTTGGAACATCTCAGATGCCACAAGCTGCGCCATCTTCTTCTCCGCAGAATGTCTAAAGTAGAGCGCGTCCGGGGGCTGCGCATTGTCGCAAATTTCCCCAGGAACAACGCTCACGATACTGAGTAGTCCATGGTAACGACGGCACACGGCAATTGCGTAAAGTAGAGCCGCTTCCGAGTAAGACGAAAAATCAGTCGCAAACAGAATGTTCCGGATTGACATGTCTGGGATAACCTGCAAACTCATCGAACACTTCTCCTTGAAAGGGCCAAGCCGTGGCTTTTGGTCTCTGTAGCTCTCCCCTAAGACGTTGAGCAAGAGCTGATGATGTCCGACAGATCGATGAAGGTCTTGGTCTGGATGGTCATGGCCTATCCTCAATCTCGTATTTAGTTTATCGAACCCTGGAAAGTAGAATTGGAAATGACAGAAGCTGAAAAGGAAATACGAAAGTTTGAGACTGATACGGAAACCGCACTCGAAAAACTTGCCGAACGGGTGCAAAAGCTGGAGAAGCTGGCGACAAAGGATAAAGCGCAGTAGGTTACGCTTCTTCTCTGCTCCGCTGAATGTTTGGATTATTTCCTCTTCGAGGTACCACAGCTTATAGACAAGAAATGCGACTGCGAGGATGAGGCTTCCCCGGAGTATCGCGACGGTTATCACCTGTGACCTCCAATAGAAAACCCGCCAATCGGCGGGTTGTGATTTGTTCACGTTAACTCAGCAACTAGAGGCGGTAAGGCTTTCGCTTGTTTCTCGCGCCGGACATAATCATCTTATTCAATTGGAATAGAGACCACGCCAATACCGCGCTCAGGACTAATGCGCCGGTAGCTACGAAGCCGCCTACAACCTTCACGATTTCGCGTGTTGCCATTGGTCACCTCACTTTGGCCAGCTCAGATTTGCGTTTGCCACTAATTCATGGAATTGCGTAGGTCGATCAACGTCCTATCAGTGTCAGTAAAGGCGGATGAGGCCCTGACGGGGATATTCAATCTCAAGCGTCGCATAGATCGTCAAGGTAACTGCAAGGGCAAGGGAAAACATGTGGAACCAACTTCGACCCTTGGCATTCATGCTGTAACCGGCAAGAAAAGCCGCGCCGCAGCTGAAACCGAAGAGCAGCAGGAAAACTACAGCAGGCGGGTGGATGTTGAAGGCGTTCTGTCGCTTGGCCGTGATGTCTATCATCATGTTCAGAGCTGGAAGAAGAAGCTTCGTGCCGTCTACGTTCGCTCCCGGAGCGGCCACGGCAGAAACCGACTGCTGCCAAATTTCCTGTTGCAGACGCTCCGAGGTCGGCGAGACTTCCTCGGAGACGGCCTCGTACAGGTGGAGGCGCGAGGTGGTGTAGTCCCGAAAGAGCTGGCGGAGCGCCGGTTGAGCAGTCGGGGGCAGTAGATCGAGGCGGAGGTAGGCTGTGCCGATAGCGTTGGTCTCTTCGATGAGAAACTCACGATGGGCGTCGTAGCGAGTGACTGCGCCGGAGAAAGTAAAAGCCAGCAACAATCCAAACAATGCGAAGACTGCGCCTTCAATCGCGGGGCTCTCCGCAGGTGCCTTTTGGCGATTGCGGAACCGCCGTCCCAACTCGAGTAGCACAAGCATGAGCGGAAGCATGAAGAAAGCGTTAACCGGATGGAAGGTCATAAGGGTAGAGCCACGATAACAAAGTCGAATAGAGGTCTCAATGATGGCATAGTTTGACGTCCGCCTAAATGCCTGAGCGAGCGTCGCTTATCGCAATCGGTGACACCAGGTGGATGGCGTGATTTGATTGTCATACGGTTAGTGGCGGATATCCGAATTACTAACCCCCGCGCATCCGAAGTCTTTCTTGCTCAGAGGATTGGTTGAGAAAGACGAATGTTGATTCTAATACGCTACAACCCATCCGGTGTGCACACGGCTCTCCTCTAGGTCGAGCTCTCGCTGCAGTGTCCTCAGCACTTCATCATCAATCTGTCCCTCATCCCGCAGCCGGATCAGCGCCTCTCGCTCCGCATGAAGCACTGCCAAAATCGCATCACTTCGTCGCACCTGATCGACCGACTGCTGCACACGCTCCTCTCGTTCCGTTGGTATCGCATCCAACCTTTGTTGATAGCTCGCGATCAACTCTCCAAACATCGCGGACTGATCCCGATTCTTCGACCGCTTTCGGTCAAGATGCACCAGGGCCTCTCGCAGCAAAACACGCCGTGCCTCCTGCTCCTCCCCCTTCATGCGAACCGGTTCCGACAACCCTAGCCGCCGAATCAGCCATGGCAGTGTCAACCCCTGCACAACCAACGTCGTCACGATCAAGCAAAAGGCCAGATAGATGATCATGCTCCTCTGCGGAAACATCCTTCCATCCGGCAGCACATACGGCAACGACACCGCTGCCGCCAGCGACAGCACTCCGCGCATCCCACCCCACCCAATCACAAACAGCCTTCGTGGTTCTGGTTTCTCGACCTCGACCTTTTGCACCCACCGCTGCACCGTGTAGGCAATATAGGTTTCTCCGTATACCCATGCCATTCGCACTGCGATCATCATCGCGCTAAAGCCAACCCCATACTCCAGCAGCACCATGCGGCTCATACCGCTAATCTGGCCCATCACATAAGGCAGTTGCAGCCCGATCAGAACAAATACAATTCCGTTCAGTACAAACGTCAGCGCATCCCACACCGCTGTCGCCTGCAGCCGCACCTGCGGTGACATGTACCCCGGGCTCTTTCTGCTCATATACATGCTGCACGCAATCACAGCGATCACACCTGATACATGCGCTCGATCGCCTATCAAATAAGTCGCGTAGGGTACGAGAATGCTAATTACAATCTCAATCGGCCCGTCGTCCACCCATCTCTCGAACCAAGCCACCGCCGCTCCCATTGCCAGCCCAATAAGCACCCCGCCGCCGGTCAAGAACACCAGCCGCCCAACCCCCTCCACTACCGATGGTGTCCGTCCTGTCATCAGCATCAGCAGTCCAAACTGCAGCGCCAGCAACCCAGTGCCATCGTTCACCAGGCTCTCCGCTTCCAGAATGTCAGCGATTCTTTGTGGCAGCCCAACCCTCCGGGCAATCGACGTCGCCGCGATTGCATCCGTCGCTGCCACTACCGCCCCCAGCAGCACGGCGGACCTCCAGTCGAACCCCGGTAACAACGACCCCGCTGCCATCGCCAGTCCAAGCACCGTGAATAGCACGAGGCCCACCGCAAGCATCGCTATGCTCACAAAGTTCCGCTGGAATTCCCTCCACGACAGCGTCCACGCAGCCGAATAGAGGAGCGGAGGCAAAAACACCAAAAACACCAGATTCGGATCAAGCCCAATACGCGGCATCCCCGGCAGAAAGCTCAACAGCAGCCCCGCAATCACGAGCAGGATAGGATATGGAACCTTCAGTCGCCGTGCCAGCCCGGCAAACACCGCCACAAACACGAGCAACAGCAGGAATACCGCCTGCACCGGCTGCACTCCAGAGCCAGTCAGCATCAGCCCACCAGCCAGATGGGAAGCACGGGCACACATCGGCCGCCGAATTTAGAAACAAAGAGCATGTTCTATTATCCCTCCGCAGCAGAGCACAAGAGGCTCTGTTCATGGTGCGGCACTGCCCAATTCCCAGCGAACTCAACCAAAGGACCACTCAAAGGGTCCCGGTGAAGAGGTTGAACGGCTCTTCTGAAAGATTCTCAATTTTTATCTTCCTGCTCGTGAAGGCATGTCCGGTGGGAATTGCGATAAGAGCGGGTTCACGGAGGATCGTCTTCACATTGAGCTCTCGCGCCAGTTTCTTCGCGAAAGGTGGCCGTGTGATGCCGCCGCTGTTGCGAATGCCATTTACTACGCATCGGGCAAAAGGATCAGGGGATGATCCGATTACTCCAGATAAAATCATGATGGCTTGAAATACCCTAATCGGCTTTCAACACTTGAGATCGTCGATAGTGGCGCGGACCTGAATTCGATGTAAAAAGGCATACATGACCGAAACGTCAGATAAGGCGGCTCCCAAACGTAGAGTAATCGTGGCCGACGATGAGGAGACGATTGCTACCACGCTTGCGATCATTCTCAACCAGGCAGGCTTCGAGGCTCGCGCTGTGTTTAGCGGAGAACAAGTGGTCGAACTACTCGACAGTTTCGAGCCTGAAATGATGATCGCTGACGTAATCATGCCAGGCATGACTGGCATTGAGGTCGCAATCGCGGTTCGTAGCAGACTTCCAGCTTGCAAAATCCTTCTCTTCTCTGGGCAGGCTGCAGCTGCCGATCTGCTTGAACAGGCGAAAACGCACGGTCACGAATTCGAGATTGTCGCTAAACCGATACACCCATCCGAGCTGCTTGCGATGTTGGGTGTGTCCAATATCATCTATTCTTGAGCCTCGGTGAGAGGAGATTCTGTGTTACTAGCTGTTTGTCTATCAGCAGACAGACATGCCAGCTCAAATCGGTTGCAATCTTGTCATGGAAAATTAGCACAAAATCCGATTTAGGCCTGTATGGAATATACCGATAACGCAGCTTACGAATAGTGGAAACGTCAATCCTTTGGAATGTCGTCGGCGCGCATTTGAGCTTGCAGCTCTGCCCGAATGGGAGCGAGGCCGCGGACGATCACCGAGTAGAACGTGATGCGATCCACGGGATCAAACCGAACAGCGTACCTCATGATGAGGGCCACTACACGTTCGGCAGCACGTGCATCGTCTCCAGGTTCGACCAGTTTGTGTGTCATTTACTGCCAGCCAGAAGGACACTCAGCAATGTGAACAGATAGGGTTCAACGCCCATCTTCTGGACGAGCTTGGCATTCGCCTCGATCCACTTCTCCTCTGTCACAACCGGTGGGGTCGGTGAGACAGTAGTCTGGATTGATGAGTGTCCTGGCGACAACATCCTCGGTCCATGGCTCGTCCATAGAGCACCTCGACGAAAAAACTATAGCAGGACTGGAGCGGAGAATCGATGCTCGATTCCCCGTTGCTTGCGAGGGTATCAAGCTCGGAAGTGTTCGCCACTCGACAACACGGCCCATGCGACCGGCAAACAGGCGATCGCATTCGAGGCGGCGTCGTTTATGTCGCATCTGACAGCGCGCGATGCATCTCTTGAGTTCAAAGGTGAACTCAAGAGATGGCCCATACTAAGCATGGTCTGCGACAAGGTATGTCTGATTCTTCTCCATCGACTTCGTCAATTTCTGAAAATCAGCCTGAGTCAATTGAGCGGGCAGAAAATCTGTCCTGCCCTCCGGATGCACAGCATCCTTCATCATCCGCTCGTGGTGATACGTTGACACACTCAGCAGGCGGCACGGATGTTCACTCTTATTGATGAACGTATGAGGCGCATTGGGCTGCACCATCAGACTCTCCCCGGCTTCACACGCGTCCCACTCAGTGACACCCTGGTTGTTCCAATACCCGATCGACAGATTGCCTTCCAGCACATAGAAAAACTCTGGAAAGGGGTGTTTATGAAGTGGAATACCCATGCCCGGCGCGAACGTGCTCTCGAAGATAGAGAACGTGTAGCCCGTGTTTTCTCCCAAGGCTCTCCAGAGCAACTTCATTTGCCCGACATCAAGCGCCGGGCCGCCTGTTTTGTTGTTCTTAATGACGTTGTGATGAATGACTTCTTCAAGCGGCGTGGGGAAGTTTGACATGAAACGATCCTTTCTAAGAGCAAGGTGATGCTCTGATGCGAACGCCAGAGCTCGTGAGTTGCGCAGCTAGCACTCCGCTAGTCTTGTGGGTTTTCCACAGTTATCTGTCGCATGAATCGTTACGGGCCTTTACACAGCCGATCGGATCGCCTCGATGAGAGAGGTGGTTGATCCTCGCGGAGGCCTCGCTATGTGGTCGTCACTGTCACGGCCTGACGCACATAACGGCTGCTTTCCAGTTGCTGCACCATGAAGGCTGCCAGAT
>JAOAPF010000037.1 GCA_025462755.1 Edaphobacter sp.
TTGCGGTAGGGGGAGCCCCAGTTGAGGGTGATGGGGAAGGGGTAGTCGTCGGGGCTGATGCGGTTGTTGGCGGTGGCGAGGATGCCGTTGGGGGGATCGACGGCCTGGGGGAGCTTCTCGTAGGGGATGGCGGCGATCCACTCCTGCGTGGCGTCGAGTGCGTCGGTGGGGACGGGGCTGATGGGGCTGGGGGCGGCGATGCTGCCGCGGATGGGGATACGGCCCACGGCGTGGTAGCCGATGTGGCCGTTGTCGTCGGCGTAGACGAGGTTTTGCGCGGGGCCGCCGAAGTTGGAGAAGGCGGAGACAAGGCCGGCGGCGTCGGCGGCGGTGTTGGCGTCGAGGAAGGAGGACGGGGTGATGGAGGCGGGATCGTAGATGATCCAGCGGAGGGAGAGGGTTCGCTTTTCGGTGGGGAGGATGCCAGAGAGGATGGGGGTGATGGCGGTTCCGTGCCGGGTGGCGGCGATGTCGAGGACTACGTCTTTGCTGCCTTTGACGTGAATGATCTCGCGGTCGTGGAGGAAGGGTTGCCAGGTACCGTTTTGCGACTGATATTGAGCGGTGGCGCCGAGGCCACGGGTGTGCTCGATGTAGATGTCCTGGACGGTGGCGCCGAGGTTGGTAAAGCCCCAGGCTACGTGGTCGTTGTGGCCGACGATGATGAAGGGAACGCCGGGGAGGGAGACTCCGGTGACGTGGAGATTGCCGGCGGGGGTTGGGGCCTGGAGGTCGGCCTGGTACCAGATGCCGGGGACGGTGTGGGCGAGGTGCATGTCGTTGGCGAGGAGCGGCTTGCCGGTGGCGGTGTGGGTGCCGGAGACGACCCATTCACCGGAGCCGGCAAAGCAGCCTTCGCAGACGGGGTTGTGGAGGGTTTGTTGGAGGGTTAGGAGGTCGTGGGGGGAGGCGGTGTTTGGGTCTTTCGCCTGGCTTGGTTGGCCGGATGAAGGCAGTGCGGTTCGCGCGTGGCGCGAATAACCCACCGTTCGTGATGAGACTACGAACGATGGACCACCCGGATTTGGTAGGGCTCCCGAATTGCTGGCCCTTCGCCAGGAACCCACGTAGGAGGAGTCGTCCTGGTCTGCGGATGGGGGATCCGGCTTTCGGGATCGGGCATGGGATTTTGGAGTGTGGGGTGTTGTTTTCGGGATGGTGAGTTGGGTTTGGGATTCGTCGAGGGGGATGTTGGGGATGTCTTTTTGCGGGGCGGTGAGGTCGACCGTCGGCTGAGCGGGCGGGTGATCGCGCCAGGTGACTACGGGGTATAGGTCGGCAATGAGGGGTGGGGGGAGACGCGCGGTGAGAGCTTCGCGGCTGAGTTCCGTGGGGAAGCTGGTGGTCAGGTCCTGAAACATGACGAGGGCGACGAGTAGGCTGTCGCGCGCGGTCCAGGGGGCGGGTTGATAGCGGAGGAGGCGGAACTCGAGGGGGAGGTGGGTGCGCTGCAGTTCGATGGAGGCGTTGACGCCGGCGGCGTAGCGCTCGAGGAGGTGGAGCTGATCGGCGGGGAGGGTGGCGATGGCGCGGTCGGCGGAGGCTCGGATGAGGAGGGTGCGCTGGAGGCGGTCGTGGGGGAGGAGGTTGGGGCCGAGGATCTCGGCAAGTGTGCCGGAGGCGTGGCGGCGGAGGGAATCCATCTGCCAGAGGCGGTCTTGTGCGGTGACGAAGCCCTGGGCCAGGAGGAGGTCGTCGAGCGAGACGGCGCGGATGTGGGGGACGCCGTGTGCGTCGCGCTGGATGGTGACAGGGGCGGAGAGGCCGGGAATGGAGATGGAGCCGTCGAGTTGGGGGAGGGAGTCGTGCATGGTCTGGCGCAGCCACTGGCGGGTGAGGACCAAGCCGATGATGGCGATGAGGACGATGGAGGTGGCGAGGATGATGGCGATGCGGCGGAAGAGGCGGCGGCGGTTTGCCTGCAGCGCGGCCTCTTGCGGGCTGAGGGGTTCGTCGGGGACCACGTCCGGGTTTGTGAGGTGGGGGAGGCTCATGGCTTCTTCGCCAGTGTAAATGGTGTGGGTTGGGTGGTGGAGTGGCGAATGTGCCGCAGGGATACCGTGGATTGCGATTTAATTTGGTTTACTGAAGTGGGCGCTTGCCGTTTGGGTTGGCGAGGTTGAGGTTGGTTTGGGAGTGATTAACAATACGTGTGGACTTTTGGGGAGGAAGGGTCGAGAGATATAGGCTGGGGGAGTTCTTCGGGATTCTTCCCCTTCGGCTGAGCTCAGGGTCAGGATGACGGCAAGAACTTGCAACGGCAAATGCAACCAGCGGCGGCTGCGAGAGCTACAGGATCGGTAAGTGGTTTGGGGGGTGCGATGGGTTCGGGTGAGAGCTTGCATGCGGTCGAGACTGTAATTCTTCTTCTGCTGGTGCTGGTGGCTGCTTTTGCGGCCATGGCACGGCGGTTGAAGGTGCCGTATCCGATTGTGCTGGTGCTGGCGGGGCTGGTGATCAGCTTCTTTCCGCGGATGCCGCGTGTTCCGCTGAATCCGAATGTGGTGTTTGTGATTTTTCTGCCGCCGCTGCTGTTTGCGTCCGCGTGGGCGATGTCGTGGCGGGAGTTTCGACGGAACGCGGTGATGATCGGGCTGCTGGCGGTGGGGCTGGTGGGCTTTACGGTCTGGGGGGTGGCGGAGTTTTCCGATCGGTTTATTACCGCGCTGGACTGGAAGGCGGGATTCTTGTTGGGTGCGGTGATTTCGACGACCGATGCGATTGCGGCTACGTCGATTGCGAAGAGCATCGGGCTGCCACGGAGGATCGTCGACATACTTGAAGGCGAGAGTTTGTTGAACGACGCGACGGGTCTGCTGGCGCTGGAGATTGGGCTTGCGATTATGGTTCGCGGAGAGATGCCAACCGTGAGGAGTGGGGTGGCGCGGCTGATCTTTCTGGTGGTGGGTGGGTTGGTGATTGGGTTGTTGATCGGAGTCGTGGTGGGGTGGCTGGAGAAGTTTATCGATGATGGGCCGGTGGAGCTGGTCGTGAGCCTGGTGGTTCCGTATGCGGCGTATCTGGCTGGAGAGCGGGCGCACGCTTCGGGGGTGCTGGCAGTGGTGGCTTGCGGGATTTATATGAGCCGGAAGAGTACGCAGTTTTTTTCGCCGGCGGTGCGGCTGCAGGTGAATGGGGCGTGGGACGCGCTGGTGTTCATGCTGAACGGACTCGTGTTTGTGCTGATCGGGCTGCAACTGCCGTATGTCCTGGCGGGGATTCATGGCAGATATGGGACGGGGACGTTGATTTTTTATGGCGTGGTGTTCAGCGTGGTGCTGATTTTGCTGCGGATGATCTGGGTGTTTCCGGCGGTGAAGATTGCGTCGTTTGTGGCGCGGCGATGGCTGCGGCGTCAGGATGAGGTAGAGCTGAAGCCGCGAGAGGTGTTCGTGGTGGGATGGACGGGGATGCGAGGGGTGCTGGCGCTGGCTGCTGCGATCTCGGTGCCTGAGGAGCTGTGGAATGGGAAGGAGTTCGAGGCAAGGAACCTGATTGTGTTTCTGGCGTTCTGCGTAATTTTTGTGACGCTGGTGCTGCAGGGATTGACGCTGCCGGCGTTGATTCGCGCGCTGGGGTTGGCGGGAACAGAAGGGATGGACCCTGAGGAGAAGGAGGCGAGGAGGGCGGTGCTGAAGTCGGCGATTCGTTATCTCGAAGAGGAACGGAGGAGGAGCAGTGGACCGGTCACGCATTTGTACGATGACCTGGTGCATCGCTACCGGCATAAGTTGGCGCACGTAAGCGTGGGTGAGGAGGAGAATGTCGACGGCCTGGACCAGGAGGCGTACTCGCGGCTGCGAGTGATTGCAGAGGGAGCGCTGCAGGCGGAGCGGCGCACGTTGATTGGACTGCGGGATCGGGGACGGATCAGCGATGATGTGCTGCGGACGCTGGAGAGAGAATTGGATCTGGCAGAGACGCAGTACCAGGGGATTCCGTTGTCGTGAGGTGCGGCTTGGCGCATGGCTTCGCGCTGTGTGCGCTATGCTGAAAGCTTCGCTGCCACAGCGATAGTGTTTGACATGGGGGTGGCTGACTTTGGAATGCGGGATTTTTTATCACGATAAATGTTTCGATGGGGCCTGCTCGGCTTCGCTGTTTATGCGCTTCCACCGGGAGTGTGTGAGGACGGCGCAGAAGTTTTCGTTTCATGGGCTGGTACATCGGGCGGGAGCGCTGTTCGACGAGGGTGCGTTTGTGGATGGCGAGAATGCGATTGTCGATTTCAAGTACTTCGCTTCGCCTAAGGTGACGTGGTGGTTCGATCATCATCAGAGTGCGTTTTTGTCCGCGGACGATCAGAAGAATTTTGAGGCGGGGCAGACGGATGGATCGCACCGGATGCGGAAATTTTTCAATCCGAACTATGTTTCGTGTACGAGCTTGATTGCGGATACTGCCCGGGTGAATTTTGGGTTCGATACTGCGCCGCTGCTGGAGTTGATCAAGTGGGCGGACATTGTGGATGGGGCGCGGTATGAGAGCGCGAAGGCGGCGGTAGAGATGGCTGCGCCGGCGATGAAGCTGACGATGGTGATTGAGAGTGCTTCCGATAACAACTTAGTGCCGCGGCTGATTCCGCTCTTGACGGAGATGAGTCTGCAGCAGGTGCTGGAGCAGGGGTTTGTGCAGGTGCTGCTGGGGCCGTTGATGGAGCGGCACTGGGCGGCGCTGGATTTGATCAAGCAGCGGGCTGTGGTGGAGGGCGGGGTGATTACCTTCGATATTACAGATCAGCCTACGGAAGGGTATAACAAATTCATTCCTTACTATCTGTATCCGGAGGCGACGTACAACGTGGGGCTGAGCAAGTCGAGTTTTCGGACGAAGGTGTCGGTGGGGACGAATCCCTGGACGAAGAAAGCGCCTTCGGAGTTGGTGAATCTTGCGGCGATCTGCGAGCGGTATGGGGGCGGGGGGCATGCTCGGGTGGGGGCGATTAGTTTTCCTCCGGATCGGGAGGATGAGGCGCGGAAGGCGGTGGGGGAGATTGTGGCGGAGTTGCGAAGGGCGGGATAGAGAGGCGGATAGATATTCGTGGGCAGGTATGATGTGGCCGGTGCCTGTGCGCCGCAGTTCATCTCGTTGAAGGAAGTAGTGCCCGTATGATTCGACCCGGTTATGGTTCACGTCTTCTGCTGATGTCTCTTCTTTGCGTGTCTTTCTGTGTGGCGGGCGGCGAGGTGAGATTGCCGCATATGTTGAGCGATCATGCGGTGCTGCAGCGGCAGATGCCAGTGCGGATCTGGGGTTGGGCGGAGGCGGGAGAAAAGGTCACTGTGTCGTTTCATGGTCAGAGGCAGATGGCGGTGGCGGATGATCTGGGCAGGTGGAGCGTGTTTCTGCGGCCGGAGCAGGCTGGCGGCCCTTATTCGCTGACGGTGCGGGGAAGCAATACAATCCGGCTCGAAGACATTCTGGTGGGGGATGTGTGGTTTGCTTCGGGGCAGTCGAATATGGAGTTTCCGCTGAACGGTTTTCCCGGCAATGCGGTGCTGAAGCATGGGCCGCAGGAGATTGCCGCGGCGACGCAGCCGCAGATACGGTTGCTGCGCTTTGCGCGGAAGGCGTCCGAGTATGAACTGCGCGATCAGGATGCGAGCTGGACTTTGTGTACGCCGGAGACGGCGGCGGAGTTTTCTGCGGTGGCTTACTTCTTTGCGCGTGATCTGGTGAAGCAGGAGCATGTGCCGATCGGGCTGATCGATTCGACGTGGGGCGGGACGCCGGTGGCCGCGTGGCTGAGTCTGGATGGGTTGAGCAGCGATGCGGGATTAATGCCGCAGTTCGCCGAACGCGTGGAGATGGTGGAGAACCAGAGCGACGTTTCGGCGATGCTGGATGCGGAGAAGCGTGAGGATGCAAAGGCGCGTGCGGAAGGGAAGGCCGTGACGAAACATCCCTGGCATCCGAACCCGGCTTCGTGGGCGCCGGCCGGGTTGTTCAATGGGATGGTCGCGCCGGCGATTGATTTCACGATCAAAGGCGTCATCTGGTATCAGGGGGAGACGGATAGTTCTGCGGGGCGTGCGCCGCTTTATGAGCGGACATTTCCGGCGATGATTACGGACTGGCGCACGAGGTGGGGTGAGGGGTATTTTCCATTTCTTTTTGTGCAGCTTTCGAGTTTCACGTCGACGCCGGCTGAGACGTGGGGTGTGATTCGTGAGGCGCAGCGGCGCACGTTGAAGCTAGCGAATACGGGGATGGCGGTGTCGCTGGATGTGGGGCAGGCAGATAATGTTCATCCTCCGGATAAGCAGACCGTGGGGGCTCGGCTGGCGTTGGCGGCTCGTGCCGTTGCTTACGGTGAGGCGGTGGAGTTCAGCGGGCCCTTGTTTGTTGAAGCGACGCCTGAGGGGGATGGTCTGCGCGTTTACTTTACCCATGCGCAGGGTCTTGTTGCGCGTGGTGGAGCGCTGGAGGGATTTGAGGTGGCTGGGGAGGATCGGCGGTTTCATGCGGCGACAGCGCGTGTGGATGGCGATACGGTGGTGGTGAGTGCTGCGGATGTGAGTCGTTCGATGTATGTGCGCTATGCGTGGGCGAATGCGCCGCTGACGGCGAACCTTTATAACGGCGCGGCATTGCCGGCGGCTGCGTTTACTTCGGAGGCGCATATTCCTGCGCCATGTTCGGAGCATTGTGGGCGGTAGTTTGTGGGGATCAGGATAAGTGAGTGGATGAAGGGTCGGTTGGGTGGGTGGGGTTGGCGGAGGAGTGCGGGTAGAGTTCGGGTTGGGTGGTCAGGTTGGCTTGGATGGGATTCTGGTGGATGTACGTCAGGTGGGTGGTGTAATCGTTGGCGTCGTTGATGCGATGGTTTGTGTAGCTTCGTTCCCAGACATCCAATTTGCTCTTGAGGCGAAATGAAAACGTCCCTTTGATGTATTGCATTGCTTTTTCTAGGGAGATTTCGGGCTCGGGTGTTAGGAGCAGATGGATGTGATCGGGCATGACGACGAAGGCGTGGAGTTTGAGGCGGTTCTTTTTGCGTGCTCTTGAAGGACTTCTATTAGGAGGATTGCGTTTTGTTCGACTTGGAAGAGTCGGCGGCGGGAGGCTGTGGCACTTGTGATGAAGTAGGTTCGAAGTTCTTGTGGAGCTCGTGGCATGGAGAGGAAGGCCCGGGGCTAAAGCCCCATCTAAAGCAGAGTTGTTTCGTGGGGCTAAAGCCCCACGCTTAATCCCAAAAGCGAATGCAACGGCAAAAGGGCAAAAGCAAAGACAACGGCAACGACAAATGCAACGGCAACGACAAAAGCGACGGCAACGACAAAAGCAACGGCAACGACAACGACAAAGCAACGGCAACTACAAAGCAACGGCAATGGCAACGACAACAGCAGATCCCTGCGGGATGACAAACAAAAAGACGCGACGGCGAAGCGGGTAAAAAAGGCAGAGGCTATTGCTTAGGGCTTTAGTTTGGTGAAGAGGTTGAGGCGGGTGAGGTCGTTGAAGATGACGAAGGCGAAGAAGGCCAGGATGCAGACGAACGCTACCTGGTAGATGCGCTCCTTGATCTGCTGGTTGACGTCGCGGCGCATGATGGTTTCGATGAGCAGGAAGAGGATCATGCCGCCGTCGAGGATGGGGATGGGCATGAGATTGAGGATGCCGAGGTTGATCGAGATAAGGGACATGGTGCCGATCAGAGGCGTCCAGCCGGGCATTTGTGCGGCCTGATGGATCTGCTGGCCGATGCCGATCGGGCTTTGCAGGCTCTTGACGGAGACCTGACGGGTGAAGAGACGCTTGATGACTTCGACGATGAGCAGCGAGTTCTTCTTGTTGAACTGCCAGGAGGCGGCTATGGCCTTGCCTAGAGGCAGGCGCTCGACCCGGACGGGAGGCTGGACGGCGACAAAGCCGAGACGATAGCCCTTCCCGCTGGCGCTGTCTGTGAGTTCCGGAGTGACCTGGATGTTGAGGTTCCGGGTGGTTCCGTTTGCGGCGGTGCGCTGGACGTCGAGGGAGGCAGGCTTGCCGGCCTGGTCCTGCAGGTAACCGAGCAGTGCAGTGACGGAGTGGAGTTCGAGGCCGTCGATGCTGAGGATCTTGTCGTTAGGCTGGAGGCCGGCGCGGGCGGCTGGCATGCTGGGCTCGAGAGAACTGACCTGGACGGGAGTGGTCTGCATCTTCGCGACGAGGCCGATCTGGTCCATGTTGAAGTCGTCGGGCCCACCTTTGGAGTCGACGAGGAGCTTCGAGTCGGTACGCTGGCCGTCGTGGACATAGGAGAAGGGAACGGTCTGGTTGAGATTGAGCAGGGAGCGGTTGAAGACGTCTTCCCAGGTGGGGTTCTCGACGCTGTCGTAGCGGACGATGCGGTCGCCGGAGTGGATGCCGGTTTTGGCTGCGGGAGTTCTGGTCTGGATGTAGTCGGTGACGGCGGGTCCGTTGAGGAACTGCTGCACCTCGTTGTGGAACATGGAGACGCCGGTCATGAGGCCGAGGGCGAGGATGAAGTTGGCGATGGGGCCGGCGAGGGCGACGAGGATGCGCTGCCAGCGGGGGTGGGCGTTGAACTCGCCGGGATCGCCTGAGGGAGTTTCGCCGGGGGTGTCGCCGGCCATCTTGACGTAGCCGCCGAGGGGGATGGCGGCGATCTGGTAGTCGGTGTCACCGCGTTTGAAGCCGAAGAGACGTTTGCCGAAGCCAATGGAGAAGACCTCGACGCGGATGCCGCAGAGCTTGGCGACGGCGAAGTGGCCGAACTCGTGGACGAGAACCATGATGCCGAGGACGATGAGAAGCTCGATGACTGTGGACATGAAGTTTAGAGGAGACCTCGTTACGTTTTGGGGTTTTCGCTACGTTCGTACGCCGGTGGACTGACGGGCAATCACTTCGCGCGCAGATTCACGCGCGGCAAGATCTGCTTCGAGCACTTCGAGGATAGACGCCGGGGGTTGGCCGGATGTTAGCTGTAGCACTGCCTCTATTGTACTTGGAATGCCCATAAACGGGATATCCCCCGAAAGGAAAGCGGCGACGGCGATCTCGTCGGCGGCGTTGAGGGCGATGCAGGCTTTGCCGCCTGTTTTGGCCGCCTCGTAGGCGAGACCCAGGCAGGGGAAGCGGGCGAGGTCGGGGACGGAGAAGTCCAGCTGGGTGAGGGCGGTGAGGTCGAATGTTAAATCGGAGGTTACACGTTCGGGGTAGGCGAGGGCGTAGAGGATGGGGAGGCGCATGTCGGTGACGGAGATCTGGGCCAGGATGCTGCCGTCGACGAACTCTACGAGCGAGTGGACGGTGGATTGGGGGTGGATGGTGACGCGGACCTGTTCGGGAGGGAGGGAGAAGAGGCGGCAGGCTTCGATGACCTCGAATCCCTAGTTCATCATGGTGGCGGAGTCGATGGTGATGCGCTGGCCCATGACCCAGGTTGGGTGTTTGAGGGCTTGTTGGGGCGTGATGCTGTCGAAGTTTGCGAGGGGGGTGTTGCGGAAGGGGCCACCGGAGGCGGTTAGCCAGATTTGTTTTACTTCGGCGGGCGTGCCTCCGCGCATGCACTGGTGGACGGCGTTGTGCTCGGAGTCGATGGGGAGGAGGGCTACGTTGTGTTTCTTTGCGGCAGCGATGATGAGTTCGCCGGCGGCTACGAGGCACTCTTTGTTGGCGAGGCCGATGGTCTTGCCGGCGCAGACTGCGGCGTAGGTGGCTTCGAGGCCGGCTACTCCGACTATCGCGGAGACGACGAAGTTGACTTCGGGGAGGGTGGCTACGTGGATGGAGCCGGCGGTGCCGTGGAGGACCTCAATGTCGGAGATGCCGGCAGTATTGAGGCGGGTTTTTAGATCGGCGGCTAGTTTTTCGGTGGCGAGCGAGATGACCTTTGGCCGCCAGCGGAGGCATTGTTCGTAGGCTATGTCGATGTTGCTGCCGGCGGCGAGGGAGACGACCTGGTAGCGGTCGGGGAAGGATTGGCAGATGGAGAGGGTGCTGTGGCCGATGGAGCCGGTGGAGCCGAGGATGGCTAATTTCTTCACGTTCTTTATTTTCGCAGATTGAGCGGGAAACGGGCTTTTGGATCGTCTGGTGTGCGTTTGGATTGCCGGCTCCATTAGAGAGGGGCGAATTTTGTGCCTGAAAAGGTTGAACGGTATAGGCGACCGGGAGTGTTTCGGGATCCTTCGCTGCGCTCAGGATGACAGCAAAAACAGACGGTGGTAAGAGTGTTGGTTGGCGGCGGCCGAGATACTGACATGGGTAGGCCCCTTATTTCTGATCGGCAATGTTCTGGTTCAGGTGAAGTATCTGCCACCCATGTTGCGCTGCGAGGTCTTTGAATTCGGGATTTGTTTGGGAGATCAGGGCGAGTTTCTTTGATCGTGTCCACCCCTTTATTTCTTTCTCTCGTGCGATTGCGGAACGTATGTCTACGTAGGGCTCGTGCAGGAGGAGGCGGTTGCACTTGTGTTGGCTCGCGAAGGCTGACTTTATGCCATTTTTGTGTTCGAAGAGGCGTTGGTCGAACTTGCTGGTGACGCCGGTGTAGAGGGTACCGGTGGTGCTGCCGAGGATGTAAACGTGACCTTCTGGCATGGGTGGCTCTTTGGACGATTTGGAATGCGTGGCCGAAAGATTCGAACGGTGACGGGGCGGCGAATTCTTCGGGATCCTTCGCTTCGCTCAGGATGACAGCAAGAACAAACAACGGCAAGAGCAAAACAAGCAACGGCAACAGCAAAGACAACGGCAGTAACAAACGACAACGGCAATAACAACCGATAACGGCAATAACAACGATAACGGCAATAACAAGGACAACGGCAATAACAAGGACACGGCAGTAACAAACGACAACGGCAGTAACAAACGACAACGGCAGTAACAAAGACAACGGCACAGCAGATACAGCCAGAGGCAATGGTTGTGGGAGTGATGGTGTAGTAGCTGGCTAGAAGCGGCCGAGGCCGAAGTAGTCCTTGAGGAGGAGGATGAACCAGAGGACGGGGGCGGCGAGGAGGAGGGCGTCGATGCGGTCGAGGATGCCGCCGTGGCCAGGGAGCATGGTGCCGGAGTCTTTGACGCCTGCGCCGCGCTTGATGGCGGATTCGAGGAGGTCGCCTAGCTGGGCTGCGATGTTGAGGATCGCGGCGAGGAGGAGGGATTGCCAGAAGGGTTGAGAGATGTGGAGGAGTGTGTTGCCGCGGGCGGTGAGGGCGTTGGAGATGACGATGACAATGCCAGCCGCGACCATGCTGCCGAGGATAGAGGCAATGGAGCCTAGCCAGGTCTTGCCTGGGCTGAGGCGGGGGGCGAGTTTGCGTTTGCCGAAGGCTCGGCCGATGTAGAGAGCGGCGATGTCGCCGGCCCAGACGCAGACCATGAGGAAGACGACGAGGGCGGGACCGTCTTCCTGTTTCCAGAGAAGCGGGATGAGGGTGAGGGGGTAGGCGATGTAGATGAGGCCGAAGAGGCCCTGGGCTGTGTCGGGGAGAACCTGGATGAGGGGCGAGCGGAAGCCGTTCCAGGCGAAGAGAGCGATGGTCAGGGCGCTGAGGACGGGAAGCTGGGCTTCGACGGGGAAGTTGGGAAGGGTGACGACGAAGGCGAGAGCGGTGCCGAGGGCCATCCACCAGACGGGGATGCAGAGTTTGAGGCCGTGGGATTCGGCACCTACGGCGGCTAATTTGAGGTACTCGTAGGCGGCTAGCTCGGCGACTATGGCGGAGAAGAGGGTGATCATCCAGAGCTGGCCGAAGAAGATGAGGGCGAAGACGGCGAGGATGAGGACTGTGGCGGTGAGGATGCGTTTCATGGGGCTTAGACAGGATATATGTAACCGGAGATCGACTATTTCAGGAGCAGTCTTGACATATCAAGATATATCTTGATACTGTTTTGGCATGAGAACACTATACGAACATTACAGAGGTTTCTGTGGCGGCGGAGAAGAAGGCCGTAGAGAGAGACATAGGGAAGACAGACAGTGCGGTGGCCGTGGAGAGTTTGGCGGCTGGCGGCATGGGTTTCGAGGGCGCGGAGGGCCGATGCGGTTCTTTGGAGCGGGGGATCTGCGCTACGTGATTTTGCAATTGATCTCAGAGAAGCCGAGCCACGGGTACGAGATCATCAAGTCGATTCAGGAGCGGCTGGGAGGGATGTATGCACCTAGCCCCGGCGTGGTTTATCCGATGCTGACCATGCTGGAGGAGATGGGGCACGCAACGGTCGTGACCGAAGGCGCGCGGAAGCTTTACACGATCACGGAGGAGGGATCGAAGGCGCTGGCGGAGAATAAAGCGCAGGTTGACGCACTGTTTGCCAGGATGGACCAGGTACGCGGTGAACAGGCAGGGGAGCGCGCGCAGCAGATTGAACGGGCGGTTGCGAACTTTCGCATGGCGCTGCGGATGAAGAAGGGACCGCTAACGGAAGAGCAGATTCATGCGATCACCGACATCATCGATGCTGCGGCGAAGCAGATTGAGAGAGCGTGAGGTTGAG
>JAOAPF010000077.1 GCA_025462755.1 Edaphobacter sp.
TCTTCGGCACCGGCTTGGTCGGCGTCGTCGGGATCGCACGTCGCAGGTTCAGCCGCGCCTAGCTGTATCTGTTCTTCTTACAATGCAGAACGGGAGCCGCAACCGGCTCCCGTTTCGCATTTAACAACTCGTGACAACAGCTACCGCGGCGGACTGGCAAGAATCCTTTTCGACCAGAACCGCCGCTACCTTGTCCAGCAGGCTGATCGCGCCTACCTCGGCAACTACTATTAAAACCCTTCCGAGATTGTTCCTCAGAAGACCCATCTGCTTGCCCACCAGGTGCGCATTGAGGTGTCCCATTTCTCTCCGCCGCTGAGCACTCGCATCGGACAGCACTTGACATTCGTGTATTTGAGAAAAGCCCCGAAAGAGGAGCAGTCACTCGCCGCGACCTCCCTTTTGAGGTGAGTCCAAGACAAAGTACGAACTCAACTCATTTCTTTCTAAGACTTTGCACACTTTCGACGGGATGGGGGGTATTGACCCAACTCAGGAAGCTCCTTCGTTATTCCCCGCCATGTGAGCCCCCGAAGCTCGAATTCATCGCTCGCCGTCCGGCTAGCACGCATGGTCCCCGAACTATTTCTTTGGATGAAGCACAAGTTTCTGCACGCGCCAGTTCAGCAATTCAGCGACGAAGAGCACGTTCTCGGACGGGCACGCCATTTCATGAATCCAGCCAAATTGCTTCAACTGTTTGCCAGTTTCGCCCAGCACGCCCAGTACCTTCCCGTCCAGACTCAGCTTGTAGATCCGCCCCGGAAACGCGTCCGAGGCATAGAGTACCTGATTAGGTCCAGGCGTGATGCACAATGCCCACGGGGAACCTGACGCCTGCGTGCCGGTGGCATCCGGGGCTGGCTTCTTGCCGATCGCCGCGACCGAACTCGCATAGTCAAACGGCACGTCGATCGTGATCTGGCGGAGAAATTTGCCGGCGCCGTCAAACACCTGAATGCGCCGGTTGCCACGGTCGGCAACGTAGATGTTTCCCTGGGCGTCGGCGGCGATGCTGTGCGGCGTGTTGAATTGCCCGGGCTGGTCGCCGGGTTCCCCGAAAGACATAAGCCATTTGCCGTTCTTGTCCACTTTGGCAACGCGCGAATTGATGTACCCATCGCTGATGTAGGTGTTCCCGGCTGGGTCCCACGTGACATCGGTGACCTGACGGAACTCTCCGTCAATGGGAGGGAGCGGCGGGTGCACATGTTTCAGTGGGCCGGTGCTCTCGTCCGAGGCCTCCTGCTTGCGCCCGAACACCATGACCACATGGCCTGCCGGATTGAACTTGATCACCATGTCGGATCCTTTGTCGGTGACCCAGACATTGTCATCTTTATCGACTTTGACAGCGTGCGCGTAGGACCATGCGTAGAGATTGTGTCCGATCTCGCGAAGGTAGGTGCCATCGGGACCAAACTCCAAAAGTTGCGCGGCACTCGCACCATACGCCGGTCCTGTAGAGTTGCCACGCGTGAATACGAAGACGTGTCCCTTGCTATTCACCGCCACACCGGCAGTCTCGCCAAGATAGATGTTTGGCAGAAGCTTTAGAAAATTGGGAACCGAATCGAAGGGAATTTCAGGTGCAGGCTGGCCCTGGGAGAACAGGGAAAACGGCGCGGCCAAACATAACGTGAGAACGAGCGCAAAGCATTTCACAGAAACTCCTTGAGCGATTGACGTTGTCTTTGCAAGAAGGAAGGGAAATGATACATCGGCGATCCGTGATTACATCAATTATTTCTATCGGTTCGTAAACATCGACCGCGGCCGTCAGCGAGCGATGCTCAGCTGCGATATAACATGAGACGTGCATCTTCCAGTGAATGCGCCAATCTTGCCGATGCTTGCCAAGCGGGTGGATGAAATTCCCACGGGAGAGCACTGGCTCTTTGAACCGAAGTGGGATGGATTTCGCGCATTGGTCTTCCGCGACGCTCAAGAAATCCTGATTCAAAGCCGCGACGGGAAATCCTTGAACCGGTATTTTCCCGAGCTTATCGAGCCGTTGCTCCGACAACTGCCTGGCCGTTGTGTTCTCGACGGCGAAATCGTGATCGCATCGGGCCGGGGACTGGACTTCGACGCGCTCCAACTTCGTATTCATCCCGCTGCCTCCCGCGTGAACCTTCTTTCCAAGGAGATTCCGGCATCCGTTGTGTTCTTCGATCTGCTTTGCGTCGACGATCGCGATCTCATGAACGAGTCATTTCAAGTCCGACGCAAAGCATTGGAGAACCTGCTTGTCTCGGCGCAGGCGCCGCTCTATCTGACTCCCGCTATCACGGAAAGAGCGGTCGCATTGGATTGGTTTCGCCGCTTTGAGGGTGCGGGTCTTGACGGAGTGATGGCGAAACAGACTTCGGGAGTGTACGAGCCAGACAAGCGGGTCATGCTGAAGGTGAAACATGAACGGGATTGCGACTGCGTGGTCGCGGGGTTTCGATGGCATAAAAATGGAGAGGGAACTGCCGTTGGCTCGCTGCTTCTAGGCCTTTACGACGGTTCGGGATCGTTACAGCACGTGGGTGTTTGCGCCAGCTTTACTCAGGCAAAGCGACGTGAGTTAGTGGAATACCTGGAGCCCTATCGCAAGGATGCATTGGTTGACCATCCCTGGAAGCGTGATGGGAATCAGCGTATGCCCGGCGCCCAAAAGCCGTTGGAGCCAAGGAAAAGATTTGTCCTGGGAGCCGTTGCGGCCTGAGCTTGTCGTCGAAGTAGCTTATGAGCATATGCAGGGTGATCGGTTCCGCCACATGGCGCAGTTTCGAAGGTGGCGTTTTGACAAGGCGCCTCGCGACTGTACCTACGCTCAGCTTGAGGTCGTTCCACCGCAAGAATTGATGGCGATTTTTTCCGGCGGCCGCTGAGTTTTCCGGGCTTTACGCATTCTTCTTCGTCGCTCGTCGGGTAACGTATCCGCGGGTCGGATCATCATCGGGATCCGCTGTTTCCTGTGGCGGCCGAAGCTCCTCGGGAATGTTTCGGAGGTTAACCCGAATGCGAGTCCAGATCGAGGATCGACCTCTCATGCGGTCCACCAGCACATCGTCCACTGCGAGAAGTTTTGCCACCTCCGCATATTTTTTCTTCCATCGTTCCAACCCTGCTAACGCCGCGTCTTCGTGAGGAGAATTTGCAACCACAAGGAGCGGCATTTTCGTTCTGGGCTTCTTCGCAGTCGCCTTGACCGAGGGTGATTTGGCTCGCGAGGGGGAGACCCGAGGCCCTTCTCCCTCCACTTTGCGAAAGTGTGGCGGCCACGGAGCATCGCCAAGCCCTTCAGCTTCATCTTTTGCTGCGAGATCAAGCAAGCGCTCAAGCGAACCAGCCGAATTGTCCATATCGGCATGAGGGTCGCCGATTTCCGCAAAGCGTTGAGGCATCGTGAGCACGGTAAAATCAGCTGGCTCGCAGTCCGACACCTCTTGCCAACGGAGTGGCGCGGAGACCCGAGCATCCGGCAACGGACGCACAGAGTAGGCCGAGGCCGTAGTTCGGTCCTTTGCATTTTGGTTGTAATCGAGGAAGACGCCGTGCCGTTCTTCCTTCCACCACTTCGAACTCGCGAGAGCGGGTAGTCGCCGCTCGACTGCACGCGACAGGGCGAGCGCTGCACGCCGCACCTCGGTGAAGGTCCAGCGAGGCTCGATACGGACGTTCACATGCATTCCCCGCGAACCGCTGGTCTTGGCCCAGCCGTTGACCCCGACTTCATCGAGAATCGCCTGCACTTCAAGAGCAACCCTGCGCACGTCGGTCCAGGAAACACCAGGCCCAGGATCGAGATCGACCCGTAGTTCGTCAGGATGGTCGAGATTTTCTGAGCGCACTGGATGCGGATGTAACTCGATACAGCCGAGGTTTACGATCCAGGCAAGACCGGCGGCATCATCGACAACCAGTTCTTCGGCTGTACGGCCCGACGGAAATGCAAGCGTCACGGTTCGCAACCAGGAGGGGCGATCGCCGGGGGCCCGCTTCTGATAGAAGGCATCTCCTTCTGCACCGTTGACAAATCGCTTCAGTACGATCGGCCGGTCCCGAATGCCGGCGAGTGCGCCGGGCGAAACCGAGAGATAGTAGCGCACGAGGTCGAGCTTCGAAAGCTTCACCTGCTTGGAGAAATAAAGCTTGTTGGGATGCGTCACGCGGACTTGACGACCCTCGATCGAAAGCACCTCGACTTCTTCCTCATTCTTAGCAGGCATGGGTGACACCCTCTACGGTGATTACTTGGTCTCAGCACAATATTGACTATTACCGCCGTGCGCACGAAACACGTCCGTTAGGTAATACGCCATCATTCCTTGTCCTAGCTTCCTTTGCTAGGTCGTTCATTTCTCCGACCCCGGCGACCTGATCAATCCAATTTGTTGAGCATTGAAGCGCAGTATGAGACGAATTCGAGCAGGAGAGGAGTTTCTCGAAAGCCTGGGAGAAGGTCTCGAAATGTTCTCGCGAGAGAAGCGGTCCATGGCCCGGCGCGACGATGCAGAACGGTACGTGTGCAATTTCTTCAAGGGCTTTCTTCCAGCCAGTAGCGCAAGCGGCATCGAGAAACGGTGCCGGAAAGTTACCAGGTCGCCGACGAAGAGGACTCCGGAACTTGGATCGAACACCCACACATCACCTGCTGTCACTGCGTTTTTAGCCACATGGATCTGCAACTTATGGCGGCCAATCGTGAGAACTTCTGAGTGACTCAAAATTACGTCTGGCTTCAGCGCCTCACCAGCGTCAATCGTCGCAAGGTCGGTGGTTATTTCGTCTCGCTCCACAGGATCGAGCTTTCCCGTCGCCAGCATTTGCCGTGATGACTCCGCGTTCTTTGCAAGAAATCCGGTAAGCGCATCATTGATCGCCCCTGAGGCATAGACTTTGATCCCGGGATAAGCCTGGCGCAACTCGATATTTCCACTGACATGGTCGAGATGCCGATGGGAGTTGATCACGGCAACAATCGCGGTGTTCTTCTTTTCCGCGAACGTCTCGATTTTTCTGCGATGACTTTCATGCCGGCCGGTGTCGATGACGGTCAGCTCCTTTATGCTCTCAAGAATGTAGGTGTTGCCATCCGGTTCGTGTCCAGGAATCATTTCGCCGGCAATTTCGAAAGTGCGGGGAGCGATCTTCGGCACGGCGGGAGTTGCTAACGGGTTCGTCGGCATTAGGAAACTTAAGAGGGCCACTTGGAGTATCTTCCCGTTGATACTCATCTGATTTTCCTTCTCAGACCAAGAATAATTGGCGCATACGACATTCCGTGGCCCATGGATTCTGACGCGCTGCTTCGTGCAATTGTAAGTGGACAGTGCGGGGGCCACATTGACATTCTCTTTGATTCAATCGACATGTCCGTACTCGGTGAGAACTTCGATGACGGTCTGGAAGAGAAGTTCTGGTCCTCCCACCTTGCTGATAAACCGGTCTGCATAGCTGGCGTCCGGCGGGATTTCGTTTACTCCCGAAATTAGTATTACCGGCATCGTAGGCCGCATAGCCTTCACTGATTTTGTAAGTTCAGTGCCGCTCATGCCCGGCATCATTTGATCAGATAAAACAAGATTAATGTTCGCTCGATCGAGCAATTCCAATGCTTCCACGCCGGAGGCTGCCGCTATGACTTGGTACCCCTGCTTTTGCAGTATCAGCTTTCGAAGGATTCTCGGAGTTTCCTCGTCGTCCACGCAGAGAATCGTGATACTACTTGGGACCATTGGACACCCCTGCAGCCTCTACTACATCGGATGCGGCGATTTCTGTATCTCGTGCTCCTTGAACGTCAGCGTCAGGCAGCTTCACTTGAAAACACGTGATATTCCGGCCGGTGACTGACGTGCTTCGAAAGCAAATTGTTCCTCCGTATTTCTGGATAATGCCTCTGCTGATCCAGAGACCCAAGCCAGTACCCTTGGTTGATTTCGTTGTGAAGAAAGGCTCGAAGAGATGTCTTGCGTGCTCCGGATCGATGCCAGTACCCGTATCGGAGATGGAGACGTAGACTTCTGGACGCTTATGACGCTGCAACGATGATTCAAAGACGTGCAGGCGCAGTGTGCCACCGTCGGGCATGGCCTGGACAGCATTTCCGATCAAATTGAGAAATACCTGTTTGAGCTCGACTGGGAAACCCCAGATGGTCCCTTTGCTGCGGTATTTTCTGTTTAGCGAGATATTGTTGAATTCCATGCGACGCGATTGTAACTCGAGAATTTCGTCCAGCAGGGCAGAAATGGAGACTTGGACAGGGTGCTTTGACTCCCGATAAAAGCCGAGCGTTTGCCGGGTAATGTGGCCGACTCGACGGAGCTCTTCCTCACCAAGCTTCGCTAGGTAGCGAGCCTCTTCGTCGAGAGATGGATGGTTGCGAAGCAGGTAGAACGCGCTGGTGATCGCTTCCAGAGGATTATTGATCTCATGAGCGATAATTCCGGCCACCCTCCCCATCGCCGCCAGCCTCTCTGTCTTGCGAAGGGCATCCTCCGCTTTCAGTTGAGCTGTAATGTCTCGGTTGATCTCTAGGATTGCATTTCCGCCTTCCTTGAGCGCCTTACGGCATGCCACGGTTAGTTCACGGCCGTCGCGAGTAAATTGGTTGAGATTTCCATTCCATTTGCCGGTCTGTGCAAGTGCATTCTCAACATCGCTGAATCCCTTTGGGAACTTGGTCCGAAGAACGTGGTGGATCGACTTGCCTAAAATTTCCTCCCGTCGCCAGCCATAGAGTGCTTCTGCGCCGGAATTCCAAAATAGAAGGACGCCGTTCATGTCTCGGACAATGATTGCCTCTGTCGCCAGTTCGAGCAGGTCGGCTCGTTCCCGGAGCAGATCTTCTAGATGCTTCCTGTCGGTTACGTTGATGAATGCGCCGACCGCCCCCCGCACGTTGCCGTGTTGATTAAAGAGAGGACTTGCACTGGATTGGAGGTAAATAGGCTCTCCGTCCGATCGTTGGATTTCGAGTTCCAGACTTCCGGAATGCTGCCCGGTTCTTGCGGACTTTATCAGGGGATGGTCGGCATTCATGATCCGGCGACCTTCTTTGTATATCTGGAGTGAACCAGTGCTCGCTGGATCGATACGGGAGGCAATGTTCTCGCCGGGCTCCACTCCGAGCAGATCGCTTAGCGCCAAGTTCGCCGTCACTACAGTGCTCTCCGGATCCTGCGAAACGGCTACACCAACCGGGAGGACCTGCATGATCGCTTCAAGCTCTGCCACACGCTCCTGGAGTTGAGCATTGAGATTGCGAATCTGCTCTTCGGCTGTAATCTGAGCGCTTATGTCGGTGTTGGTGCCAAACCATCGCACCAAATTCCCTTGAGAGTCGCGGATCGGTACGGCGCGAGTGAGGAACCAGCGATACTCCCCTTCTCTGCCTAGTAAAGGAAAGGTATCTTCCCATGGCTCCTCAGCCTTACGGGATCGCTTAAGCCGCTGAATGACCCCATCAGCATAGTCTGGGTGCTGAACACTCCTCCAGCCCCATGTTGGCATTTCTTCAGACAGCGTACCGATGAAGTCGTACCAGCGCTGGTTGTACCAGAAGATCGAACCCTGCGCGTCGGCCATCCAGGCCAACTGCGGGATGGAGTTTGCCAAAGTGCGGAATTGAAGTTCGCTTTCATGCAGCTGCTGTGTGCGCTCTGAGACCCGCTGTTCCAGTTCGCGATTTAGATGTTCGAGTTGGCGATTCTTGCGATGCAATTCCGCAAAGACGCTCACCTTGGCTCGAAGCAATTCCGGAATGACGGGGACAGAGATGTAGTCGACCGCGCCACTCTTGTATCCCCTGATGCGGTCGAGATCGGTCAGGTGAACGGCGGAGATAAAGATAATAGCGGTCTTCTGAAATCTTGGATGTTGACGCATCATGTCGGCCAGTTCGAATCCATCGATCTCCGGCATGCTTACGTCCATGAGCACGACTGCGATATCGTGATGCAAAAGGTGGTCGAGCGCTTCTCTGGCAGATCGTGCTTGAATTAAATTCTCATCTAATTCCCTGAGTATGACTTCATAGCTCAGCAGCTTGCCCGGCTGATCGTCGACCATGAGTATGTTTGCCCGGTCGTGGTCATTCATCTTTGTTCTTCATCCGTTGAGGATTGCATTCCCAAAGTCCGCCTTTGTTGATGGCCACGTGCTGTCTGTTTACCGATGAAGCCACATACGGCAAGCCGACAAGAGCTGCTCCGTATTTACAGGTTTCGCCAAATATTCGGAGGCGCCTGCTTCCAGGCACTTTTCGCGATCACCTTTCATTGCTTTCGCTGTCAATGCGATGATTGGCAGACGGCGGAACTGGGGATTCTGCCGAATAACCTGCATTGTTTCGTACCCATCCATCTCCGGCATCATGATGTCCATCAGGACAATGGAGAGATCGCTGGTTGATTCGACGGTAGCAATTGCTTCGCGTCCTGTACCCGCCGTAAGCACGCTCATACCTCGGCGTTCCAAGACGCTGCTTAAAGCAAAGATGTTCCGAACGTCGTCATCAACGATCAAGACTTTCCTGCCGACCAACGCTTCGTCCGACCGGTGCAGCCGATCAAGCATATTCTGCTTTTCCTGCGGAAGATCAGACACAACCCGATGAAGGAAGAGCGCAGTTTCGTCGAGCAGGCGCTCGGGCGATTCCACATCTTTTACGATAACGCTGCGCGCCAACATGTGTAGCTTTGCGTCTTCCTCTGGTGACAAATCCTTCCCAGTGAAAACGACGACGGGCAACTCGCTTCCGGGTTTGGATTGAGCCAGTTGCTCCAGAAGCTCAAAGCCCGTCATATCGGGCAGGCGGAGATCGAGGACTACACAGTCAAACTGCTCCTTCCGTACTGCCTCGAGGGCATCCGCCCCGGTGGAGACGACGGATACGTCGATGTCGTCATGACCCAGCAGTGCTTGAATGCTGAGCTGCTGGGCTGGCTCATCCTCAACAACGAGAAGCCGCTTGCGACGAGGACTCGAGTACTCGCGTATCCGAGTAATCGCGGCGCTCAGGCCCTCACTCGTTGTCGGCTTGGTGACAAAAGCAAACGCCCCATGAGAGAGCCCGTGAAGCCAGTCCTCGTCCATCGTCAACATCTGGACCGGGATATGGCGCGTGGCGGGATCCTGCTTTAAATGATTTAAAACAGTCCAGCCGAGCATGTCGGGAAGCGAGACGTCGAGCGAGACTGCGGTCGGATGAAACTCCCGCGCCAGCGCGAGCGCTTCGGCGCCTCTCATCGCCACCAAAACTTTGAAGCCCTTTTCTCGCGATAAATCGCAAAGGATTCGCGAATAATGGACGTCGTCTTCAACAATCAGCAGCACAGCATCTCCCGGCTGGATGTTGTTGCGATCATCCTCAAGCACCTCGATGGGATCTTCAATGGCGGTCATGACGGAGATCGGAACTTCGAGACGCGGCCCGTGGTGGGGAAGGCCGGCCGCCCTAACATTTTGCGTTGACGGGCCGACATAGGTCTGCGGCAGATAAAGAGTGAAGGTGCTTCCCTTGCCAGGAGTGCTTTTCAGCTGGATCTCCCCACCGAGGAGGCTGGCCAATTCGCGGCTGATCGCTAGACCTAGGCCTGTGCCGCCGTATTTACGGCTGGTACCGGCGTCTGCCTGTTGGAAAGCCTCGAAGATGATTCTTTGCTTGTCTGCAGGGATGCCGATGCCGCTATCTGAGACCTCAAAGGCCACAACAGAGGCTACTCCGCTAAGGATCGGATGGCGCGCGGTCCATCCGTTGGTGACTGCCGCAACCGAAAGACGCACGCCTCCCTGTTCTGTGAATTTGAATGCGTTCGACAAGAGGTTCTTGAGCACCTGTTGCAAGCGCTTGGAATCCGTCACCAGACTGCGCGGGAGGTGAGCATCAGTGTCCACCTCAAAGGCAAGCTTGCGATTATCTGCCTCGTGGCGGAAAGGACGTGCGACCATTTCGATCAGACTACCGAAGAAGATCTCTTCGGCTTCGACAGAGACAGTGCCGGACTCAATCTTTGAAAGATCCAGAATATCGCTGATGAGGTTGAGCAGATCAGTTCCAGCGCCGTGAATCGTGCGGGCAAACTCGACTTGTTTGGGGGTGAGGTTGGTATCCGGGTTGTCGGCAAGTTGCTGGCCAAGGACAAGAATGCTGTTGAGTGGCGTTCGCAGCTCGTGGGACATGTTTGCCAGGAATTCCGACTTATACTTCGAAGTCAGGGCGAGTTCTTTTGCCTTTTCTTCCAGCGCCCCGCGAGCCTGCTCAATCTCTTGGTTCTTGCGTTCGACTTCGGCATTTTGCTCCGCGAGTTGTTTCGCTTTCTGGGCTAGCTGTTCGTTGGTCTGTTGCAGTTCCTTTTGCTGAGTCTGCAACTCGACGGCCAACTGTTGCGATTGCTTCAACAAGCCCTCGGTCTGCATGGTGGCTTCAATACTATTCAGCACAATGCCGATGCTCGAGGTCAATTGGTCCAGGAAGGCGAGATGGGAGGTAGTGAAAGCGTTCAGACTGGCCAACTCGATGACGGCTTTGACGCGATCTTCGAAGAGAATCGGCAAAACGATAACGTTGCGTGGAACTGCCCTGAATAAGCCAGAACGAACCGGAATCGTGTGTTCGGGTAGATCGGAGATCAACATGCGGCGTTTTTCCAAAGCGCATTGTCCGACCAAACCCTCGCCCAGTTTTACAGTCTCCTGGTGTCCCTCAGTCGAGTCCGCGAAAGAGGACAAAAGCATCATCCTGTCAGGCGTCTCTCCTTCCATTTGATAGAGAACTCCTTGCTGTGCATTGACGAGCGGTGCAAGTTCGGAGAGCAGGAGGCGTCCGACTGTGGTCAGTTCGCGCTGACCCTGCAACATCCCTGTGAAGCGGGCAAGATTCGTTTTAAGCCAGTCCTGTTCCGTATTGCGGTCGGTAGTAAGCCGCAAATTATCGATCATGGTATTGATGTTGTCTTTCAGTTCCGCGACTTCGCCGCTGGCGTCCACTTGAATCGAACGGGTCAAATCGCCTTTCGTGACGGCGGTGGCGACTTCAGCAATCGCACGCACTTGGTTCGTCAAATTGTCAGCGAGAAGATTTACGTTGCCGGTAAGATCTTTCCACGTACCGGCGGCGCCAGGCACGTTGGCTTGACCGCCGAGTCGACCTTCCACGCCCACTTCGCGGGCAACCGTCGTGACCTGGTCAGCAAAGGTAGCCAACGTGTTGGTCATGTTGTTGATGGTTTCTGCAAGAGCCGCCACCTCACCCTTCGCGTTCACCGTGAGCTTTTGCGTGAGTTCACCGTTGGCGACGGCGGTCACCACTTTGACGATGCCGCGCACCTGTTCTGTTAGATTCACCGCCATTACGTTGACGTTGTCGGTAAGGTCCTTCCATGTACCGGCAACATCGGGCACCTGTGCCTGACCACCCAATTTTCCTTCTGTGCCGACTTCTCGGGCCACACGCGTAACTTCTGCGGCAAACGCGTTAAGTTGATCGACCATTGTGTTGATGGTGTTCTTGAGCTCAAGGATCTCTCCTTTCACGTCGACGGTGATCTTTCGCGACAAGTCGCCGCGGGCCACAGCTGTGGTGACTTCGGCAATGTTACGGACTTGGCCGGTCAAATTTCCTGCCATGGAATTGACCGAGTCCGTAAGGTCCTTCCATGTTCCGGCGACACCGGGAACATTTGCTTGTCCTCCGAGTCTCCCTTCAGTACCAACCTCACGAGCCACGCGTGTCACTTCGCCAGCGAACGCGTTCAGTTGGTCGACCATCGTGTTGATGGTGTCTTTGAGCAACAGAATTTCGCCGCTTACGTTCACGGTGATCTTCTTCGAAAGGTCGCCGCTGGCGATGGCGGTGGCGACGCGGGCGATGTCGCGCACCTGCGCCGTCAGGCTGCCGGCCATGGCGTTGACGTTGTTGGTCAGGTCCTTCCACGTACCGGCCACGCCCTTGACGTCGGCCTGCCCGCCCAGTTTCCCCTCCGTGCCCACCTCGCGGGCCACGCGCGTCACTTCGCCGGCGAAGGTGTTCAAGTTGTCCACCATCTTGTTGGTGGTGTCTTTCAGTTGCAGGATCTCGCCCTTGACGTCCACGGTGATCTTCTTGGACAGGTCGCCGTTGGCGACGGCCGTGGTCACCTGAGCGATGTTGCGCACCTGGGCCGTCAGGTTACCGGCCATGAAGTTGACGCTGTCGGTCAGGTCCTTC
>JAOAPF010000085.1 GCA_025462755.1 Edaphobacter sp.
AACCTTCAGGATCTGCACCTCGAGCACATCGCCCGGCTCCGCCTCCTCCACCGCCACCGGCCCGGTCAGGATGTGGCCCCCCGGTCCCTTATCCTTCTCCGGATATTCTTTGTAGACCGCCTCGTTATAAGCAGGAATGTCTTCAGGCTTAACCCCGCGCTCAACCAACCGATCCGTAGGGCCGCAAGTTGACAGCGTCTGAATCTTCACCGTATCGCCGCTATGAACCGTAATTGCGGGCTTGGCGTTGGCAGCATAATGCCCCCACTCCACTGTGGTCGGTGTAGCAAGCAGTGTGTGATCCGTCGCCTGCAGTGATGCCGCGCCAGATAGCAAAAAGCCAAAGAGCAAAAACCAACGACGCATGAGACCCCCGTAGAAAATTGTAAATAATGACGACACGTAGATGCATTTCAGGTTTGCGATCGCCCAACCTTTTATCTGATTGGGCGATCACAACCCTGGATTCTTTAGAAGGCATATTTCAGCGCGAACTGGATCAGACGCGGTGCGACCGACGACTGATTAATAACCCCATAGCTTGCAGTTCCTACGGCCGTTCCAGGATTCTGGTACTGAGCATGATTCCAAACATTGAAGAACTCGGTACGGAAGGTCAGCGTCGCATCCTCACGCAACCCACCCACCTTCGTGTCTTTCACCAGCGCCGCGTCCCAGGTATTATTTCCCGGTCCACGGGCTACGCCGATGCCGCTGCTGCCGTAGTCGAGGGCCAATGGGCCACCGCTAGTAGCGGCAACACTGTTCGCAACCACCGGAGCAGCTGTGAACAACGTTGTACCTGAGTTGAGATAACTGTTGGTCTTTACACGCGTCAGCATCGACGAGCCAGCCTTGTTCAGAACGTCCTGGTTGCTCCTGCCGGCAAGGAATTGCGCACGGCTGGCAGTTCCATACGCGGTACCGTTTCTAGTGTCAGTAAAGGTAAGTGGCTTACCCGACTGGAATGTCGTTACGCCTGACAATCTCCAGCCGCCTGTCGCGACCCGTGCGAAGATACCAGCGTTGTTCAGTCCGGGAACTTGCCAGCTATAAGCGACGACAAGGCGGTTAGTACGATCGTAGGCCGCCAAACCGTAACGGGCGTAGCGGTTGTTCGGATCGTTGCTGTTTCCACTGCCACCGGAGAAGACGCCGTTCAAACCATCACCACCAGTGACCGTAGTCAGCACCTTGCTCCAGGTATATGAGGCCTGCAGGTAAACACCCTTGCTCATCTGCCGCTTCAGCGTCGTCTGCAAGCTGTTGTAGCTGGAAAATCCATAGGTTTCGATGCGATTCAAGCCGCCCACGGAGATACCTGGTAGGGCACACGTGCTGCCAGATTCCCGGGAGCGACCGAATTCGTTGTCATCCCATTGATCGGGTTGGTCGGGCTGGCCAGCCACGCGCGGTTCAGTGCGCGCGACTCTGCAAGACGGGTTCCGCGAGTCCCTACATAGCCCACTTCGAAAATAAGCTTGGACGGAAGCGCTTGTTGCACGTCCATGTTGTACTGCTGCACCATCGGGGAGTCAATGTTCTCAGCAACAGCAGTCACGTTCAAAGGGGTGGGAGAAACGGAGTAAGGACGACGCGGCCTCCACACTCCAGGAGTCAGTATCGACGTATATGGCGTCTGGAACGTTGCGGCAGCATTTGCGGCACCGGTCAACGTGGCCGAACTGACATACGGCTGATTACCCAGCGTCTGCAGTACCGAGTTCGCGTTCGGCAACGTGTAGAAGACACCGTAACCGCCACGTATTACCGTCGAACTTTCGGAGCCAAAAGGCTGGTACGCAAAACCGATGCGAGGTCCAAAGTTATGCATCGGCAGATCGTTCTGACCAAGGCTCATGCTGCCCAGTACTTTGACCCCGGCCGGCGGGTTCGCGGACGAGTTCCGCGGCACCACAAATCCCGCATAGCTGCCGCTGGCCGGCAACGGCTCAAAGGGGGTTACGAGCGAGGGCCAGAAGCTTGTCAGTACGCCTTTGTTCGTGCTCACGCCGCTGTTCAACTCCCATCGCAGACCGGCGTTTACCGTCAGGTTTGGGCGCAGTTTGACGTCGTCCTGAATAAACATTGCCATCGCGGTTCCACGGTAGCCCTTGTAGTACGAACCCTGCTGGCTTCCACTCGTGTTCACGTTGCTGAATCCCGTGCCAGTCTGCGCTGCGCTCATACCCAGAAGGAAGTCCTGGAAGGTCAGAAAATTCAAACTGCCGCGCTTGTTGTTCGGATCATCGAAATTGAACTGATTCTTTTCGCCCAGGAAGCCGGCGCGGATGCTTTGCTTACCATGCGTCCACGAGATCTGATCGCTGACTTCAAAGCTGTTGACGGCAGACATGGACACGTCGTTGTTGACGCCGCCCAGGTTGAAGTAGCCCGTAACCGAGATAATCGGCATCAGTGGATACGTCGGATCGCTCGGCGCAGTCATGCCGATCTGGGAGGCGGTCAGGTTCGCCTGCGTCAGTAGACGGCCGGTGTTGCGGATGTAACCGACTAATGCCTCATTCAAAAAGTGCGCGCTCAATGCGGACGTCAATTTCAGAACGGCCACCTGACTGTTGAAGGTCGGTGTCACACCGTTACCTGGCGTGTTCAGCTGGTTGCTGAAAGGCTGGTTCTGAGGCTGGTTTGAGTAGAAGTAACGCTGCGAGACTGTGTGTTTCTGCGAGAGGATGTAGTCCGTGTTGATCAGGAACTGATCTTCCTTGTAGTGCGATGGGATGCTGAATGTCGACTGACCTACGCGGATACCGGAAACAGTCGTGTATCGCTGAGGAGTAGGAATCAAGTACGTGCCATTGGCAATCTTTTGACGCAACAGGTTAAGCGCAACAGGATTGATGTTGCTTCCATCACACGCTACAGTTTTACCGCCATAGAACGGTGCTCCAGAGCCTCCGCTGGGGCAGGCGATCGCGCCGATAGCAGCCGCGCTGCGATCGTCGGTAAGAGGAAACAGCGTGTTGCTGGCATAGGAGGTGGAAGCGAGACCATTCACCTGGCGCGTTCCCTGGTAGCTGCCGAAGAAAAACATTTTGTCCTTCATGACCGGTCCGCCGATGGTTCCGCCGAACTGGTTCTGCTTCATCACCGCGCGCTTCTGTCCGCCGATCTTCAGAAACGTGTCGTTCGCATTCAGAACGTCGTTACGGAAGAACTCCCACACCGATCCGTGAATGGAGTTGCCGCCGGCCTTGGTCACGACATCGACATTGGCTCCGGCATCGCGTCCGAAACCGGCGTCATAGTTTGTCGTTTGGATCTTGAACTCCTGAAGCGAATCGGGATTTGGAATTGCGATACCGGCCTGCTGCACGAAGTCGCCCGCGCGCCCGGAGCCGTAGTTGTTGATGTCCGCTCCGTCCATGTGGAAGTTGTTGCTGATGCTGCTGGCGCCGTTCACGTACACATCCTGTGTGCCTTTGCCCAACGTAGCCGCATTGTTCACGTCGCCAGCCACACCGGCTGATAGAGTCAGCACCTGAGTGTAGTTGCGATTCGTCAGCGGCACCTCCCGAATCGTAGTACCGTCCACCACCGTGCCCAGTGTCGCGTTCTCCACCTGCAGCGCGCCGCCCTGCGAAGTGACTTCGACTACCTCGGTGTTACTGCCCAACGCCATCTTCGCGTCAGCGCGCGCTGTCTCCGTCACGACAACGGTTACAGGCGCCGGCTGCTGCACCTTGAACCCCGGGGCTTCAACGGTAATGGTGTAGATCTCTGGAGGAAGCAGGCCAACCGTATACTGCCCGGACGAATCGGTCTTCACCGTACGGATCTGGCTGGTGGCCTTGGACGTCACAGTCACAGTCGCTCCGGCAATCACCGCACCCTGCGAATCGGTAACAGTGCCGCGAACCGCGCCCGTAGTTGACGTCTGGCCGAACGTCAATTGAGCCGTCATTGCAAAAACGATGAGTGGAAATACAACTCTGCGCATGCAGGAAGGGAGGAGATTCGATCTCATGTCGGGACCTCTTTTTGTCAGGTCCCTTCACTATGCAGGAGATTTCCTTTTTATGTAATTCGCAGAACTACTGCCTCTACGCGTTCTCTACTCCGTAGTTTTACCTAGTCAGATTGTTGCGAGCCGACACCCATCGGCCCGCAACAAACAAGTGAATCTACTTCCCCGACACAGGTTTCAACATCGCCAGCGTGCTCTTCGGCACTTTGGTTACCACGTTGAACTCCGGATCGACCAGTTCAGTCACTTCGATCCTCATCACGGCTCCCAACAGCAGCGCAACCTCGCTGTCTGAAAGGCCATAGTCATGCTTAATCCACGTCGCAAGCTGCGCAGTCGACGTCTTCAGCGCCTCCTGCAGCGACCCCGCCACGCCGAACGAGATGATGTACTCGTTGTCTTCCTCGCGCACTCCCTGGGACTGGTAGCCCTTAATCACATCGACCGAAAAGGTCACATTCATCGAAGTTTCAAGCCCCGTCTGCGTCACCTCGCCATCAGCCATCGCAGCGTGCCCATCCCCAAAGCCGAAAAGCGCGCCCGGATGAAACACCGGAAACAGCATCGTAGTTCCGGAGACGGTGCCGTTGTAATCCAGGTTGCCGCCATACACCCCGAGGTGCGGTCCAGTGAAAGCCTCAAACCCCGGAGGCGCCACCGAGATGCAACCCAGCATGGGCTTCATCTGCAGTTTGAAATCTTTCAACGCCGGCGTCGGAGCAGTAAGCGTCGCAATGCCCGTCGCGTTATCCAGTTGATACTCACCGTTGAAGCCCGGATCGTACTTCGCGACCAGATTGTAGGCAGGGGTCACTCCAAATTGCTGAATTCGGCTTCCCTGCCGCGCAGTCTTGCGGTTGGGTTCAATCTTGATCAGGTGAACAACCAGCGTGTCGCCGGGGAGTGCCCCTTCAACATAAATCGGTCCAATATTCGCGTTGCCACCCAGCGCCAAACGCTTCCCGTTTTTATCGACCCCTGCGGAATCGACGGACCAGGTATGCACAATGTCACCCGGAAAGATATGAAGGTCCGGTTTGTTCCCAGCATAGTAGTAGGCCTGAAAGGTCTTCGGGTCGTAGTTGATCTCCCTCGGCTTGGCCGAAGGCGTCACTTCACGCGTCAACTTCCATGTGACTTCCTGTGGCATAGGCGGCCGAGCCCCGGGAAATGCACCACCCGGTCTCCGCCCCAAGCCTGCCAACGTTCCCGAACCCGTGCCCTCTGCGCCGTCCACCTTCCCCGTCAGCTCGCCCGCGGCCGCGCCTTCCGCATCGGTCACCGTCAGCGTCACCTGCGCGCCCTTTGCTGAGCCCTTCACCGTGTTGCTCCCCCACGTCCCGCTCACCGTATCGCCTGTACTCTCAAGAGTCACGTGCGCGTACGCCGGCTCCAGCAGCATTGGGCCGGTAATTTCAGCAACCCACTTGCCCGTAATCTCCGCCGCCGAAGCTCCGCAGGGCCACATCGCCGCCCCAATCATCGCGAACACTACCATCCAACGCATGCGCATCGTCATCGCTCTCCTAGTGGTTTTTAGAATCGTTTCGCCTGTGGGCCGCGAGGACAGCTCAGCCCATCTCCAGCACAGCCGTGTCTAGCATCAAAAAAAATCAGCGTGTGCCGAAATTTATACCACGCCTCTAACTCTCGCGCCGCAATAGACTCAAGAGCAAGATTCCGGCGTGTGCCGCGTCCAAAGGAGTACGTCATGCCATGTGGTGGAAAGTTGCTCGGGGAGCGCCGATCGCAAACGCTATCACTCAGTCGACGCGTCTGCCTGGCCGGCGATACCAAGCTGGTCGACGGAAACTGGGCTCTGTGGCCCCTCAAGCGTGACATTGTTGGCACAATTGACGGCCAGGACTATCAGTTTCACTCCCCTGTGAAGCGGCACAAAGTCACCGAACGGTGTTGGTGGAAACAACCGGGCGTCAGTATGTTCGGATCGTTCCCTTGCGAAGTCGTGGTGTATTCGAGTGAATCAATCGAAGAAACCTACTGCGAAACGCGTAGGAACAGAACACCATGTCCAGGCAGGGTCACGTTGTAAGGCGTGCTGATGTTTCCGAGGTCCTTGCCCTGCCAAAGGTCCTTCGCCTTTACAGCATGCGCAAATCCAAGTTTCTGAAAATCGACATGCGCCATGATCGCGGAGGGGTGCCGGTTGAAGATGCCGACAGCCTTGGACCCATCTGCCAGGGGGCGCACCCACACTTCAATGGGTCCTTCCGCGCTCACTCGATCGCCTTGCTTTCCCATCGCGTCCTGATCGACGGCGATGACGTCGCGATTTGTCAGAAGTGCTACCGTTTCGGGAGTCATCGTGGCCAGGTCGTTTCCCGCAAGCAGGGGTGCCGCAAGGATGGCCCACAGGCTCATATGGGTTCGATACTCTTCCGTCGTCATCCCGCCGTTTCCTACCTCGAGCATGTCAGGATCATTCCAGTGTCCGGGGCCGGCAAAACGATCCAACCCAGCCTGGCTGAACCCAATCTCTGCCATCTTGGCGTATTTGTCGGTGATATCTCCCGTGGTGCGCCAGAGATTGCCACCGACGCTCGGCCCCCACTCCCAGACTGCATCATTTCCGTATTGGCAAAGACTGTACACAATGGGTCGGCCAGTGCTACGAAGCGCATCGCGCATCTTGATATAGGCGTCGAACATCATCTTGTGGGCGGCCTCCGGCGTGGGAGCGGCGCGCATCTCGACCCTCAAGCCGCATAGGTCATATTTCAGGTAGTCGATTCCCCACGCGGCATATGTTTGCGCATCTTGCAACTCGTGTCCCAGGCTGCCCTCGAACTTCGCACAGGTCTTCGCCCCTGGAGAAGAGTAGATCCCCAGCTTTAGGCCTTTGCTGTGGACAAAGTCGGCCAATGCCTTCATGTCAGGAAATTTGCTGTTGGTCTGGATGTTTCCTTTCGCATCGCGCTCGCCTTCCCAGGTATCGTCGATGTTGATGTAGGTGTATCCCGCGTCGCGCATCCCGCTTGATACCATCGCCTCTGCCTGGGCGCGGACTGCTGCATCATCCACCTTGTCGTGGAAGTGGTTCCAGCTATTCCATCCCATCGGAGGACGCGCTGCGAGGTCGTTGCCCTGTGCCCTAGCGGACAGTGAAGAGAACAGGGAGAGAACTGCCAACACAAAACAGGCTAAGCGCATTATTGAAACCCTCAAGAGAACCCTCAAGCCGGACGAGTTGGTTTAGAAAACATCGAGAGAAAGATAACAGTGTTAAGTACCTCAGCGGAAGCATGAAGAGCACATATATCTTTTCAGGCATGGGATTGCCGAATAATCAAGGCAATAGACCCATTCTTCTCTAATGTTCGGGGCTGCTGTTGTTCTATGGAATAGAATGGAGTCTTGGAACTATTTTCCAATTTCGTCTGGATCTTGATCTCGCTTGCTCTCCTCGCAGCAGCGTACTTCGGAGTTCGGCGAGGCACCGTGAAAGTGTCCATGGCCACCGCCATGACGCTGGCAGTCGTCATGTGCTTTATCCTCATGCCGCTGATATCGGTGAGCGATGACCTATTGGAAGCTCGCCAGGCAGCGCTGCCGGTGTCGGGGCAAACATGGCGGATGGCCTCTGAAGGCGCGTCCGCAGGACTCGACGAGTTGCTCATGATCGGGCTGTACCTCTTGATGCTGATGTGCTTCAGGACCGAAACACCAGCCTCACAGCGTGATCAGTGCCAATTGCATCCGCTGTCCGGACGTCTTGTCCGCTCTCAGCGACTGCGTCCGCCGCCTTGCGCTGTGCTCTAAGCCCTTTCCTCGACATTTTCCTCTAGCTACGCCGCTGCTGCGGCGCGATTTACATGAGGTGCGCTCACCATGCGCCAATTTCTCACATTCGTGTCACTATTCCTCATTCCATCTGCCTGCTTCTCGCAGACAACCCCCGCCACCCCTGGAAGCGCATCCCCGGCACCTGCGGCGACTCCGCTCACGCTGCCGCAGGTGCTCGACCTGGCGCATCGTTCCAACCCCACACTGCTCTCGGCTGCGCAACACCTTGCAGCGGTACACGCACAGGAGGTCACTGCGGGATTGCGGCAAAATCCAAACGTAACCGCCGCTGGGCAGATGGTCACCCTGAGTCCGGACGACCCGAACGGTCCAGACTTCTATTCGGTTGGAGTTCAACGTCTTTTCGAACGCGGCAACAAGCGTCAGTTGCGAGTGGACACCGCGCGCTCGACTACCGCCCTTACCGGCTTCCAACTCGACGATCAGCGGCGGCAAACGGACCTCGCAATCCGGCAGGCGTTTTCACGTATGCTCTACGCGCGCGAAGCGCTTGGCATATCGCGCGCCAACCTTGAGGGTTACAGGAAGACTGTGGCCCTGATGAAAGTGCGCCTCGATGCCGGCGATATCGATCAGACCGATTTCGATCGCATTGAACTGCAGCTTGCAGGCTTTGAAAGCGACCAGGACAACGCCGAACTCATACTGCGCCAGGCGAGCATCGCACTCCAGAATCTGATTGGAATCGCAAGACCGCGCGAAGATTTCGATATCGCTGGGACTCTGGACCCCCCACCTCTCACAATCACGCTCGACGCACTTCGCACGTCCGCTCTTACCGATCGCCCAGACCTGAAAGCAGCTCAGGCTCAAGTGGATGTAGACGTCGCGAGCGCAAAGCTGGCGGTCGCCAACGGGACCGCCGATCCCCTCATTGAAGGCGACTTCGAGCGCACCGGACACGCCAACACGTTCGGCGCAAACATCAACATCCCTCTGCGGATCTTTGATCGCAACCAGGGTGAAAAAGAACGAACGCGCTATGAGATCGAGAGCAGCCGGCTGGCACTGACCGCAGCCCAGAACCAGGTCTTGTCCGATGTCGACTCAGCCTGGGCCGCCTACCAAACGGCCCGCGTCCAGTCGGAGCGTTATCGATCAAAGTACCTCACGGAGGCGGCCCATGTGCGCGAGAACCTCGAGTTCAGCTATCGCAACGGCAACTCCACCTTGCTCGACTACCTGAGCGCGCTCAGCGACTACCGGCTGGTAAATCTCGCCGCCCTGAACTCCAAACTGCAACTTCTGCTCTCAATCGAGCAACTCAGCTACGCCGCACACACGGAGATCAATCCATGAAAAGTATCCATGCGCTGCAACGCATCCCAGCGCCGTTGCTCTGCGCCGCCGTACTCCTGCTCGCCGGCTGCAGGCACGACGCTCCGACGGTTGAGGCCGAACAGGCCAACGTCAACATCAAGGTTGAGGCGGTTCACCTGCAGAACACAGCGAGCGCCCTCGAAATACCGGGGCGCGTTGAAGCTGACCCGGCACATCTGGTCCATATCTATGCTCCGCTCAGCGGCCGCCTGATGAATCTTACGTTGACTGCAGGACAGGAGGTGCGCAAAGGTCAACCCATCGCGCTGCTTCAAAGCGGTGACGTGGCACAGGCGCGCGCCGACTTCGACAAGGCGCGCATCGAAGTTCTACGCGCCGACCGTGCTCTCGATCGCGGCAAGCTGATGGTTGCGCACGAAGTAATGTCGCAGGCCGACTTCCAGGAGCTGACCGCTGTTAGCGCCGCGGCTCACGCGGAACAGGAGCGCGCGCGACAGCGTGTGCACGAACTCGGCTTCTCGGAGAATGGCACCTCCGATACAACCGAGATCACGTCTCCGATCAGCGGCACCGCTCTGGACGTAAACACAGCCAGCGGAGAGATGCAGCGGTCACTCGAAACCACAAACGGAATCGCCACCGTCGCCAATCTGGACACCGTATGGGTAACCGGAGATCTGTTCGAACGCGACCTGGGCACGGTGCACGCACACATGCCCGTGGATATCCTCTTCGCCGCGTATCCGGGTGAGATGTTCCACGGATCCATAGCGAACATAGGCGATTCGCTCGATCCTTCCACTCACGCCGTCAAAGTGCGTGTGGTGCTCGCAAATCCTGGGCATAGGCTCAAGCCGGCAATGTTTGCAACCATACGCATCGCCCAGCCGGCGCAGCCTCGCATCGTCGTCCCTCTCTCGGCGGTCCTTCACGTCGGCAACTCAACCGGAGTCTACATCCCAACATCACCGGGTAAGTACGACCTGCGCGATGTCAAAACCGGAGCCACACACGGAAACCAGATTGAGATCGTCTCCGGGCTTCGCGATGGAGACCGGGTAGTAACCGAAGGCGCGGCGTTTCTCCGTGAACCGGTGGCAGACTGACATGGCCGGGTTCATCAATATCCTTCTTCGCTACCGCACCATCGTGCTGATTATGCTCGCTGCCTCGCTGGCCGCAGGCACATTCGGAGCACTGAAGCTCGACGTCGAGGCCTACCCCGACCCATCGCCGCCTCTAGTGGAGATCATCACGCAGAACCCGGCATGGTCGGCCGAAGAGATTGAGCAGCAGGTGACAGCGCCGATCGAGCTGACGCTGAATGGAACTCCACAACTTGAGCAGATTCGTTCGATCAGCATCTTCGGTCTAAGCGACGTGAAGCTCTACTTCAAATTCTCAAGTGACCTGTTCCACGACCGCCAGGAGGTGCTCGCTCGCCTGCAGACCCTGCAACTGCCAAACAATCTGCAGCCTCAACTCTCGCCCTGGTCGCCCACCGGAGAGATATACCGTTATCAACTCACAGGCCCATACTCGCTCAATGATTTGAAAGCGACGCAGGACTGGCTAGTGCGCCGTGAGTTGAAACAAGTACCCGGAGTCGTCGACATCACAACGTTTGGCGGCACAACAAAGCAGTACCAGGTCGAACCGGACCCCAACAAGCTACTCGCCTACGGAGTAACCCTGCCGCAGCTTATCGCCGCGATCCAGAACAGCAACGCCAACGCAGGTGGCAACTATCTTTCCATCGGCGACCAAAACGTCAACGTACGTTCACTCGGACTGCTCAAGAACACCGACGATATCGGCAACGTCGTGGTCGCGGAGAAAAACGGCACTCCCGTTCTCGTGAGTAACATCGCCCAGGTAAAAGAAGGCTTCCAGCCTCGACTCGGAAAAATTGGGCGAAACGGGCAAGACGATATCGTCGAAGCCATCGTGCTCTTGCAGAAAAACGAGGAAAGCCTCCCTGCCCTAAAAAGCCTGAAGGGGAAGATAGCCGAGTTGAATCACGGCACCCTGCTCCCTCCCGGCATGCACATCAGCACTATCTATGACCGTACCAAACTCATCGATCTGACAACACACACCGTCAAGCATGTCATCCTCACCGGACTCGTCCTTGTGACGTTGATCCTCCTGCTGATGCTCGGCGACCTTCGGACCACATTGATTGCGGCCGCAACTATCCCCTTCGCCGTGCTCTTTTCGTTCTCCATGATGGCGCTCACGGGACACTCCGCCAACCTGATCTCGATCGGAGCCATCGACTTCGGCATTCTCGTCGACGCCTCCATCATTGTGCTGGAGAGCGTTTTTCGCAAACTATCGCGGCGCGAGCCGGGCAGCGACGCCGGCCCGGCAATCGTGCAAGGCGTGGAGGACGCCGCGCGCCCCGTCCTCTTCTCCACGCTCATTATCCTCGTCGCTTTCATTCCGTTGTTCACGATGCAGGGTGTGCCCGGCAAGATCTTCGCTCCGATGTCGGTGACTTACGGCTTCGCGCTTACCGGCGCTCTCATCTTTGCACTCATCTTCGCGCCCGTGCTCAGTGACGTCTTCGCGCCCAAACAGGTTGCCGCCGCAAACCCCAGCGTCGACCACTCCACTGACGACGCAGAGCACGATAAAGGAACCTGGCTGAACCGCTTCTTTTCCCGGCATTATTCCCAAGCTCTCGAACGCGTCCTGCGCACGAAGGCCCTGACTTGGGGTATTGCCGCCATTGTGCTCGTTGGAGCAGTACTGCTGTTCGTGTTCGCTGTAGGCGGTGAGTTTATGCCTCCGCTTGAAGAAGGCAACCTCTGGATTCGCGCCACCTTGCCTCAGGACATCTCCTTTGAGCGTGCGGCAATGCTGGCCGATCAGCTCCGCTCCGAAGCTGGGCGCTTCCCGGAGGTCACCCAGGTAGTATCGCAGCTGGGTCGCCCAGACGATGGGACTGACGTGACCACTTTCAATAACGTTGAACTCGGCGTCGACCTGAAGCCCGCAAGCGAGTGGCCCGCCAGCGTTCATGGCAATAAGGACGAGCTGATCGCACAGATGCAGCAAGCCTTCTCAAAATATCCCGGAGTTGTCTTCGGTTTCTCACAAACCATTCAGGACAACGTTGAAGAGGCAATGAGCGGCGTGAAGGGCGAGAACTCCCTCAAGCTCTTTGGCGACAATCTCGCTGAGCTCACGCGCATCGCCGATCAGATGCAACAGGTGATGGGACAAGTGCGAGGTGTCGCCGACGCCGGTGTCTTCAAGGTCAATGGGCAACCCAGCATGGTCATCGATGTCAACCGCGCTCGCGCAGCCCGCTACGGCATAGCCCCCGCTGACGTCAACGCGGCCATTCAGGCGGCGGTTGGAGGAGCGGCGATCTCGCAGATGATCGAAGGAGACCGCCGCTTCGACATTACCTTGCGCTACCCGGAAGAGGACCGTTCCGGCCCCGATACAGTAGGTCGCATCTTTCTCCAGACTCCGGATGGCGGACGCGTACCTTTGTCACAAGTCGCCGATATCGCCATCCGGGAAGGTAGCTTCATGATCTATCGCGAAGGCGGCCGCCGCTACATTCCGATTAAGTTCAGCGTACGCAACCGCGACCTCGCAGCCACGGTGCAGGATCTGCAGCAACAAATCCGAGCCAAGGTCAAGCTTCCACAGGGCTACTCCTACTCCTGGGCGGGCGAGTTTGATTCGTTACGAAAAGAGCAGCAGAGACTCGCGATCATCATCCCAATCAGCCTTCTCGCTATCTTCCTGCTGCTCTACCTGCAGTTTCAAAGGTGGAGAGACGCTTTGATTGTTCTGGCAATCCTGCCGTTCTGCGCCACCGGGGGAATCTTCGCGCTTCTGATCACGCACACCTCGTTCAGCATCTCCGCCGCAGTCGGCTTCACTTCGCTCATTGGAGTAGCCACGCTAGCCGCCGTTGTCTTCCTCTCAGGAATCCGTCGCATGCAGCGCAAGCGCCCCGACATCGACGGGTTAAGGGCCGGAGCACTCGATGAGCTCCGCCCCGTGCTGATGACCTGCCTTGCCGCCGGTTTGGGCTTGTTGCCCGCCGCCGTCGCGAACGGTATCGGCGCGCAAGCTCAGCAGCCACTCGCACGCGTTGTCGTCGGAGGAATGATCACGACGGCGTTGGCTGTGCTTTTCCTAACGCCCATGATGGCATCCCGAGCTCGATTACCGCGAGAAGAGGAGCCTCGCTAAGGCAAACGTCGCTGAAGAACTGCTGAAGAACTATCGATGCGACGCCCAGAAAGAACCAAGGGCATCCCGCCCGGGATGCCCTTGCACCTGGAGCTGCGAGTTTTTCGCTTCATTGCATCGCTGACGTAGTCTTCGGTTTCCCGTCGGTTGCCACGTTATGGCTTTGCGCAATCTGCTCAATCATCTGAAGGTGCTGCGAGATGACTCCAGCGCCCTGTTGCGCTGCCTGCTTGACGTTCTGATTCAGAGCCGACTGAGCTTCGTTTTTGAAATCCTTCAGATCTTCCTTGTGATCCTTCACCATCGCTTGGATATAGGCTTCATCGAACTGCGGGCCGGAAAGCCCGTCGAGCTTCGCCATTAGCTGCTTGTCCTTCTTGGATGGCCCTTTGGGCTCCTTGATCCCTAGCTGCTGCGCGATTGGTTTCATTTGCTCGCTAAGCTGGGTATGGTCTTCTACCATCTTCTGTCCAAATTGTTTTACATCCGGGCTTTGCGACTTTTGCTGAGCGAGTTGCCCCAGTTGGATCTCTGCGGCACCGCCTTCAAGCGCCTTTCTGACGAACGCCTGATCGGCCGTTGCCTGCTGGTTCGCAAGGCTATCCGGTCCCATGGTTCCCACAGTCGGGGTCGTAGATTGCTGACCGGGCATGTTTGGCTGTTGCTGGCCCGCACTGCCGGGCGGACTTTGTGCAGCAGCCACGGCACTCACCAACAGCGCGGAAGCCGAGCCCAACAAAATCCTGCGGCACATTTGCTTTGTAATCATAAACATCTCCTCCCTTCCTGGTTTTAGAAAAGATTGGAGTGCTGAGGCGCTCGATTCATACAGAAACGAGCAACGACATGACCGAGCCGCGAATCCAGCACGAACGCCCCTTTTCTGTTCTTAAGAGCAATACTGACGGCGGCACGTTGCCCAGAACGCCTGCCGAATAGCGTCGCGAATGTTCGTCTTCGAGGGACGCTATGAACCTCGCATCCCTATGCGCCTGCGGTTGTCGCGGTTCGAGGCACAAATCATTCCATCACCTCATCTTTTCCCGGCTGTTGATAATTTCCGACCAGCCAGAAAACGATTCCGAGCGCCAGAGTAGCCCCTGCCAGCGCTGCAATCACACTTGGCGTGGTCTGATAGAAATCTAGAATGAGAAATCTGCGCACCAAGGCAAGCAGCGCTATCAGCACAACGGCCTGGACCTGAACAATAGCGCGGCGATGATGCTTAACTACAAGCAGCGTGTGCTTGAATTCAAGCGCGATAAGCACAGTGAGCACCATTCCATAGATGCTCTGGAACACCTGAGAATCGGCGACACTAACCAGATTGCTCTCCAAAAGCTTGAGTGTGTGCAGAAGCAGCTGCCAGGTTGCAATAGTCACGATCCCGGCGATCACCAGCGTGAGCACCGACACGATCGTCTGCTCGAACTTTTCATAGAGCGACAGCGTCTGCCATTTAGTGCGCAACTCCTTAATCTCGGTTGCCATATCTAATATTTTGTTTGTCACCAGCCCTCCTCATGGGCTAGCCCGCCCGCTATCTAGTCCATAATTCGGATGCCAACTTCATCGAGATGGGCCAGCAGGTCGGCAGGGTCTAGATACACACGATAGGCACCCACCTGCTCCAGTTCTTCCTTGCCATATCCCCCCGAAAGCAGTCCTATCCCGAGACAGCCGGCTCTGCGCGCAGCCAGCAGATCCCAAACGCTGTCTCCGACAACCATCGCTCTCGCGATAGGCACATTTAGTCGTTGTGCCGCGGCGAGAAACAGATCCGGGTCTGGCTTTGCACGCTGGACCTCCTGCCGTGTGATAACCGGGATCTCCGGCGCTATTCCCAATTTCTCCAGCGCTGATCGTGCGTCTTCCGGCCGCCCACTGGTCGCGATCGCATAGGGGACTTTGGCTCGGCCTAATTGCCGCAACAGTTCACGAGCGCCCGGCAGAGGCTGGATCGCTGCCTGATAGTGCTCGTAGGCCGCGGCATGTTTCTTCTGGAGCTCCTTTGCCTGTTCCGGGGTAATCCGCTGTCCGATCTCCCGCCCGAGAGCTTGAACCAGCAGTCCGCCGCTCATGCCGATGCGACGATGAATGCGCCACACAGCGAGCAAAAGGCCCAGGTCCTCAAGCGCCTCGTGCCACGCGAGCACATGCTGGTACACGCTATCGATGAGCGTGCCATCAAGATCGAAAAGCAACACCGGGGTATGGTCCGTGTCTTGATCCATCGGAACGGTGCTCCTTTCCGCAACAGAAAGAGCCCTCAAGTTCCTGGCGAGCCCTCGTGGATCGCTGATCGAAAGGCGGGCCTCACCGTGCGCGAAACGCGGTGAGACCCTGTGCGTTAGGCAGCCTGGCTTTGCGGTGGCTTCGAAGAAACGCCCCCGCTCTCTCCTTCAACAGGAATGGAGCGTCGATTACTTTGCTGCTCCGGAACCGGAATCGTGATTTCCAGGACACCATTATTGAACCTCGCTTTCGCTTGGTCCAGCTTAGCTCCCTCCGGCAAAGGAATGCTTCTGTAGAAGAACCCGTATTGGCGCTCCGTCCGTTGCACTCCCCCTTCCCTCTCTTCGTATTCGGACCTGCGCTCTCCCCGGATAACCAGCGCGTCATTCTCCACTTCTACTTTCACGTCCTTCGGGTCAAGCCCCGGCAGCTCAGCATGGATGTTGTACATGCCATCCCGCAGAGAGACCTCAATGGCCGGCGACCAACCGTTGCCGCCACTGCCTTCCCGGTCCAGGCCCGCTTCCTGGAACATGCGGTCCATCTCCTCGGTCATCCTTCTCAGAAGCGAGAAAGGGTTGGCCCGGAAGAGTTCTTGCGGTGCTAGCCCGGACGGATATTCTCCCCGCCGCTGCAGGTAGCCGCTTCCGGGAGAACTGCGCGCCATGTCTCTCCGTTGTGACGACTGAGTTTGCTGCTCGCCTGGTCTTGTCAAGAGGGACTTCTGATCGGTTTGGGTTGCCATTTCGGAACTCCTTTCCATACGGTTCTTCGCCTTGGAATAGAGCGCCTGGGCGACTCTGCATGGTCAGTCGCTCGAGCCCAGTCATCGTATTCGCGGAAAAGCCGGGTGGCGGCGATTTCCGAGCGCTCCAATATCCAGCAGGCGAACTCTGTTTGCGCCCTTCAGGATCAAACGATAGTGCGAAAGCGTCTGACCCTGGAAAAACGCCATTGGTCGTTCTCAGCAATGCGGCAAAGCTACATATTGTCCCCAATCGCTCGGGCGCGGACACTGGCTTCAACCATCAGGCAGCATTGTGGAGAACGATCTTACTCGTTCGAACGTCGCAAAGGCTGCTGGATTGCGACATCTCCATGCGCCTTGCGACCGCACTGTCGACTTCCCCCAAACGCCCGACAACCCGGGCGTTCCCCGATCCGGGGCGTCGACGAAGCACCTAATCCGAGCCGGGAAAGATCAACCCAGCCGCGAATTGAGTCGCAATAGAATACCGCCGCACGTCCTGAGGACGCAAATGGATCAACACAATATTCACTAAGTATTCACTAAGTTTGGGTAAGTGGTTTTGGCCAATCTTCGGGGGTTGGATGTTCTTAGTTGGTGCACCAGAGACGAACCTACAAGTCTCTACACAGCGAGCAGACTCGCTTATGGTTCACAAAATCAGATAACCGCTTGTTATAGCGCTTGTGAGCATAGTCAAAGCGCTTCGAACTGTTCTGAGTCACACCAGAACCTGACTGGAGGGCGCGTTGAGCATTGTCGTGCTCCACTTTAGCCAGGTGAACCTTTTCCTCAAATTCGAAACCCGACGCACAAAGCATCGAACCGGTCCTTTCCCCCGGGTCTGGTCCCCCGGGGTTCGACAAGCGCCGGCACGCGGCCGGCTACTTATACTCGGCCGCGAAGGTGTCCGCTTCCCTGTTCATCTCCTCTGCGTCAGCCGCATGCGAAAACAGAATCACCCGATAGCGGAACGTAGCTGACTGATCCTTCGGAATGGTGTAGTTGAACGCGGGCTGCTTGGGATCGAAGATGCTGCGCCCCAGCGGATTCGCTGCGAACAGTCCGTACCCCCGCGCGTGCCAGTACGTTGGGTAACCAGGATTTTTTGGATTATCGATCATGCCGATCGTAACGACATGCTTGTCCGGGTCATTGCCGGTCAGGATGCACCAGCGCCCACGGGTCGACCAGACCGCTCCACCCTTGACTCCCTCGCTCGTCAGATACACTCCCGTCGCGCCCGCCGTATCGGCAGTGTCTACCTTGGTCGGCCGTCCATTTGCATCCATGAAAATGCCGCCCTTCTCGTCTGGCGATTCAAGCCAGTGGGCGACTCGCATACCAAGCACCCCTTCTTTATCGTCATTGAAGACGGCCTTATCCAGCGCCTGGAGCGTGGTGATCTCGTCGATGACGCGCGCCCCCTTCCGCTTTGTGAAGACGTATCGCGTGGTGTCCTTCAGGATGTCCTTGCCTTCGCCCGTCACCCAGAGCGACTCAACAACAAGCTCTCCCTGGTTCGCTCCGCTCTTGGTCGAGACGACCTTCTTCTGATAGATCGTTCCCATCTTCGAGCGGCCTTCGGGCTTGATCGCATCGGAGTTATTCCAGAAATCGAAGCCGTTGACGTTGCCGTAGTTGAACCACATCCCCGCATGGTGGGGATGGTCGACGCGCTCTCCCGGCCGCGGTTCAAGAGGGTAGCCGCGAGTCACCGTGATTCCTTCGTCGGTGATCAACGGATACAGCACAGGCTTCTTCAGAGACGTCGGCCAGATGTAAGATGTGAAGGCCTTGCCGTCGATTGTGATGTCGACGCGCTGATGCGCCTCATCGGCAACGACCTGGACCCCTTGGACCCCTTTGTCAGCCGTCTTCGCAATGCCGCTGCCAAGCCCAAACCCCGTAAGAAAAAGGCTTAGCACCAGAAACTTACGCATAGACCTTTCCTCCCGCCATGATCTGCTGCGTCTTTTCGTTGAACGTCACCTTTTGACCGGTCTGAATTGCCGCAACATTCATGCAAAGCGCGATGGAGTGGCTGTAACCAGCGTCGATGCTGGCATTCGGCGTCTTCCGTGAGCGGACGCACTCCATCCAGTTACGCATGTTGGCCGAGGTCTGAGGATCGCCCTTCGTATCAGCGTCTGTCGATACTGCCTGGACCTTATCAACCAGAGAAAAGCTCGGCAGAAGGTTCGGTTGCATCTTCATCTCCGCCGCACTCTTTGCCGACAAGCCGCCGTTCGGCGTGACGGTCTGCTTGTCCATGTCGATCATTCCTCCGTTGGAGTAGTAAAGCTCCTTCACTCCGCCGGCGGAGTTCGTGAACCGCGACGTGTACTGCACCTGGAAGCCTTTGGTCAGGTCATCCAGCGGACCGTAGTCGAAGACCGCTGTCATCGTGTCCCAGTTCTTGCGTCCGTCCTTCCACAGATAGATACCGCCGTTCGCAACGCAACTGCGCGGATGCGGCAATCCAGTAAACCAATGCACGGTGTCGATCTGATGTACGAGCCACTGGTCAGGAATTCCCGAGGAGTAAGGCCAGAACAGACGAAACTCAAGGTACTTGCGGGCGTCGAACGGCTCATAAGGTCGATTCATCAGGTAGCGCTTCCAGTCCGTATCCTCTTCCTTCAACAGAGGCACAACATCCGGACGCCGCCACCTGCCAGGTTGATTCACGTTCCAGCTCATCTCGACCATCACAATGTCGCCGAACTTCCCGGATTGGATATACTCGGCGGCCTTCTGATAGGCCGGGGTGCTGCGACGCTGCGTGCCGACCTGCACGATCTTGCCCGACTTCTTTACCGCATCGCGGATTAGACAGGCGTCGTCCATGGTATGCGCGATCGGTTTCTCCACGTATGCATCGCGCCCCGCGTTGACCGCCTCCGCCCCGTGGCGCGCATGCTGAAAGTCCGCGGTCGCGATGATGACTGCATCGACGTCTTTTCGCGCGTATAACTCGTCGTTGTTGCGCACGGGGACGACGGAATTACCATTCAGCTTCTGGAGATAAGCTGCACCTTCCTCGCGCCGCCGGTTCCAGATATCCGACACCGCCACAATCTCGAAGTTCATCTCCTTGGCATGCTGTTGAAACGCAGGAATGTCCCCTCCTTTCATGCGGTCGCCAAAACCGATAATTCCCACCTTGACCCGGTCGTTCGCGCCCACAATGCTCGCATAGCTTCTCGCGCTCCACGACACAGCCGATGCTGCGAGTGCAGTTCCGCCCATCTTCAGAAACTCTCTACGATCGTTGCCCTGCTTTGCCATGATTTGCTCCTGGAGTGATTGTGTTCGTACCTAAGTTTGAGTAGAGGAGAAGATGACAGTGATCTTCCACCGAGTTTCGTGATGCTTTTACTAGAGGTTCACCTCGCCTATCCCCTGTTGTGGACGAGCGAGGTGGATCTCCTAAAAATTGAACTTCACACTTCCCTGAAAAATTCTCGGCTGGTTAGCCGTAGATGTGATCTGGCCAAAGGTTCCCGCCGAAAGAACTCCGTTTCCTCCGGTTGGTCCTCCGGGCGTCCCGCTCGTTGATCCAGTGGGGATGTTGAAGTTCGGGTGGTTCAACACATTGAAGGCCTCCAGCCGAAGGACCATGTTAAGACTCTCGTGGATGGGGAAGATACGGGAGATCTGGGCATCAAATTGATAATTTGTGGGGCCGCGGAAGGAGTTTCTGCGGATATTCCCGTACGTTCCATACGAAGGACATGTTAGCGGCGTGGCCCCCGTCGGACAAACCTGAGCGAATGCGGCTGAGTTCAGGTATCCCCGGTTTGTCGCGCCCGATCCCGACCGAATTGGCTGATGCAGATAGATCGGAACTCCGGGGATCACGTTCGGACGGTCATTGCCAACGGCCGTGAAGGAGTTGTCCTGCCCCGAAGTCACAGTAAACGGAGCACCGCTGACGATGTGCGCCAGTGGCGCGAACTCCCAGTTATTCAGCAGCAGGGCGTACAAACGGGGAAGTCCAAACTTGCTCTTGGTTACAAGGACGATGTTTTCGACATTCCGGAAATCCGAACCGCACGGACCATAGTCAAACCCGGGGTTGCTCGGATTCTCCACAAGGGTTCCGGCGAGATCGCCCTGCGCGTCCGCGACGTTGAGGCACTTCGACCAGGTGTAGTTAGCCATTAGACTGAAGCTCGCTGAGAGGCGATGCTGCACCGTAGTTATCAAGCCGTGGTAGTTCGCCATGCCGACGGAATTGACGAGAACTGTGCCCCCGCCGCCTCCAGCGTACCCGTTGCCCTGCGCAGGATTCAGCGTGGTCAGATAAAAACGCTGAGACTGATTGCCGGTCGTGGAACATGGTGTGCCGGCTGCACCAGCCGGTTTGCCGGCAGGGCCTGTCGTCACAACGCCTGCGCAACCGGTGCCTCCCGCACCCCACACTCCAGGGACGAAGACCGCTGGATTGATGGGAGTGCCCGCGGGAGCGTGAACTGTGTGGCTCCCAATGTACTGCACCTGAAGTTGCCAGCCCCGGCTGAGGTCACGCTGAACGCTGGCGGTCCACTGCATCGTGTAGGACGGGTGGAACTGGACAGGCAGCACGATGTACTGGGATTGAGGGAAGAACAGCGCCTGAGCAGCCGTCGGGCGAAATGGCAGAGGAAAAGGATTCGAGGTGATCCCACCCACCGACCATGGGCTCGAGAAGCTCAAAGGACCGGAGGATGCTGTCTGTGTCTGTGTGATATTCGTGGCGAAGGGTGGATTCTGTTGAGTGCGCTGCCCGGTGAAGAAGTTGACCATGTCATAGGCCAGCGCCGCGCCTCCGCGTATCACCGTCTTGCCGTCCCCAGTCGGGTCAAACGATACGCCCACGTTGGGAGAGAACTGCCACGGTGAGTTCTTGGTGAACTGCCTGGGAACGCCAGGATCGCCATAGAAGAATGTCCCCGCCGGAGCGGTCGGATAGACGGAGCTAACCTTATTGGCCATGAAGGCAGCCATGTCGAAGGTTGTCCCACGATTGAAGTAATCCACGGGGATGAATTCGGGTGCCCAACGCAGGCCGCCGACCAGGGTCAGTTGCTTGTTTGCGTGGAAGGTGTCCTGGATGTAAAGGCTCGGAATCGGCCCGCGCAGTGCATTCTGCTGCTGCTTGCTCTGCTGGAAGCCGCTCATGGCGCCCATGAGCAGGTCCAGGTTGGGGTCTCCGCCCGCCCCTCCTCCGTTCGGTCCGTTCAGGCTGTAGCGGCCGTCAAAGGTGAAGGCACCGTTGGACTGGAATTGATTTGAGATATTGAGTTGGTTCTGGATCCACTCCCCGCCAAAGACGAGCTGATGCCGGCCCCGCAACATGGTTACGTCGTCGCTGACTGCGAGTGTGTTGTCGTTGAAGTGGGAGACCGAATTGCCGCCGCCCCCGATGTTGTACTTGTTGGTAATTGTCATCTGCAGTCCGTTCGGCACGGCCTGATAGAGATTGACGCCGAGAGCAGCAGCGTTGATGTCGTTCGCGGCATACCCGCGGTTATTGCGCCGCCGCAGCAGCGAGACGTGGAACGTATTCACAGCTCTGGGACTGATCGTGTATGCCTCGCCAAGCGTAAACGTCTGCACCCGTTGCGAGTTTCCAGATTGAGTGGTGATCAGAATGTTGGTTGGAGAGTAGAAAGCGGGAAGCTGATAACCGTCCAGGAAGTACCGGCCATACAGGTTATTCTTCGAGTTGATGGTGTAGTCAACACGTGTGACGAACTGATTATCCGAACTCTGCAACGGGATCGCATATTTAACAAGGCCGCAGTTGTTGGTATCTACGCTCGGATCGATTTTGGGCAGGTAGTTCAATAACGCCAGCGCCTGCGGGCTGTACTTCGGCGGACTCGGATATTTGTTGTTGACAAGCTTCGCACCAGTCAGAGGATCAACCAACTGGATCGTCTTGCCACTCGAGGTACAGTTCGGTCCATCTGTCACTGAGAAATCCCCCGCAAGGTTCGCGGCAGTAGGAACAAAGGCCTGCGTTGCGGCCTGGGACTGTTTCGACTGCGTCCGCTGGTATCCGGCAAAGGCAAAGAGCTTGTCTCGGAGAATCGGGCCGCCGAAGGTGCCGCCAAACTGGTTCTGATGCAACGTGTCTTTCGTCGAGGAGAAGAAGTTGCTCGCATTGATGTAGTTGTTGCGGATGAACTCAAAGGCTGACCCGTGATAGCTGTTCGTTCCCGAGCGAGTGACGACGTTGACCAGGCCTCCCGCGTGCATGCTGTTCTGCGAACTCAGCGCTGTGGATTCCACGCTGAACTGGCTGACCGCGTCCGGGAAGGGGAACGGAAGGTTGCCGTTCGCCATGTAGTCGTTATTGTCCCCGCCGTCGAGCCGCCACATCGTCGTGTTGCCCCCGCCGCCGGCGATCGAGACAGAGATGGTCTGGTAGGAGTACTTGCTGCCGGTGAAATCCCCGGCGGGAGCTGCCGTCGAACCGCCTGAAAGCGTAATCAGGTTCGTCATCTGGCGGCCATTGAGCGGCATCTCGGTGACGGTTTGCTGGTCAATGGTCTGCTTGAAGGACGCGTCTTCGGTCTGCAAGGACAGACCACTTGATTGCACTTCAACCCTCTGGTCCGTCCGTCCGACCGTCAAAGCTATATTGATTGCAATGCTGCTGCCTACCTCGAGTACAACGTTGGATCGGCTGTAATGCTCGAATCCTTGGGCCAGGACATCCACCGTGTAGGTGCCGATAGCCAGATTGGGGAAGCTGTAGATACCGTTTCCCTCTGTAACCGACACTTGTTTTACCTGCGTCGCACCGCTGGTAACAGTGACCGTGGCGCCCTGAACGACGGCACCCGTGGAGTCAACGATGGAGCCTTGAATGCTCCCCGTTCCCGCGATCTGGGCGTTAGCCTTTGCCGTCATCGAAAAAATCGCAACACAGACAACAACGACGATCCAACAATGGATCCTGCGGTAGCTCAAAATATCGAATCTCATGGAACCTCCTAAAAGTGGAACCGTTCGTCTTGGTAGTCGCCGTTTCTTCGTTACTCTCTCGACCACGGAAAAGTTGAGAGGTTCGACCTATTTAGCCTATTTATGACGCTCGACTACCCGGGCTTGTTTGAACGACAGTAAAGGTAGTACCGCCATCCAAAACTTGTCAAGATAATTTCAAATACGGTTTCTATAGAGAAAAACCCCGGCAAATGGCTTGGAAAGAGAGGGTCGGGCGGGAAAGATCCAGCAAAAAAGCAGGCCTTTCCCTCAAGCAGGACCCGCTTCTCAACACCCGAATCACGAGCAGGCGAATGTGAGCTGAGGTCTGGCCAACTCTCGTTGGATCGATTGCTGAAAAGTCCTCACGGCCTGAGAATTTGGCCCCCCACAGAGCACTCAGCAGCAAAAATCGCATCTCGGACGCAATGATGGAAACTACTGTATTTTCTTGATATCGTCGGGCTTCCAGGTCTGCTCGAAGAAAGCCTTGGTAGGGCTATAGAGGCGCAAGAGAGTGAACCAGCCCTTGCCCGCGACTGTGGCGATCCAGTTCTTTCCGACACCAGGAGACTTCGGGCCGAAGTAGATATCCGTGGAACCATCGGAGTTCTGGATCGGTTTGTCCATCGTGTTGAGCGACGGAAATGGCTGCCCATTGTCCAGACCCGCGCCGGTGATCGGATCGTAAACCGTGACCGACCACAAGATCGCCACTGGTATCTCCGCTGGAAGGTGCAGGACGTACTCCTGACTGCCACGCAGGAAATTGCCGTTGGCATCCACGTAAGCCGCGGGAGATTTGGCGCCAACATTCTCCATGTTCACTGCCATGCCGGGGCTCGAGGAGTGGGCATACGTAAAGTAGCCCGTCCGCGCATCAATGATGTTGTAGGTATCGGCGGTAAAGGTGGCGTTTGTAGGAAGCGGATTGATCCAGCGGCGATTCGCATAATACAGTCCGTTCGGAACCATCGCGGAAGGCTGATACGAGATCGCATGACCGAGGCGAGAGGCAGTACGTGCGGCCTTATCAAGAAGGTCGCGGGTAGGCGCATCAGGCGAAAACGACCGGTCTTTGATGATCCCGATGCCGGCGAGAACACCGCGCATCTCCATATCCGCGCGATCCACGTACTCGTGATCGATGAAGCGCGAGAGCAGGTCGAAGGCATTGCCATCCTGCGGATAGAGCATGTTGGCGGGTCTGGCTGAGGCGTCGGGGAACTGCATGGGTCTGGCCTTCGCCTCCTTGCCAAGTGGATAAATCCGGGTTTGCTCCATCACCTTGACCGGTTCGCTCAGCTGCTTCGGATCTTTAAAGAAGCCGCGCCAGAAGACAAAGACCCCATAAGTGCCGGAGCGATAGGTGAAATAACCTGACGGAACGGAACCCTTATAGTCCGGCGGAAGGATGAGGTACTTGCCGCCTTTGCCGTGGTCGGGACCGAGCGGGCCCACATCGCCAGCCCACTCGCGGCCCTCGATCTGCTCCTCGGATCGGAGTGGCCGCTGCCAGAAGTCATCGACAGTGCCCTGCAGACCGGGCGGAACCTCGACCACAAGCGGCCCGTCTTCCTTCAGATCGAGATATCCAAGAGCGGAGATGACGTCCGAGTTCGGGGTAGTAATCAGCGTCTTGGCGTTCAGCCGCTCTTTGAAGATGGGCAGGATGTTGTAGCCCTTGCCGAAGACCTTCTCGGAACCCTCCTTCATGGCATACATGTTGAGTGCGGGTAGCGCCCAGAGATAAGCCTGGACACCGCGCTCGAAGAGCAACTCCTGTTTGAGCGTGTTGATGTCAGCTTTTAGTGGATAGCTTTCAATGTAAGGCTGGTCGGCGAGCCTGTCGTAGTGCGAAGGGGGAAGCTTGGGGGTCTGATTACACGCGGTTAGGCAAAGCGCACCCAGAAGAACGAGA
>JAOAPF010000105.1 GCA_025462755.1 Edaphobacter sp.
GGTCAAACAATCGTAACCCAAGTCGACAGCAGGTTGCTCCCCGTTCTTCTTCCGTTTAGACTGAAGTAACGCACAGGCGCGTAGCTCAGTTGGTTAGAGCGCTACCTTGACACGGTAGAGGTCAGGAGTTCGAGTCTCCTCGTGCCTACCATTTCTCTCAGATCAACAAGTGGTTCTTCGATTCCCGCTATTCCGTTCGGCGCGCGAATTCGCATTCATCTCTCATCTCTGCTTACCGTCCGCGGCTTTCGATTTCGTCGGCGGTCTGCGAATTACGGATGCTGTGGAGTGCGCGGCACGGAGCTCTCATGCAGCATCGCATCGGCGAACTCCGCGTCGTCATCTTCTTCGAGTTCAGAAGCGCTTTTCCACTCCTCCGTGTTAGCCACTCCCACGCCTCTCAGCCAGCCTGTAAATTTGTGATGGGCGTAAAGCTCGAAACATCTCCATGTCCGATGACTTCGCTCAACTCGTAAAAGGGCAGGCAGACATCGTCCGCATTGTCGGCGACTACCTCAAGCTGCGAAAATCCGGCGCCCAGAACTACACCGGCCTCTGCCCCTTCCACAAAGAAAAGACCGGCTCCTTCTCCGTCAACGCGACCCACGGATACTTCTACTGCTTCGGCTGCCACGAAAAAGGCGACGTCTTCACCTTCGTCATGAAAATGGAAAACATCAGCTTCCCCGAGGCCATCCGTGTCGTCGCCACCAAATGCGGCATCCCGCTGCCCAAGCGAGAGTTCAGCTCCCCCCAGGAGGCCCAGGAAGCCGGCCTGCGCCGCCAACTCATCGACATCCACGAAGCCGCCACCCAATACTTTGAAGCGGCTCTCAAAGGTCCCGAGGCCGCCCGCGCTCGCGAATACCTCACCGGGCGCGGTGTCACCCCTGACACCGTCGCAAGATTCCGCATCGGCTATGCCCCCGACGACTTCAACCACATGCGCGAGCAGCTAGCCAAACACTTCCCCGACGAAGTCCTCCGCGCCAGCGGCCTCTTCAGCTCCAAAGAGCAGGCTGACGGAGGCCTGGGCCAGCTCTACGCCCGCTTCCGCAAGCGCATCACCTTCCCCATTGCGAACGAGCAGGGCAAGACCATCGCCTTCACCGCGCGCGCCCTCGACGCACGGGACGAAAAGGGGCGCGATATTGCGAAATACCTCAACTCCCCCGAAACCGCCCTCTACAGCAAGGGCCAGATCCTCTTCAACCTCGACAAAGCCAAAGCCGACATCCGCACCCTCGGCTTCGCGCTTCTCGTCGAAGGCCAGATGGATTGCATCTCCGTCTACATGGCCGGAATAAAAAACGTCATTGCCACCTCCGGCACTGCCTTTACCGAGATGCAGATCCGCCTCCTCAGCCGCTTCGCCAAACGTGTCATCGTCAACTTCGACCCCGACACCGCCGGCGTGGCCGCCACAGAAAAATCCATAGCGCTCCTCACCGAAGAGGACTTTGAAGTAAAGATCGTCACCCTCGAAGGAGGTCTCGACCCCGACCGCTTCCTCCGCGAGCAAGGCGTCCAGTCCTACATGGCCGCCCTGCGCAATGCCAAGCGCCACTCCGACTTCCTCATCGACCACGCCCGCGAACAATTCCCCGGCCGCACCGCCGATGCCAAAGTCAAAGCTCTCAACTTCCTCCTCCCTCACATCCGGCGCATGCCCAACCGCATTCAGCGCGACGAGTTCGCCGCCGACGCCGCGCAAAAACTCGGCATCGACTCCGCCATCCTCCGCCAGGAGCTCAAACAAGCTGCTGCGCAACGCGTCGAAAGCGTTCGCTCCCACAACCACGACCCAGCCAGCGAAACCGAGCGCGTCTTACTCCGCGCCCTCGTCCTTCCCGAGCGCGATCCCGCCCGCATCCTCGCTGCCGATCAGCTCTCCCAACATCCGGAGTGGTACGACAGCCTTCCCGCCGCCGCACTCCTCGAAGCTCTCTCCCATGCCCCTGCGCCTCCCAACCTCCTCGACGCCGCACCCGACCAGCACAGCCACGTTCTCTTGGCCCGCGCGCTCCAGCATGAAGCCGACCCCGCATCATCCTCCAACACACAATCCATGACCGAGCAGGTCGAAAATGCCCTCCACACGCTCGCGCATCGCCAGCTCGAACGCCGCCAGCGCGAACTTCGCACACTTATCGCCGAAGCCGATCGCCGTGGCGATCAGGAGATGCTAAGAAAACTCACCGCAGAAAAACTTCAGGTCGATCGCAAGGTCCGCGAACACTGACCTTCAAACGTCGCCAACTCTGGGCCCATCACTGAATAGCAGCGCACACCCCCAAGCCGTTAGACTTGCTCAGAAGGAACACCCCTAAGCATGAGTATGGATGGCTCAACAAAACGGCGGCTGATGCTTGGCTTCTTGACCAACTGGGTGGGAAGAATCTCCGCGACCGTCATTCAATTCATCCAGATCCCCGTCTTCCTTCACTTCTGGAGCGTTCCCCTCTACGGCGAGTGGATGATCGTCAACTCCATCCCCGCTTACCTCAGCTTCAGCAACGCCGGCTTCGGCAGCGTCGCCGGCAACGAGATGACGATGATGGTTGCCCGCGACGATCGTGACGGCGCACTCCGCGTCTTTCAAAGCTGCTGGTGGCTCATCTCCTTCATCTGCACCGCAACCATCATTCTCCTCAGCGGAACCCTCTACTACCTTCCAGCAGCCCGCCTCCTCAAGCTCTCGGCACTCAGCGAATCGGACACCAAGTGGATCATCTTCTATCTCGGCGTCTCGGTGCTCCTCGGTCAGCTCGAGCAGCTCCTGCAGTCCGCCTATCGCGCGATCGGCCGCTACTCCTACGGCACCTTCCTCAAAAACCTGTTCACGCTTGCCGCCTTCGTCGCCATAATCGCTTCGGTGGCGCTTGGCATGGGGCCGCGTTCGGTGGCGCTCGTCTTCGCTTCCATTAACATTGCCGTCACCATCTTCTTCTGCATCCTCGTTCACCGTGACATTCCATGGATCGAATATGGCTGGCAGCACGCGAGCTTTGGCGAGATCCGCAAGCTCTTCCGGCCCGCCATCGCCTTCATGGGCTTTCCCCTCGGCAACGCCCTCAGTCTTCAGGGAAGCCTGCTCGCCGTCGGATACGCCCTAGGCCCCACTGAAGTCGTCGTCTTCAGCACCGCCCGCACCGTCTCCCGTGTCGCCCTCCAATTAGTACAAATGGTCAACTTCACCTTCGAGCCCGAGATGTCGATCGCCTACGGAGCCGGCAACTACGCACTCACCCGAACCCTCCTCCGCCGCGCCTGTCAGTTCGCCCTCCTCGTCGCAGTCATCGTCATCGTCATCATGATGACCTTTGGTCCATGGTTTCTCACGCATTGGACCTCCGGCCATGTTCCCCCCAGCCGCAACCTCCTCGCCATTCTGCTGATAGTCGTCCTCCTTTACGCGCTCTGGTCCACCAGCGCCACCCTGTTGAC
>JAOAPF010000113.1 GCA_025462755.1 Edaphobacter sp.
GCCGACGTCTGGTAGGAGCCATACGGATTCAACCCGCCCCATCCACCGAAGAACTCGTTTGGCTGTTTGATGGAAGACGGGAAGGACGCAGGATAAGCAGACTGCAATGCCGGGACGATGGACGCCCTAGTGCCGCCAAGGGTCGTGATGATGGCGTTGTGGCCGTACCCGAACTCCTCGTCGTTCACCATGGTTTGCGAGATCGTGGAACTCAACTTTGCCATGACGCTCTTCGAAGGCTGGCTCCAGCTCGACTGTACCGTGGGATAGTTGGATTCACCCCAGAAGGAAGAGCCGTTATTGGGGGTCGGGTTGTCCCATGACTCCTGGGTCCAGCGGAAGGTGACGCGGTTCTTCTTGGTCAGGTCGTAGTCCGCACGTACGTTCCACTCGCTCCAATTCAAGGGGTTGTTGATGGCGGAAGCCCAGTTACTTCCGTTGTTCAAGGTTTTTCCATTGTTGCCGGTTGTGGGATCCGGATAAAACTGCGCAATCAGCAGACCTGCTTTGTCTGGATTGGCGATCTTGAGCGGATTGCCAGGCGCCTGCGCGAATGCCGGAATCGCATTAGCACCGGTGAGGGCGGGAATCGAAGCTCCGCATTGATCGGTTGTAGCAGTCCCGTATCCGCTGAAGTCGCCCTGCGATTCTGCGATGGTGGGGACGCAGGTTGCGAAGGAGCTTCCGCGGATTTCCTTATCCCACTCCTGGTTCCACCAAAGGAACAGCTTGTCTTTCATGATTGGCCCGCTGGCGTGATATCCATAGTCGTTGTGGCGCAGCTTGGCCTTACCCGTTTTATTTTGTTTGGAAAAGTAGTCATTTGCATCGAGTGCGTCATTGCGGCCCGCATAGAAAAGGCCACCGTGAATCTGGTTCGTGCCAGATCTCGTCGTAATGCTGATGATGGCGCCGGATGCCTGGCCATACTCCGCACCGTAGGAGTTCCGAATCATCTTGAATTCGGCGATGGTGTCGACCGCGGGATAGACCAGGATCGTGCGATTCGATCCGACGTCGTTATTATTGACGCCATCGACCAGAAACAGATTGTTGGTATATGGGTTGCCGTTCACAGAGAAGTTGACGCCACCAGAGAGTCCTTTGCCGGTGCCATCGTAGGATGCTGCGGCCGAGACTCCAGGGGAGAGCTGCGTCAGTGCGACGAAGTTTTCTCCATTGAGCGGCAGCTCGCGGACCTGAGTACCATCGATGACTTCGCCAACCTCCGCGGACACAGTCTGCACCTGCACTTCATTGGCTTGAACCGTGACCTTTTCGTTGATCGAGCCGACCTCCAGCGAGGCATTGACTTCCGTTGTCGTCGAGACGTGTACCTCGACGCCGGTAGATACGAACTCTTTGAAGTTGGCCGACGTTATGTGCACCTCGTAGGTGCCACCAGCCAATTGGGGGATCGAGTATGACCCATGACCGCTTGAGGTTGCCGTGTAGGTGCTGTTCGTGCCGACATTTTTGACGGTTATCTTTGCGCCCGGGACGGCGGCACCCGTTGCGTCCGTCACGTTGCCGACGATAGCGCCGTAGTAGGTTTGCGCATGAATTGCAAGCGGAAATGAAAGCAGCATACCGAGCGCGGCTAGCAGCACTTTATGCATAAATCGCGTCTGAAACGCGACACGGCGTTCTGAAATTTGATTGCTCATTCACGCACCTCCAAAAGTCTTTCAGTCGATTTGGAATGCAACCTGTAGTGACGTCTAGACCAATCGATGGAGTATCTACTCCACCTTCAGGGCCATTTTTAGTTGCTTTCCGAGTCGCCGAGCATTGTTAGCTGCGGAGGGAACCCTTGTCAACAGAATAATGTTATTGTTGGGCATATTTCGCGGGTCCAACGCCATAGGGAGAGTGCCGTGTCCTCTTTCGGGGAACATAAAGTGGCGATCAACCGTATGGATCTAATGAGGTAAACACGGTGGTATGACCTCAAAATCCGAACTTCGCGGGAGAGTAGTGAACACGAACTCAGTTGGCCGAGAGCTACAGAGGTATCTCAAAAGTAATAACTGAATTTCGGACAGCGATGAAGTTTGGAAAGAGGCCTGTATCTTGTCACCAAGGGTCTCATTTGCAATCGACACATAATTTCAAATTGGACTACTACTCATGTCTTTGAAACGTACGCCTGATCGGAACGAGCCTAAAGTGACCCTTCAGACGCTGGCCAGGCATCTGAACTTAGCTGTGGGCACGATCTCTGCAGCCCTAAACGATTCGCCTGCGGCGCGAGCGATTCCCGAGGTCACAAAGCGGCGGATTCTGGACGCGGCGCGCGAACTCAACTATCAACCTAACTATTTCGCCCGATCGCTCCGATTGCAGCGTACCTATACGATCGGCGTGATCGCGGAGCAGATCGGCGATCCGTATGGCGCGATGATCATCAGCGGCGTTGAGGAGCACCTAAGGGATAGCGAGTACTTTTTTCTGACGGTGATCCACAGACATGATCGCCGGATTCTGCAAAATTACTCGAAGATGCTGGTGACCCGCGGGGTGGAGGGATTCATCACTGTCGATACCTCGATCACGGAGAGGCCCTCGCGCCCCACTGTGGCGGTCGCCGGACATACCTCAGTCCCCGGTGTCACAAATCTTGTTCTTGACCAGCAGCTTGCGGCACGGCTCGTGCTGACTCACCTTCTCGAACTTGGCCACCGTGATATTGCCTTTATGAAAGGCCCGACAGGCAGTTCCGACTCGGCGACGCGCTGGGCAGCGATTTGCGCGGCCAGCAACGAGTTGGGCGTGCGAATACGACCCAAGCTTGTTGTGCAGATCGAACAGGACCTGACCACGCCACAGCTTGGTTATCCATATGCGAAGGAACTCCTTGCACGCCAAAAGCCCTTCACTGCGTTATTTGCTTATAACGACCTCTCGGCAATCGGCGCCATCTGGGCGTTTCGCGAAGCCGGACTCAGCGTGCCTGAGGACATCTCGGTAGTGGGTTTCGACGATGTTCCGCTGGCGGTTTTCTCCAGCCCGGAACTGACGACGATCCGGCAACCGCTGCAACAAATGGGGCAAATCGCCGCGAAGACGCTCATCGACCAGATTGAAGGGAAAGCGAAATATGAAGCCGAAATCGTCATTGAGCCGGAGCTGATTATTCGAGCATCCAGTGGTCCCGCGCCGAGGTCCTTATCCAAGCCGACGAAATCTCCTCTGGCCAATGACGACAAGGCGAGGGTTCCGGGGCTTGCAAATTCGAGACGACGACAGGATCGTTAAGAATCATGTCTTTATCATCCCTGATCTCGCCGTTGCTATGGAAAAAGCGGGATAAGGTGCTCCGGAAGTATTTGCGTTGTGGCTCTCTTTTTTTCTTTCTTGCAGTGGGCTTCCAGGCCCGATCGGCTTTAGGCCAGCTCTCGACCGAGGACCATCTCGCTGAGCCCGGGTTCTGGCCCACACAGGACAACGCTTCGCGAGATAATTTTGTGGGTACCGACACCTGCGCCCGGTGTCACGGCGTCAAAGCCGCCTCGCAGAAGAAAACCCCCATGGCACGCGCCGCCATGTTCGCTTCCCTTTCCGACCTTCTAAATTCGCATCCATTGATGGTTTTTGGGCCAGGCAAGTATCAATATCGAATCGAGACCAGACGGAGCCAGAGCCGCTATACGGTGAGCGATGGAAATCAGGGCTTGTCGTTTCCACTGCGCTGGGCATTCGGGACTGGACGCGTGGGTCAGTCTTACCTGTTCAAGAAACAGAACGCCGATTTTTTTGAGGCCAGGGTCACCTACTTCGAGAAGCTTGGAACTATCGACTTCACGCCTTGGCGCGCTCTGCTCTCTCCCTCCGGCATTGAAGAAGCTATGGACCGTCCCGTTCCGCAAAGTGAAGTGATGCGGTGTTTCGGTTGCCATACAACCGGTTCGAGCGTCGGCGGTCGTTTCGACGAGACTCATCTAGTTCCTGGCGTGACCTGTGAAGCCTGTCACGGACCGGGTATAGGCCATGTCCAGTCCATGACGGACCAGAAGGCAGACTCGTCTGGAAAGGCAAAAACGGCCATCTTCAACTCCGCTCATCTGAGTCCTGGAGACGCGATCGACTTCTGCGGCGCGTGTCACGGTACTTGGTGGGATGTGAAACTCGCTGGGGTTAAAGGCGTTTCCACTGCAAGGTCGGCACCGTACCGCCTGATCACAAGTAAATGCTGGGGAAAAGGAGATGCGCGGCTTACGTGTACTGCCTGCCACGACCCGCACGAGCAACTTCAGACAGATGCGGCGGCGTATGACAAGGCGTGCCTGAAGTGCCACGCGAGCTCGTTGGAACCGAGCAAGACGGCGAGTCATGATGGTCCAGCCTGTTCAGTCGGAACCAGCCGATGCACAACATGTCATATGGTGAAGGTTTATGTTCCGGAGATGCACAGCGATTTCACCGACCACCGTATCCGAATCGCGAAAACAGGCGAGGCTTTTCCGGATTGACGGCTCCCCTTGTAACAGTCATTACTTCCACTTGCCTGTGCCCTCGGTGATTGTGATGTAGCGGTCCGAGGGGAGATCTGTGAATCGTTCGACGCCACCACCAGGCTGAGGCCACTTTACTTCAAGCCAGTCGACCTTCGGGTGCCGGCCAAGACCGAGAACGATGCGGGGATCGTGTGAAGAAAGAAAGCTGCCTCCGCCCACTTTCATCCTCGTGCGCTTTAGGTCTTCGGCTTGGTACGTGACGCGAGCGCCCACTGCATCGGGATTGCATTTGCGGCCGACGAGATGCACGCCGAGCCAATGGTTGTCCTTGCCAGCGTAGTTGCGCAACAACAACGGCGCTCCATCGTTATTGCTGATGAGTAAGTCAAGCTTCCCGTCGTTGTTGAAGTCACCCAGAGCGAGCCCGCGAGCGGGAAAGTTTTGAGCGAACACCGGGCCGCTCGTGGCGCTCACATTGCGGAACGTTTTACCTTCGTTGTGGAAGAGAAGCAGAGGTTCCTTCCACTTGACCAGGGACGACGTCTGGTCGATTAGATCGTCAGGAAAGCCGTTCGCCAGGATGAGATCCAAGTTGCCGTCATTGTCATAGTCAACAAACTTGAGCCCCCATCCGCTCATCCAGCGGGTCGACATACCGATGCCTATCGGCATCGCCACATCATCGAACGTGCTATCGCCGTTATTGCGGTAAAGCGAGAATATCTCCTGGTCGATGTTGGCGACGAAGAGATCCATTTGCCCATCGTTGTTGAAATCGGCGGAATCGACACCCATTCCCGATCGGGCACGGCCTTCTGCGCTATACGCGACGCCGGCGACCAGTCCTGCTTCTTCGAAGGTGCCGCCACCTCCGTTCATATAGAGATAGTTCGACACTGTGTCGTTGGCTACAAATAGGTCCATTTTGCCATCGTTGTTCACATCTGTTGCCACGACTCCCCAGGCTTTTCCTAGATGGCTGGCGATTCCGGTTGTGCGGCTTACGTCGGTGAACGTTCCATCGCCGTTATTGTGGAAGAGCCAGCTTGGGCGTGGCTTGAAGATCCTCGGTATGCAGTAGTGGCGTACACCGGCGCCGTCGGTCCCACAGCCGAGCGCGGCGTCGAATTCAGCGAACTGACAGACAAAGAGGTCTAACTTTCCGTCGTTGTCGTAGTCGAACCAGACCGCGCTTGAACTCCAGCCCGCTGCAGCCACCCCAGCTTTCTCTGTGACATCGGTGAAGGTGCCGTCACCGTTATTGCGGTAGAGAATGTTGCGGCCAAATTGCGTGACGTACATGTCGGGGAAGCCATCGCCGTTGTAGTCGCCGACCGCGACCCCCATGCCATATCCCCCACCGGAGACTCCTGCCCGCTCCGTAACGTCGGTAAACGTCCCGTCGCGGTTGTTGCGGTAAAGTGCATTCCGCAATGGTTTCTTTGGACTGTAGAAGTCCGATTTCCCGCTGTTGACGAGGTAGATGTCCATCCAACCATCATTGTCAAAATCCAGGAACCCACAGCCGGCTCCACTGGTCTCCGGCAGATGCTTGTCTGCGGATTTCCCGGCGGTATGGACCCAGGTAATTCCACTCGACGAGGCCGGAACCTGTTCGAAGGTGGAGTGCGCCTGCGAAACTGCGGGACTACTGAAGGGAGCAGCGTGTAGCTGCGAGGCAGCGGCGAACGCGGTGAGGTTGCGAAGGAGCCTGCGACGTGTGAGATGTTCTAAAGGCCTGACAGTCGATTGTCGCATTTTGAAGATGAAGGGTAGCTCCAAGAGCTAAACTTACAACGGAATGAAATTGGTGTCCATGCGCGCTCTTCAATCGCTTGTGGTGAGAGCGATGCTTTGGCAGCTGCTACTCCACTCGCCCGCTTCTTGGGGAATGCTGCCGACTCCGCAGACGGCTACCGGCCGGCCAGCAGAGCAGGTGGATATCGGCGCCCTGCAAAAATTGGCGCAGCAGGAGGGCGCGTCCGGGCAAACCTCCGAAGCCATTCGCGATTATCAGCGTGTGCTCCAGACACGACCGGAATGGAAGGAGGGCTGGTGGAATCTCGGAGTGCTGCAATATGAAGTCAGCCAGTTCGCCGAAGCGAGATCGACGCTGCAGCATGTGGTCGAGTTCGCTCCCGATCTTGCTGTCGCCTGGAGTCTCCTCGGGCTGTCCGAGTTCGAGACCAGGAATTTTACCGATGCCCTGGTCCATCTTGAGAAGGCCCAGTCGCTTGGAATCAAAGACGACGCCGAGGTTGAACGTGTCTCTATGTATCATCTGGGATTGCTGCTCGTGCGGATGGGGAACTTTGAGCGTGCGTCCGATCTTCTATTGCGGGGCTTTGCGGCGAGCCAGATGTCAGAGCAGCTCAAGATTGCGCTGGGATTGGCAACACTGCGAATTGGTTTGCTGCCTGAAGAGATCGATCCATCGAAGGAGGGACTGGTGCTTGCTGCGGGAAGCGTTGCGTCCTCTGGAACGGAAGCACTCAGCCGCTTTCCGACGTTACTCCAGAATTACCCAAAGGTTCCTTATGTGCACTACGCCTATGGACTGTCGCTCGCAAAGGCGGGACGCGAGAAGGAGGCTATCGGCCTCATGCGTGAGGAGACCTCGATTTCGGACGAGAGCCCACTGCCATGGATCGAGATCAGCCGCCTGCAGCTTCGCCTGGGTTTAGCGAACGAAGCGCTGGCCGCGGCCCAGAAAGCTGTTGGGCGCGGCCCAACCAATAGGGCCGCGCATGAGAGACTCGCGGCGGCATTCGGATCCCTCGGGGATACTGGGCGAGCAACGAGCGAACGGGGGGTGGCGGACAATTTGACTGTGGTCCAGGACTCTCCCGAGCAGCGCGTTATTCTCCTTTATAGAAATGCAACTGCCGGCGAAGTGCCCGCGACCAATCTGAAGGGAGATTCGGAGCTTTGGAACCGGGCGATGCAGGAACGCTCCCAGGGACAGTACTCCGCCTCGGCGGGCCACTTGAAGGAGTGGCTGGGGCAGAATCCAGACAATGGCACCGGCTGGGCAGTGCTGGGGCTGAATGAATTTTCTTTAAGTGAATTTGGCAGCGCGCTTATCCATTTGGATCGCGGCGCGCAGCTCGGGCTGAGTGGTAGTCCTCAGTCCTTGCAATCGGCTAGATACACATTTGGAATTCTGTTGATCCACACGGCAAGATTCGATCAGGCTTCCGATGTGCTCGCGTCTGCGCTGCAAGCCGGGCCCGTGGATGGGAAGGTGGAGTATGCACTCGGTTTGGCCCTTCTCCGCAGGGCGGAGCTGCCAGGGCAACAGAAACAACAGGAGGCCAGCCTGGTAAGCGCCGCGGGAAAGATTTCATCTCTCCTGCACACCAGCCAATACGATGCGGCGTTCCTCCAGTTCCAGCAACTGATAAAGGAGAATGCGTCCGCGCCTTTTCTCCATTACGCCTACGGTACCGCACTGCTCGCGGTCTCCGAGTTCGACCAGGCCGCCGCTCAAATGCAGCAGGAGAGAGTAATCTCTCCAACGAGCGAACTACCCTGCATTCGCCTGGCTTCAATCGCGCTCCGCCAGCACAATTTCGCTGAGGCTATAGCCTGGTCGCGCCGCGCGCTGCTGCTCTCTGCCAACTCACCCGAGGCCCACTATCTGCTTGGACGAGCCTCGCTTGAGTTGGGCGACGATGCGACCGCGGTACGCGAACTGAAAACTGCCAGCAGACTTAGCCCCGCCAGTCCGGAGATTCACTTCAATTTAGCCAAGGCCTATGCACGCGCGAAAATGCCAGATAAAGCCGAGCAAGAGCGGGCGACCTTTTCACAGCTGAACGAAGCGGCGGAAGATCAGCGGATTCGGCGCGGCGACCAAAGTTATGTGGGTCCCCGCGATGCAGTGGACGTTACAACAAGACCGGTGCAGACAGCGCCCTCCCCGTCGCACCCTGATTGATCAAACTTATCCCTTCGCCCGATCTTTGATCTGCTTGGCAAGCTTCTCGATGTCCTGTGCCTTCTTTACGAAGGTTACGGGAAACACGGCCGCAAGATTGGTATGTTCAACCTCTTCCTTGAGATCAGAGGCAAGTTTGTAGAGTTGCTGCACCATAGCGGCAATCTGCTCCCGGTTTAACGGGATCGGCGCAGATTTGTCGGAATTCGAAACTGGAGGACCATTCAGCCCCCCCGGGAAATTCTGGTTATTCGGTGCATTCGGCGATGGCATCGGCTGTGGATGCTGGAAGGCAGCATACATCAGCGGCGCCGTCACCAGAGTCCCAGCCGTTCCAATTACACTTTTCAGCAAGCCGCGACGCGAATTGAGCATGGCAAGGTTATCCCCTCATCCTGTCTAGGGACCCAATTTTATACCAGCATCTACTGTTCCATCCGGAACGCCGTTCGCTGCATCTATTCCGAGCGTTGAACAATGGGTTCGCGATGTTCGCACGTGCCAACTGTAACCGAAGTACTTGGCGGGCGTACTATGGCTTTGCCGCTCTCCAATCGAATCACGGGGGATCGGGATCGCGAAGGTGTGCGCGGCCCTGCGTGCTGGCACTATGGAATCGGGCTGGGATTGAAGGGGTGGCAATGGAACGTTGTGGGAGGCTATTGGATTGGGCATACATGCTTGGAAGGATTTGCGTATATTTCGTTATTCTTCTGCTGTTCTGCAATACTGTTAAAGGGATGGCTGGGGTAGAAAGCCGCGCTCGGGGCGATGCGGTTCGCCTGAATAACATCGGCACCGCTCTAATGAATCAGCGGCTCTTAGAGAAGGCCATCGATAAGTTCGACGAGGCTTACAGACTTGATCCATCGCTCACCGCTGCGGAGTTAAACAAAGGAATTGCGTTGTTGTATCTGCAACGGCTGCCGGAGGCAACGACGGCATTGCAACATGCTGCGGCGCAGGCTCCGAATGATCCGCATATCTGGTATGTCTTCGGGTTGCTCTACCGTATCGACAATAAGCCGCAACAGAGCGCGGAAGCTTTCCAGAGAGTTCTCAAACTTGATCCCTCCAGCTCAGACAGCCACTATTTTTTGGGCTCTTTGCTTGCTAACCAGCAGAACTTCCCGGCTGCAGCGGCTGAGTTCCGGGCTGCCCTGAGGCTGGCACCATTACATGCGTCTGCCGAATTCGGATTGGCCCGTACGTTGCAACGCCAGGGCAAAGTGGACGATGCCCGCGTCGCTCTGGCGCGTTTTCAGCAGTTGACGAATGCGAACCTTTCCTTCCCGTTCTCTCATACCTATGGAGAGGAAGGGGCTCTTGGACGAGCTGAGGACGCCGCGACCAACGCGCCGAAAGTAGGGCCGATGATTCCAGTTAAATTTTCGAGAGCGTGGGAAAGCGTCAGTGATGAGCCACGGGGATCGGGGACGGATGGCCCCCACACGAATGGTGCGTGTCTGATCGATATGGACGGAGACGGTCGCGCCAGCTTGGTTCTGATGGGGAGCGGAGCGTCGGCCGTGCAAATGTTTCGGAACACAGGAACCGGTGGCTTTAAGTTGGCGACACCAGCTCAAAGCGGACTGGAGGTCAGCGGTGACGGGATCGCCTGCGCCGTGGGAGACTTCGACAATGACGGGTTGGCCGACATCGCGATCGCCATGAGTGATCGGGTTCTGCTGTTTCGGAATGTCGGCGGCAAATTTACGGATGTGACGCAGGCTGCAAAGATCGTTCCGATGAATCATCCCTCCAGCCTGATATTTGTCGACTACGATCACGATGGAGATTTGGATCTGTTCGTCACAGGAGAGGGAGATGCCGGCGCGAAACCTAATGTTCTGTGGCGCAACAATGGCGACAAGACCTTTACGGACTGGACACAACAAGCGGGATTGGGTGGCGAGGGTAGGACGACTGCGTCTGTGCTCACAGACTTGAACAATGACCGGGCTGTCGACCTCGTTGTGACTGGCTCGGGCTCGGCACCCACGTTTTTTGCCAATCCACGCGACGGCGCATTTCAGCCTGTGGCTCTATTTTCCGAAAAAGGACTTCCGCCGACCACTGGTATTGTTACTTTTGATTTCAATAAAGATGGGTGGATGGACATTGCATTGATCCATGCCGGGGCGCCGGGGATGACTCTTTGGAAGAGTATTGCCGGCAAACGATTTGAGCGAGTAGCGCTTCCGCTCCAAAATGCGAACAGGGGTTGGAGCGTTGCGGCGGTCGATTTCGACAATGACGGCTGGCTTGATCTCGCGATGGTCTTGGAGACGGCAAGCGAATCGAAGCTGAAGATGTTACGCAACCTTGGACCGGATGGGTTTGTCGACGTAACAGAGCAGTTGAAGTTGGAGGAGGCAAAGGTGACGTCGCCTCGATCACTCTTGGCGATGGACTTGAATGGTGATGGTGCTGCTGACCTTGTTGTTACACAGGCGAATGGTGCGGCTGTGGCGCTAATGAACAAGGGTGGGGAACGAAATCATGCGCTGAAGATTTCATTGAAGGGGCTTGCCGATAACAAGAGCGCGCTCGGCACGAAGGTGGAGGTTTTCGCAAACGGGCTTTGGCAGAAGTGGGAGGTGACCAGCACGCAGGACATTATTGCGGGACTGGGCGGAGCAGATGAAGCTGACCTTCTTCGCCTGTTGTGGCCAACCGGCGTGCCGCAAGATGAGATTGACATACCCGCAGGCAAACGACTGAAGCTGACTGAGTTGGACCGGCGCGGCAGTTCATGCCCAACGCTGTTTGCCTGGGACGGCAGCAAGTTTGCCTTTGTCTCCGATGTGATTGGCGCGGCGGTGGTGGGGCACTGGACGTCCCCTGTGGAACGCAACACTGCAGATCCTGATGAATGGATCAAAATTGACGGAACGCGATTGAAGGCGCATCAGGGCAGCCTAAGTCTGCGCTTCGGTGAGCCAATGGAAGAGGTCAATTTCGTCGATCAGGTGCGGCTGGTTGCTGTCGATCATCCCGAGGGGACCGACGTCTATCCGAATGAAAGATTTCTAAGCGAAACACCGTTTGTAAAGGCTAAAACGATTTTGACTCAAACAGCACATGCTCCTGCCGGAGCCTGGGATAATCATGGAAATGATGTGCTTCCCTTGCTGCGCAATGTTGACCATAGGTATGTCGAAGATTTTACGAATCTGCCGTATGCCGGGTTTACTAATTCGCATGCTCTGACACTTGATTTGGGAACGTGGATGCCAGGAAAGCCCTTGCTTCTGTTGCTTCACGGATTCATTGAATACTTCACTGCAAATTCGATGTACGCGGCGTGGCAGGCAGGTATCGCTCCGGTAGCACCATTTGTTGAAGCTCAACTGCCGGATGGGTCTTGGCGACGCATCATCGAAGACATGGGGTTCCCTGCGGGTCTGCCGCGCACGATAGTCGTCGACCTGACGGGGAAAGTACCTACCGGGAGTCGACGCGTTCGCATAGCTACCAACCTGCAGATCTACTGGGATCAGGTTCTCATGGACAACGAGGCGAAGTCAGCGGGCACATCGACGGACGCCAAAATTCAGCAGACGGAGTTGCCGTTGATGAAGGCATCGCTTGCGTTTCGTGGTTACCCGCAACAAATTGAGGGCGTCACGCCCGGCGACTTGAACTACGACTACAAACAGATGAGCCGCACCGGCCCGTTTATACCGCAACGAGGCGCATACACGCACTATGGGGATGTGACACCGCTGCTTCAAGGGATTGACGATGAATATGTCATCTTTGGCACGGGTGAGGATATGGACTTGGAATTTAGCGCTGCTGCGCAACCTGTACTACCGGCGCACTGGGTTCGTGATTATTTTTTCTACGCCAATGGATTTGTGAAGGATATGGACTTCTATGAGGCGTCTCCTTTTACAGTAGACGCTATGCCGTTTCATGCAATGAGCGCTTATCCGTATCAGAGCAAGGAACACTATCCAGACGACGCAGAACACGTCGCCTACCAATTGAACTGGAACGATCGCTTCGAGTCGGGGGATGCTGCTCATCGGTATGAGTTCCACTATTTGCCAACGAGGTCGGCCCCTGGTGCTAAAGAAACGAGAACTCCCCGATGAGCGGTGTGGTGCTGCGTTCCGCTGTCGAGATGCTGGCTATGCTCCGCGCTCGAACGATATCTCCGTGTGAGCTCGCTGAAGAACACATTCGACAAATCGACAGATTCAATCCGCAGCTCAATGCGCTGATCGACTTCGATGCCGACCGCGTTCGTGCGCAGGCTGCTGCTCTCGGCCAAACAGGGAGAGAGCCTGAAATGCTTTGGGGCCTTCCAATGTCGGTGAAAGCTTCGATTTCAGTGGCGGGGCATCGGTGCGAGACGGGTAGTCTGCTGAACCGGGGCAACATCCCAAGCACAGATGCGATTATCGTTTCGCGGATGCGGCAGGCGGGTGCAGTCGTGCTCGGAACTACAAACTGTCCTGAGTTCCTGATGGCGTACGAGACGGACAATCGTCTGTACGGACGAACATCTAACCCGTGGGATCTGGAACGGACAGCGGGGGGATCGAGCGGCGGCGAATCTGCGGCTATTGCAGCTGGCCTCTCTGCGGGTGGTTTTGGCAGTGACAGCGGTGGATCGGTGCGGGAGCCTGCACACTTTGCCGGTATTTGCGCACTCAAACCGACTCCAGGACGAATTCCAGGCGATGGTCACCTGCCTCCGTGCGTTGGGCCATTTTCGCTCCTGGGAACAATTGGGCCTATGGCGCGCACGATTGAGGATGTGTCTCTGCTCTTTCGAGTGCTCTCGGGTTACGAGGACGGCGACCCCGTTGGTGCACCGATGCCTCTGCAGCAACACTCGCTGAAAGATCTGCGGCAAATACCCATAGGATTTTTCGAAGATGACGGCCTGATACCAGTTACGGCAGAGACACGCGAGGCGGTGAAGAGCGCGGTTGCCTGCTTGCGCCGACAGGGGTTCCGTGTCGAGCCATTTCGGCCGTGTGCCCTTGACGAAGCGCGCACACTTTGGTGGAAGCTCTTCGTGCGTAGCGGGGCAATGTTGGTGGGCCGCATGATTGCAGGAGGAGAGGCCATGCTGAGTAGTACTCTCGAAGACTTTCTTCGCATCGCGCATGCTGAGGCGCCCTTATCTGGAGACGAGTTGCTCACGGCGTGGGTAGATTGCGATCGGGTGCGGGGGAAACTGTTGGCGGAGATGCGTCAGTACCCGGTTCTGCTCATGCCGGTGTGCTCTGTGCCGGCGTTTCGGCATGGGGAGCGGGAGTGGGATATTGATGGGCAGACTGTGGGTTATCTGGATGCGATGCGATATACCCAATGGTTCAACGTGTTGGGAGGGCCTGCTGCTGTCCTGCCTGTCGGGCGATCGGCGGAAGGCCTGCCAATTGGGATTCAGATTGCGGGCAGGCCGTACGAAGACGAGGTTGTGCTTGGAATTGCTGGCGCATTGGAGCGGGACTTCGGTTATGTGCCACCACCCCTGGCGACTTAAGATCTCGAAACTGCAGGGAGTGAAATTGAATCCGTCCGGTGTGATCGATGCGGGATAGTATTTTTATGTTCGGGTGGTTTTGTGCGTTTTTGCAGGGGTTTTTGTGAAAATGGGCTGTTTCGATGTGGTTTTTTGCTGGTGAGTTTGTGGTGGAAGTGTGGTGAATCGTGGTTGGTTCACGGTCACTTTTTGGGCCTGAGAAATTTTCCTCGGCTTCTGGATTTATTTTTTTGTTGTTCCCATTTTGGGAATCGGCGTTGGCGAGGTTTGGCGGGCAGTCGAGCCTGCGTGACGAACGCACCGGGTCTCAGGTGGTGCAGGAAGCTATGCCAGTCCGAAGAGGAACTGGCATAGCTCCTGCAACATGAGTTCACTAATTGTAGGCTCCGATGCTTGGAGGGTTAGTTCGATTCTGACCGCTAAAATCGATGGTTACGCTGGGCAACGAGATTCCCGCACCCTTCGCCGGACTACCCGGAGAGATCTGGAAATTGAAATTATCCAGAGACTGTTCCGAGGTAAAGGTTGGTTGATTGACCAGCAGGGGGTTCGCACAGGTTTCGCCGGGGTAGCCGGTGGGGCAGGTGAAGTGTCCCGGGTTCATGCCGTACCAGATGTTGTTGGAGCGATTCCAGGTTCCCATCCAGTTTGCGCAGTTCACCTGGTTCGGTCCACCGGTATTGTCCTGGCAATAAATTCCTGCCGGGCCACCGGATTGGCCGCCCATGTTGTACATTGCGGGATTGTCATAACCAAGAATGATGTTGTTCTCGAAGGTGTCTACGACATGCGGGCAGCCGCCTACCGTAGAACAACCGATGACGAAGGTGCTTGGGGCGTATCCGGTAATCGTGTTATTTGCGAAAAGCAGGGTTTGGCCATCCCTGTAGTTCCAGGAGATGGTGCTCTCGGCGCGGCAGAAATCGCTCAGGTGGGCGTTGTAGGTGTCTGGAGCGCCGGCAAGAGCGGCCGACATACGATTGCAGTTGCCGTCAACGAGGTTGTTCGTGACGGTTGCCGAGGTGAAGTTGTATCCCCATTTAAACTGCTGCCCGTTGCTTCCGTAGAAGGTAGAGTTGGAGATGTTCAGGGTTGAACTTCCGGTATCAACGTGACCGAAATCCATCCCGTCCTGGGTGTTGTACCGAGACATGGAGTGGTTGACGTTGATATTCAGAGCGGTTCCGGGAGGAGTTCCGACACCATCACCGTAGCCTGAAGTGGTCTGCGAGTAGCAGCTTGATACAGGGTAGGTGTGGGTGTAGGGATATTCCTGATTGCATCCGCTGAACTCAATCATGGAGTCGAGGAAGTTCCACGTCGGGTTGTTGACGCTGGCGGTTTGATTGCCGTCGTCGAAGTCCCAGCCGGCCATGCCGTTGTAGCTGATGCGCATGCGCTCAGCGGTGACGGTTCCCCCGATGGGACCGAGCACACCGCGATCGGTGAACCCGTGCACCCACATATCCTGGAAGAGAACGTCGTGGAGCCCGGTGGCGGTGGTGATGCCGTCAATGGCGTAGTCGTCTGCGGGGAAGTTGCCGTTGGCACTGCAGGCCGACGGGAGCGCCGGCTGACCGTGCTGGATGCATTGCGAGTGGCGGGTGAGGCCTATGCCCTTGAAATCGACGAACGATGTGGTGTTGAGGTCGATGACATGGTAGAGACCGAAGCCGCCGTAGAGTTCGGTGATCTTGGTTACGTCCGGACCGATGCCTGATGCGTCGGGGCAGCCGGTGATGCAGTTTTCCCCTTCGATCACCGTGTGCTGCTTGGCGGTTCCTGCCGGGGGCTCTGGGATGTAGCAGGTCTGGTTGTTGTCGTTGGCGTTGTTGCACCAGACGTCGTGATTGGTCGCGCCCTGGTCATGTCCGATGCGCCATGGGCCGCCTCGAATGATAACCGTGTCTCCGCCGGCGATCACCCAGGAACGGGTGTTGCCGTCCTGCGCGTCGTAGAGCCAGCGAACATCTCCAAAGGCGCAGTGCTGGTTGGTGCCGGTGCCGCCGTATGCCGTATCTGCCTTGCCGTCGCATTGACCGGTAGTGTGTCCTGCGGAGTAGCGGCTTCCTCCGTCGGGCCGGACGTACCAGGTTGTTCCCGGGCCGGTTGCTTGTGCTGCAGCGGCGACGACGATGGACGTCGCAGCCGACTTGGTCTGGACGGGAGTGCCGTTGTCGCTGACGGTCGCGGTGAAGTTGGACGTGCCGCTGGTGGTCGGTGTGCCGGAGATGATGCCGGTGGTGGCGGCCAGAGTGAGTCCGGCGGGAAGGGTGCCAGAGGTGATCGACCAGGCGTATGCGGGTGTGCCACCGGATGCGGACATGGGGCTGGAATAGGCTGTGCTCGCGGTTCCGGCGGGAAGCGAGGCGTTGATGGTCAACGCTGAAGCTGATTGGGCTGCTACAACAAGCGAAAGTGTGACCGACTTGGTCTGGGCCGGGCTTCCCGCGTCGGCAACGGTCAGGGTGAAGCCGGACGTGCCGCTTGCGGTTGGAGTGCCGGAGATCAGGCCTGTGCTGGCGCTCAGGTTGAGTCCTGCGGGAAGGCTGCCGCCGGTGACGGACCAGGTGTAGGGCGAGGTGCCGCCGGTCGCTGCCACGCCGTTGGAGTACGCAGTGCCTTGCGTTGCGGAGGGCAGGCTCGGGCTAGCGATGGCCAAGGCGGTTGGCTTAGCCGGGGCCGAAGCGATGGACAGGTTCACCGTGGCGGTTGCTACGTTGGGTCGACTGCTCGCGCTGGCATTTGAATCGGTGACGCTGACGCCAACGGAGTAGTTGCCGCTGGAGCTGGGAGTGCCAGAGATGATCCCGGAGGCGGCAAGAGCAAGCCCTGCGGGTAGCTTTCCAGTGTTGATGCTCCAGGTGTAGGGTGAGGTTCCTCCAGCAGCGGTGAGGGTCGCGGTATATGAGGTTCCGGCAGTACCGCCGGGCAAGGTGGAGGAAGAGATCGTGAGGGGAGAGGAGGAGCGAGCGCCCCCTCCAGCACCAGTGCGAGCGTGGACAATGGATTCAAAGCCAAAACAATAGAGAAGAAGAAGGAAGATTGCGCGGGTGGCGATTGTGTTACATGACGTGCCCAAAGTTACACCCCTAAAGGAATCGTGCTTGCCAACCGAAGACGTCGCGACGAAAAACTAACGCCGGATCGTCGACTCGGTCGAACGTTTACGGGGAAAAGAGGCTACTACAGTTGCCAATGGAGCTGCGTATGCCACCTCAGTGCGGGCGAGCAGAAATCTCCCAAGCTTCAGGCAGGGGCTGGTACCCGAGATTCGGGCAACAGCTGCACCTGATACGCTGAACGAGCATAAGTGGAGCAGGTGATCAGGATGTTATTTAGGTGGAGCGGGGCCCGATGAAGTAATCAAAACTTCACGGATAGTCGCCCATCCAAAATTTCGGAAGATACACCTTGGATGGGACAAAGTTCGACCACCGTTTGCATTGATAGCCATGGATCCGATGAAACTTCTTCACAACGGGCTGGTTCCTGCGGATGGAATGGTGAAGAGCTGCCGGAGAGTGCGCTGTGTGTCCTAATTGGTTTTGCCTGCCTGAGAAAGATTAGCTCGAGTGAGCGCATTCCCTAATCATCAGAACCAGCAGAAGAAAGAACGACGAAATAAATGTGACGACGTTCCCAAGGACAACTTGTTTTTTATATCACACAACTTGATTGAGAGAGCAAGTAAGAATCTCTTTGTGCAATAGAAAGCGACAGACCGAGTCGACTCGCTCTCGTTGACCGGCTGTGGAGGATGCGACTTCCGCGTGTCCGGTGATGTGCGAGTGGTGTCTGGTTTATGTCGGCCCGTGTACCCTGTCCCTTTGCACGATAAGGGAGGTTCCATGCGATTCATCGACCGCGAAGAGGTGAGCAGGCGGCTCACTTACGAGAGGTGCATCCCCATTGTGCGTCAGGCGATGATCACGTTTTCGTCGGGAGAGTCGAAGCAATTGCTGCGCTCTATCATTCCACTGTCCGAGGGACGCCTATTCGGCATCATGCCGGGTGCTATGGGTGCCCATGCCCCGTTTGGCGCGAAGTTGATCAGCGTGTTCCGGGAGAACTTCGACCGAGGGATACAGTCACACCAGGGACTCATCCTCCTGTTCGATCCTGAAACTGGCGCACCGGTTTGCGTAGTCCATGCTGGTGAGGTGACGGCCATTCGTACCGCTTCCGCGAGTGCGGTTGCAACGGATGTATTGGCGCGCAAAGATGCGCGACGCCTGGTTCTGCTGGGCTATGGCGAACAGGCAACAAGCCACGCACGGGCAATCCAGACGATTCGCGATCTTGAATCCATTGTTGTCTGGGGGCGATCGCCCGAACGCGCTCACGCCTTCGCAGAACGGTTGCAGGCGGAACTCGCGGTGCCGGTGACCACTGCTGCATCTGTCCAGGAAGCAGTGGCGAAGGGCGATATCGTCTGCACAGTCACCTCGGCGAGCGAGCCGATTTTGAAGGGAGAGTGGGTGCGACCGGGTACTCACCTGAATGTGGTCGGTTCGAGCCACGCGGGCCCGGCAGAGGTGGACAACGATCTTGTCGTGCGCTCGCGCTTCATTGCCGACAGCCGCGAGGGTGTTCTGCATCAGGGCGCGGAGTTCCTACGAGCAAAGGCGGCTGGCCTGGTCGGTGACGAACACATCATCGGGGAGATAGGCCAGGTACTGGCGGGCGAGGTTGAAGGGCGGCGCTCGGCAGACGAGATCACCGTGTACAAATCCCTTGGACATGTCGTCCAGGACCTGGCCAGCGCTTGGGCGCTCTATTCTCAGTCACATTGAAGGCACAACTATGAGAGTGATCGGTAAACCGAGAGTTGCGTAGCGGCGCCCGCTGCAGGGGGTTCCGAACGGTGCACGAACGGAAGGATCATGAGTTATCCGGCAGGATTGTCACTGTGATGGGTCCCTTCTGCTTTTTCGTAAGGGTCCCGTTCAACTGCGCGAGGTCCTTCTCGACCACCGCATCAAACGCCTTCTGCTGGGCGTCGAGTCGCCCTGCAAGTTCTGTTTCGACGACATACGCCTGAGCCGTGGGCGCCGAGTCGCCCGACATCACACTGCGACCGAGCGCCGCAATATAGTTGTTCAACCGAATCGGAAAGTTCAATGGATCCTGATCACTTCGATTCTTGACCTGGTAGACCGTCTCTTCAATCACCGTCAGCTTGGCAAAGAGTGCGTCCGCCTCGGGTTTCAATTGCGAATCAGCTTTGACCCTCTCGTCCACCTGCTTCCTGATCTGGCGAATCTCACTCACAATCGTGTCCGCCTGAGACAGCTGGTTTTGAAGCTTCCACGCCAAATCAAACTGCTTCTGCAGATCCTCCTGCGACACATTGAGGCGCGGATCCTTGTCCACCGTCAGATCGCACTCCTGGGTAACACCGTTCGCGGTCAATCGGACATGGTAGCTGCCTGGAACGGCCATCGGACCGATCTTTGCATTACCGCCCCACAGAATCATCTTCGGAAAGGCATAGGCTCCCGGGTAGCGCAGATTCCATGTGAACCGATTGATTCCTGCGTTGGCCGTTGGCGGCTTTGGTCCGGCGCGACGCTCGTCTTGCTCCTCTTCGTCGTCTGACGGCTTCTTGCCGGCGGGTGTACTGACAAACGTTGCAATCACTTTCTGAGCAGAGTCCAGCACCTCGAGCGAGACCTTATCCGCAGGCTTGGCTAGGTAGTAGTCGATCACGGCATCGTCCACATTGCGTATCGCCAGATTCGGCGCGAACAAGTGTACGGGCTCATTCTTTGTCTCCGGCGTCGTCTGTCGCAGCCAGTCGATGTTGTCGAGAATATAGAACGACCGGCCGTGGGTCGCGATCACTAGGTCGTTCTTCTGCACTTCCATATCCGCCACCTGCGTGTCGGGGAGGTTGTACGCGAGCGAGGTCCAGTGCATCCCGTCATCGTCTGACACATAGACGGAATGCTCGGTTCCCGCATACAGTAGCCCCGGCCGCACTCTATCCTCGCGCACCACACGCACGAAATCGTCCGCAGGAATGCCGGTGATGATCTTTGTCCAATGTTGTCCGTAGTCGTCCGTCTTGTAGATATACGGTGCGCGATCCTCCACCTGGTAGCGATTGGCAGCAAGATACGCGGTGCCCGGTTTGTGCCACGACGCGTCGATCATGCCGATGCGGCTGTACTGCGGCAGACCCTCCGGCGTGATCTTCATCCATTTCTTGCCACCGTCGCGCGTGATGTAGGCGAGTCCATCATCAGATCCCGTCCAGATCGTTCCCTGCTCGATCCGCGAGGGCGCGATGGTAAAGATCGTCCCGTAGATCTCCGGCCCGTTCTGGTCTTTCGTGATCGGACCGCCCGAATCCCCCAGCGTCTTAGGATCGGCCAACGTCAAATCCGGGCTAATGATCGTCCAGCTCTTGCCTCCATTCGTCGTCTTGAATAGATGTTGGGACGAACAGTAGATGGTATCGGGCGAAAGCGGGTCGTACACGATGGGGAACGTCCACTGCCACCGCTCCTTCAATGTCGAAGCGGACTGGCCTGAGAAGAAGAACGGGTATGGCTGCACGTCCTGCTCCTGGCCCTCCCTCCGGTCATACCGCGTCAACATCGCTCCCTGGCTGCCTGCGTAGAAGATGTTCGGATCCTTTGGATCGGGTGCAATATAACCGCTCTCGCCGCCTCCCACCTGGTACATCCATTGACCCTGAGGTTCCGTTGGATTATGGAAGTTGCGACCGCCTTTGCCGGCGACGCACACCGTCGTATTATCCTGCTGCGCACCACACACCTGGTACGGCACATCGACCGTCGTCGCAACGTGATAAAGCTGCGCCGTCGGATAGTTCTCCGCGGTCCAGCTCTCGGCGTAATCTACCGAGACCGTACCGCCGCCGTCGTTTGCCTCCACCATTCTCCGATTGTTACTGGGGTCAATCCACAGATCGTGGTTGTCGCCATGCGGCTGCCGGATCGACTTGAAAGTCTTGCCTCCGTCGCTCGAACGGTAGAATCGTACATTCGTGATGTAGAGGACGTCCTTATCCTTTGGGTCGGCCGTCAGCCGCGTGTAGTAGAACGAACGCTGCCGCACGTTGCGATCCTCATTGACCTTCTCCCACTTCGCTCCACCGTCCTCAGACCGGAAGATGCCGCCATTCTCGTTCTCCACCATGGCATAGATGCGGTTCGACTCGGCGGAGACCGCGACCCCTATCTTGCCGACAATACCCTCGGGTAGACCGGGGTTCCGCGTGATGTCCTTCCAGGTGTCGCCGCCATCGGTTGACTTGTACAGGTGGCTCCCCGGGCCGCCGCTCGACAGTGACCAGGGCGTCCGCTGCACATCCCAAGTCGATGCAAAGATGATCTTGGCGTTCCGCGGGTCGATGGAAATGTCCTCGGCGCCGGAATGGTCGTTCTCGTAAAGAATCTTCTTCCAGGTCGCACCGCCGTCGGTCGAACGGTAGACGCCTCGGTCGGCGCTCGGTCCATAGGGATGCCCTAATGCGGCAACGTACACAAGGTTGGGATCGTTCGCATCCACCCGAATTCGTGCAATCGCCTGTGTCGCCTCCAATCCAATGTGCGCCCACGTCTTGCCGCCATCGGTCGTCTTGTACACGCCATCGCCCTGCATCACATTGCCGCGCAACTCGCTCTCGCCCATCCCCACATACACCACATCGGGATTCGACGGCGCCACTGCGATCGCACCCACGGACGAACTATGAATCTTGCCATCAGTAACCGGCTTCCACGTCGTCCCGCCGTCGATTGTCTTCCACACCCCGCCGCCGACCGCGCCGAAATAATACTCATTCGGACGCGACGAACTACCAGCGGCTGTCAGCGATCTCCCGCCCCGATCGGGTCCGATGTTCCGCCAGATCTGAGGTCCCGCCGGAGGTGCGGGAGGCGCGCCTTGCGCAAGACCGGAGTTCGCCGAAATGCCAAATAACAATAGAACGAGCACGAAACCGCCGAGAGCCTTTTGCATGGGACCTTTCATAAAACACAATGCGGTGGTCTAGCTAATCCAAAGGACTAGAGCCTTGAGCTTGGAATGTATGGTTGGACGACCTTTCGGCGATTCTCTCTCTTCTTCGTCGCAAACACAACAGGGTTGTCGCTCCCCTGTTAAGTTTCCCTGATCACACCTCACTTTTTGATTCATCTAGACGCCGTTCGAATCACCGCTCCTGAAAACTCTGCAAGCGCGCTCTACTGCCAGTCTGGAATCGTGGGAGATCAGTTGGCTAGCGGCCATCATGCGATTGCACCGCCTGCAAACTCAATTGCAATCGGGAGCCGCGCTGTTGGCAGATCGTGGACCCCGGCGTCGGTCTCGCAGAGGCGGAGGAAATTCTCATTTTCCCGGATTGCGGGCTGGTCACGGACAAACCTGAAGTAATTGGGCCACGTTCTTACTGGCAAGAAGCGGCCGCGCGGCACAAGAATCAGGGTGGTGGGCCATGAGACAATCGGTTGTTTGCATAGCAGGGTTCGACCGTCAGGTAGGACCGAACCATAATCAACTTCAGTTCAAGGGACCGCCCCATGTTTCTCTCGCGCCTTCTCACCGCTGCCGCGCTGCTCTACAGCGTTGTCTTGCTTCCCGCCCAATCTCCCGTATCTGTCTCACCGGCCATCCGTGCGCGCGTCGACGCGTTGATTGCCAAAATGTCCGTGGACGATAAGCTGAAACTCATCGGCGGCGTGGACGGATTTTACACACCGGCAATCCCTTCCATCGCTCTGAAGCGGCTGAAAATGTCAGATGGACCCGTCGGTGTGCGCACCTTTGGGCTCGCGCCTGCCTATACCGCGGGAGTCGCGTTGGCAGCGACCTGGGACCCGGCGTTGGCAGAACGCGTCGGCGCCTCCCTTGGTGACGACGCCCGTGCACGTGGCGTTAACTTCCTGCTGGCCCCAGGCGTGAACATCTATCGCTCTCCATTGAACGGCCGCAACATGGAATACTTCGGCGAAGATCCCTTCCTTGCCTCACGCATCGGTGTGGGATACATCGAAGGTGTTCAAAGCAAGGGGGTCTCTGCAACCGTAAAACATTTCGCCGCCAACAATTCGGAGTACGACCGTCACCGCATCAACAGCATCATCGACGAGCGCACCTTGCGCGAACTCTACCTGCCGGCCTTTGAAGCAGCCGTGACCGAGGCCCACGTAGGCGCCGTCATGGACAGCTACAACCTGGTCAATGGCGAGCATTCCACGCAGAACACACACCTGAATAACGACATTCTCCGCCACGACTGGGGCTTCCAGGGCGTCGTGATGTCCGACTGGACGGCAACTTACGATGGGCTCGCAGCCGCAAACGGCGGACTGGATCTGGAGATGCCCTTCGCCAAACTGATGACGCCCGATACCCTGAAGGGAGGCCTTGCCAGCGGCAAACTGACCATGGCCGTGCTGGACGAAAAGTGCCGCCGCATCCTTGGTACGGCCATTCAGTTCGGCTGGCTCGATCGCGAGCAGACGATCTCTTCGATTCCTCTCAACAACCCCAACGCGGACAAGGTCACGCTTGAGGAATCGCTCGAGAGCATCACCCTTCTGAAGAATGAAGGCGGACTGCTTCCCCTGGATCCCACGCGCGTGAAGACCCTCGCTGTCATCGGACCCGAAGCTGCCATCGCTGTGGTCGGCGGCGGTGGAAGCTCGCAAACGACTCCCTTTCACGCGGACAGCTTCGTCGCCGGTCTCATGCAGGTAGCCGGCACTCGCTTGAAGGTGATGTATGCTCCAGGCCTTCCACCACTCGCAACCATATTTAGCCGCACCTCGTTCCGCAACCTGACCGTAGGTGTGACAGGCAAAGGAGAACCGCCGCGTACGGAAAATACAGATCGCGGTCTGAGTCGGATCAATACCTGGAACGGCGCCGGAGGAGGGGGTTCGGGTGGCCCGCGCGGCGATGGTCTTACGACCTACGACTACAAAGGCGAGTACCTTCCCACGGCAGCGGGGGAGCATGTGCTGATCGCATCGGCTCCCGAGCAGGACACCTATCGCGTGCTTGTCGACGGCAAGGAGGTCCTCTCCCAGCAGAAGGATTCGAATCGCATGGCAGTCAGGAACGTCTCCGTTGCTCTGACCGAAGACAAACCAGTTTCCGTCGAAGTGGTCTATCAGACAAACGGTACAACACCTCGTCTCGGCGTCGGTCTGGTGGCTTCAGCGGACATGCTCTCGCCCGATGCGCAGAAGATTCTGCACAATGCCGATGCGGTGCTCGTTACTGTCGGCTTCGACGCATCCACGGAGAGCGAGGGCTTCGATCGGACTTATGCCATGCCCTGGCCGCAGAACGAACTTATCCAGCAGGTCACGGCGATCAACCCGAAGACAATCGTCTCCATCACCGCCGGCGGTGCCGTGGAAACTGCGCCTTGGATTGCGAATGTTCCGGCACTGCTGCACAACTGGTATCCCGGGCAGCAGGGCTCGACGGCGCTGGCGCAGATCCTGCTCGGCGACTACTCGCCGGAAGGCCATCTGCCTTTCAGTTGGGAGCGCACCCTGGACCAGAATCCAGCCAGCGCCCACTACGCGGAGGAACCCGGCGACAGCCGTATCGTCCGCTACGCTGAGGGCTTGTTCCTGGGCTATCGGTTCTACACGTCCATGAACCAGAAACCCCTGTTCCCCTTCGGCTTCGGCATGTCTTATACGAATTTTGCGTTTACGCACCTGAACGTCAAGAAGAACTCCGACAATGATGTGGAGGTCTCTTTCACCGTCCAGAACACAGGCTCGCGGGCAGGCGCGGACGTTGCCCAAGTCTACGTCGGGGATCCCAGTGCGAAGTTGAAGCGGCCTTTAATGGAGCTCAAGCAGTTCAGCAAAGTCCGCCTCAAAGCCGGCGAGACGCAACACGTCGTCCTGCACCTGAACAAGCGCGCCTTCAGCTACTACGACGTGGACGCAAAGAACTGGCGCATGGATCCCGGCGAATTCGTCATCTACGTCGGCGACTCGTCCGAGTCGGTCACTCTCAAGCAGTCGTTCCCGATGTAGACCGTCCGCTGTTGTCGTGGGGCGCGGGTAACGAGCGCGGGAAACAGATCGCGGCGCCGACTGGCTGCATGAGGAAGGGCGCCGGCCTGATTGTGAGGCTCGTCGGCGCGGACAAGCCGATGGGCGTTTATACTGGCGTGGCTCTGCATACGGCATAAGATTCGAGATTGCCTGCAAGGCAATGAGTGCATCGCGCTCGCGAGATTCAAATATGGGGGACTAAATGAAACCGGTTTCACGTCGGGATATGTTGAAAGCTGGGTTGCTCGCACCAGCTGCAGCCGCGGCAGCACACGGGCTGGGTCCGCTTAGCGCAGCTGCGATTCAGGCGGCGCAAAAGGAACCTGCGTCGCTTCCGATCGGCGAGGCCGATGGGTCGGCGAAACCAGGCGCGGGGCGCGAGCGACTTCTGCTGGATTTCGGATGGCGCTTCCACTTCGGGAATGCGAACGATGCTGTCAAAGATTTTGGATTCGGGGGCGGACAATCGGGTAATTTTCAGAAGACAGGCAATTTTATTGCTGCCAGCTCGCTTGCCTTCGACGATGGCGACTGGAGGGCGCTGGATTTGCCGCACGATTGGGCGATCGAGCTGCCCTTCGCAAACGACCCCGCGCTGACCAGCAAAGGATTCTATCCGCTGGGGCGAAATTATCCGGAGACCAGTGTGGGCTGGTATCGCCGCGTGTTCGAGATTCCTGCCGCGGATGCGGGCAAACGGATCATCATCGAGTTCGACGGCGCGTACCGGGAAACGATGGTTGCCTTCAACGGCTTTTACATCGGGCGGCACAGCGGTGGATATGATCCGTTCCACTTCGACGTGACCGACTTCGTGTATCCGGGTCAGAAAAACGTCTTGCTGGTGCGCGTGGATGCCACGCTGAGCGATGGCTGGTTTTACGAAGGCGCGGGAATTTACAGGCACGTGTGGCTGGTGAAGACGCACCCGGTGCATGTGAAGCAGTGGGGGACGTTTGTGTCTGCCAAAGTTGCAGGTAGCGACGCGACTGTCTCGATTCGCACCGAGGTGAATAACCACGGCAAGGATGCGCAGAACGCGCGCGTGACGTCGACGATTCTCGATCCATCAGGCAAGCCAGTGGGAAAAGTGGCTACGCCTACGGCGTCTGTCGGAGAAGGGAGAGAGCAGAGCTACGAGCAGACGATGGTGGTGAGGCGGCCCCTGCTGTGGTCGCTCGAAGAGCGGAACCTCTACAAGCTGGTGACCGAGGTGAGCGCGCGGGGTGAGATCGTGGATCGGTACGAGACGCCGTTTGGCATTCGCACGGTGGAATTCGATGCGCAGAAGGGGTTCTTTCTCAACGGTAAGTCCGTCAAGGTGAAAGGAACCTGCAACCACCAGGATCACGCCGGGCTGGGCGCAGCGCTGCCGGATGCCGTGCAGTACTATCGCGTTCGCAAGCTACAGGAGATGGGTTGCAATGCGATCCGCACGTCGCATAACCCGCCGACGGCGGAGCTGCTAAGCGCTTGTGACGAGCTGGGGATGTTGGTATTCGATGAGACGCGCATGATGTCGTCGAATCCCGAAGGGCTGGCCCAGTTCGGCGATCTGGTGCGGCGCGACCGCAATCATCCGAGCGTCTTTATGTGGTCGATGGGGAATGAAGAAGGCCAGGCGAACACGGAGGCGGGGCTGCATATCCTGACGGCGATGAAGGCAGTCGCGACCGCGTACGATGGCTCGCGGCCGGTGTCGATCGCGCCGATCCGGGCGATTGGCGTAGGCGGGCTGGTGGAGTGCGACGTGATGGGTTACAACTACATGGATCCGGGGGCCGAGGCTTATCACAAAGCGCATCCGGACAAGCCGGTGATTGGTACGGAAACGGTCAGCGCCGTGGGCACACGCGGGATTTACATCACGGACTTTGCGAAGGGATACGTGGGCTCGTACGATCCGTACACCACGACGGGGCGCGCGTCGGCGGAAGGGTGGTGGAGCTTCTGCAATGCGCGGGAGTGGCTGGCAGGCGGATTTGTATGGACGGGATTCGATTATCGCGGCGAGCCGTCCCCCAATGGATGGCCAAACATCAGTTCGCAATACGGGATCATCGATATTTGCGGCTTCCCGAAAGATTCGTTCTTCTACTACCAATCGTGGTGGACGTCGCAGCCGGTACTGCACCTGTTCCCACACTGGAATTGGGAGGGGATGGATGGCAAAGAGATCGCGGTGTGGGTGTATTCGAATCTGGACAAGGTGGAGTTATTTCTGAATGGGAAAAGCCTGGGAGCGAAGGACGTGAAGAAGGATTCGCACGTGGCCTGGGTGGTGCCTTATGCGCCCGGTGCGATCGAGGCTCGGGGTTTCAAGGGCGGTCAGGTGGTGATGACGACGAAACGCGAGACGACGGGCCCCGCGGCCAAGCTGGTGATGAAGGCGGACAGGCAGGGGGCATCGGCCGATGGCGAGGACGTGGTGATGTTCGCGGTCGAAGTGCAGGATGCGCAGGGCCGCGTGGTGCCGGAGACCGACAACGTCGTGAACTTCCGCGTATCTGGAGTTGGGAAGCTGATTGGGGTAGGCAACGGAGATCCGACGGATCACGAATCGGATAAGGGCACGGTCCGCAAAGCATTCTGCGGGTATTGCATGGCGCTAGTTCAGTCCGCGAAGACGGCGGGAAGCATCACGGTGGAGGCGGCGTCGCCAGGACTCACGTCCGCCAGCGTGACGATTGCAACGAAGGAAGTGGCGCTGCGTCCGCAGGTAGCGACCTGGGAGCGCGAAGTGCCGAAGGGTTCGGGTATCACAGGCTTGTGGAGGCCAATCGCGGGATCAGGCGGCGCCACGGGGCTGCCGGCGTCCACCGTGGGCAATGGGACGATGCTGTTTACGCTGCGACAGGCTGGAAACGAGCTGGCGGGCAGCATAGAGGGCACCGGCGGCGGTTTCTTTGGGGCGAGCGATGCAGGCATCACGATTACAGCCGGCAAAGTGGATGGCAAGAACGTGTATTTCAAAGCTGGAAACAACACGTATTCGGGAACATTGGAGGGAGATCAGATCGAGTTGCAGCGCACGGTGGAACCTGGCTCCGCATTGCCGCGCGCCGAGGAGCCGAGGGGGCCGCGCCCGGCGGTTGGACCGCCGCCGGATGGATCTGATCCATCTAGGAGTCCGAACATGCGCTTCCCGTCCAGCATTCCGGTGGTTCTGCATCGGGTGGAGCGGTAAGGCCAATCCACCTCTCGCCGGAAGACCAAGTCAGGTCTCCGTTGGTGATAACGGGCCGAGCCGGTCATTGAAGGCCCGGCATGATTGGCCACGAGAGATTTCGGCGAGCATAGCTGACTAGAAGTGCGTTTGTCGTTACGTATGGTCAGACTTTGCTCGGCGTGTATTGCTGCTCCAGGATGTGGCGAATTGTGGTTGAGCACTTCTGCTCTTCTTGCAGTAAAGTAATCAGCCAGAAGTGCTGACTTGAATGGAACCGTCTCTTTTATGCGAAGCCTCTCCTTT
>JAOAPF010000139.1 GCA_025462755.1 Edaphobacter sp.
GGATACACTTGTACTTGCAGGCGGCTGGATGATCGCTGCCGTCTTCACCGTGAGGTGTTAGGCGGGGGAGGAAAGTCCGAACTCCGCAGGGCAGTGTGCCGGATAACGTCCGGGACGGCCGCTTCAAAGCGGCTGGACGGCCAGTGCAACAGAGAATATACCGCCCTAAGTTGGTGATTTTGCTTCGGCAAATCCGCAAGCGGCTCAGGGTAAGGGTGAAAAGGTGCGGTAAGAGCGCACCGCGCGGGCAGTAATGTCCGCGGCACGGTAAACCCCACACGGAGCAAGACCAAATAGGCAGGGATTCGCAGTATTTGCACCTCTTCTGCAGCGAACACGTACCGGCCCGGTACGACAAGGTGAAGAGCTCGGCTGCATCCTCGGGTGCAGCGGCCGGAACTTGCGGGTAGGTTGCTAAAGCGCCGCAGTAATGCGTCGCGTAGAGGAATGATCGTCTAAAACAGAATTCGGCTTACGGGCCGTCTGCGGGAATATGGCCTCGAAATCGCTCAAACGGTTTCGGGGCCTTCTCATTCTGGCACCCCAAAAAAATAAATCCCGAAAAAGAGGAAAAAAATAGCCGCCGCAAAACCACCACCCGAACACCACGTTCCCACCACAAAAATGCACCCAATCACCAGCGAAAAACCACGCAAAAACCCTGTGGAAAACGCAAATCCCCCTGTAAAACGGCCACTCCCACCACAAAACAAAAAAATCCCAGAAGATCCTATCGGATAGCGGCCATGGCGGCACGGAAAAGAAGCTCGAAGTCGTGCGCGGCTTCAGCGTTCTTCTCAATAGCGGTTTCAATGGCTTTTTGCGCGATCGGCCTCGGGTAGCCGAGGTTGACCAGGGCGGACAGGGCGTCGTCGCCCGCGGGGCCGTGATGCACTCCGCCGGATGTGACGGGGATGGCTGCGGCGAGGTCGTCGAGCTTGTCCTTCAGCTCAAGAACGACGCGCTCCGAGGTTTTCTTGCCGATGCCGGGGATGCGGGTGAGGGTGGCGTGGTCGCCGGAACGGATGGCGGTGACGAGGCGATCCGAGCTGATGCCGCTCAGGACGGTGATGGCGAGCTTGGGGCCGATGCCGCTGATGGTGAGGAGCTTCTCGAAGAGGCGTTTTTCCTGGGTCTCGGAGAAGCCGAAGAGAGCGATCTGGTCTTCGCGGACGTGGGTGTGGATGTACAGGTTGGCTTCGGCGCCCTCGCTGGGGAGTGCGGAGAAAGTGGCGACACTGATGGTGACGTCGTAGCCAACGCCGGCGCACTCGACGATAGCCTGGTTCGGAGTTTTGGAGAGGAGACGTCCGCGGAGGTGAGCAATCATGCCTGGCTGATTGTAGCGTGCCGTGATTCACGGCTGACATTAGGATCATCCGCCAACCGGTCTAGTGATTCTTGAATATCGCGTCGATGGTGTGCGGGAAACCCAATTCTCGGCCCCGGACGGGCTTCTCCGGGCTGATTCGCTCGAAGGTTCCGGCTGGTCAACGGACCGAAAGAATGTTGTACTAGGACCAAATCCTCAAACAGCGAGAGTGCCATGCCCTGGAGAGTCATCCTGGTCGTCTTTGTTGGTTGTCTTAGTTCAATTCTTAAGCCTGCTTCGGCACAGAATTTTACGCTGCAGCAGGTGATGAGCGGCACGTTTAACTCGGAGTTGCAGGCTTCGCCCAAAGGCTCGCGGGTGGTCTGGATGGCGAACCAGGAAGGAAAGAGAAATGTCTGGGTGGCAGAGGCGGGAAGCGGTAATTCTGCGGCTCGACAGTTGACCGCTTATGCGGCTGACGATGGGCAAGACATCGGCGATATCACCTGGACACCAGATGGGCAGTCGGTGGTGTACGTGTATGGCGGGGACTTCGAATTTCCCGGTCGTCCTGATCCGAATCCAGCGTTGCTGGCCGGTGGCGTAGAGCAGACGATCTTCATCGTGCCCGTCGATAGCGGGAAGCCACGCCGGGTGGCTGCGGGACGGTCGCCCAGCGTTTCGCCCGACGGTAAGATCTTGGCATTTCTAGGCAAGGAAGGGATCTGGAGCGTTTCTCTTGGGAATGACGCTGCCAAGCCAGAGCTGATGTTCCATGCGCGTGGAACTCCCGGGCCGCCGATGTGGTCGCCCGACGGCAAGTACCTTGCTTTTACAAGCAATCGGGGCGATCACGGTTTTGTTGGGGTTTATTGCATCGGGGATAAGACGATCACGTATATGGATCCTTCGACGCAGACGGACCGTTATCCGGAGTGGTCGCCGGATAGCCGACAGATTGTGTTTGTGCGGACCGCCGGAGGAGGCGGCGGTGCGGGAGCACGACGGACAGGAGAGCCGTGGTCGATCCACGTTGCGGATGCCGCGACCGGAGCAGGGCGTGAAGTATGGCGTGCGGCGAAGGGGCAAGGAAGCGTCTTTCATCCCCTCGCGACGGAGCAGCAATTGTTCTGGACACCGGGCGGTCACCTCATCTTCCCATTGGAGCTTGATGGGTGGGAGCATCTTTACTCCATGCCGATCGCGGGCCAAACGGGCGGCGGTGCGGCAGTGCTACTGACTCCGGGCGACTTCGAGGTGGAGCACGTCGCGGCGAGTCCGGATCGCGCAAATCTGGTATTTAGCTCAAACCAGGGAGACATCGATCGCAGGCATGTGTGGCAGATGGCGGCAGACGGGAAGGCTGGGATACGACAGCTTACGAATGGAGAGGGCATCGAGGTGCTTCCGGTGATGACCGCCAGTGGAAGCGTTGCGGTCCTTCGTGCGGATGCGCGTGTGCCAATACGGCCGGCGTTCGTGGCGAACAATGGAGAACTGCGTGATCTCGCCCCGCAACTGATGCCGGCGGATTACCCGGCGAAGAAGTTGGTTGTACCGCAGCAGGTGATCTTGTCTGCGGCAGATGGAATGAAGATCCATGGGCAGCTATTTTTGCCGGCGACCGCGAATGATGGCAAGCAACATCCGGCGTTGGTGTTCTTTCATGGCGGCTCGCGCCGACAGATGCTGCTGGGCTACCACTATATGGATTACTACTCGAATGCTTACGCGATGAACCAGTACCTGGCGAGCCTAGGCTATGTCGTGCTGTCAGTCAACTATCGCAGCGGAATCGGATATGGGTTGAACTTTCGCGAGGCTTTGAACTATGGACCGGGCGGTGCGAGCGAGTACAACGATGTGCAAGGCGCCGGACTCTACATGCGGAATCGTCCGGACGTCGATCCGGCCCGAATCGGAGCCTGGGGTGGCAGCTATGGAGGGTATCTGACGGCATTGGCTTTGGCGCGCTCGTCAGATTTGTTTGCCGCAGGTGTGGACTTCCATGGAGTCCATGACTGGGCCGCGCGGCTCAATCAGCAAGCAGGTGGCGATACGGCTGCTGACCCGAATGTGACTCGGATCGCGTTCGAGTCTTCGCCGCTGGCGTCGGTAAAGACATGGAAGTCGCCTGTACTGCTGATCCAGGGGGACGACGACCGGAATGTGGCGTTCTCACAAACGGTGAGGATGGCAGCAGCGTTGCGTGCTCAGGGGGTGGAGTTTGAGGAACATGTGTTTCCGGATGAGATTCATGGGTTTCTCGTGCACCGGAGTTGGGTTACAGCGTATGGGTTGACTTCGGATTTTTTTGGCCGGCATTTCAAGGTAACGCCTTCGACTCATGCGCTCTCAGCGCCTGCAGAGACGCTGGGAGGTCCATCGGCTCACCTGGCAATGCGAATCGCGGCCAGACAGGATGCGATGGAACATTAGGAGAGCCGCTTAACCGTACCGAGCCAGTTCAGGCAATCATGGTGAACGCATTTCTGAGATGAACGATCAGCGCCGCCCTATTCTCATCGACACAGACACGGCCTCCGACGACGCCGTCGCGTTAATCATGGCTCTGCGCTCGCCGGACGTTGAAGTGAGAGCGATCACTACCGTCGCCGGCAACGTCGCAGTAGAGCAAGCGACAAGAAACGCGCTGTTCACGGTGGAGCTATGCGGTGCGGAAGTGCCGGTCTACAGCGGAGCTGCGAAGCCGCTGGAGCGAGAACTCCAGATTGCAGACTGGCCCAGACCGGCGAACACGGCATCTCGCTGCCGGACCCTGTGGCAATGGCAGTGCTGCTTGATCCGACGATAAAGCTGGATGAGAGCCGGCACTATGTAGCGATCGAGTGCAGCAGCGACTTTAGCAGAGGGATGACTGTGGTGGACCGGTTAGATGTCGCGACGGATCCAAGAAATGCAGCTGTCTGGAGTGAAATCATGCGGACGAGTCAGAAGGTTGAGGTCTGCTGGAGAATCGACGTGCC
>JAOAPF010000171.1 GCA_025462755.1 Edaphobacter sp.
GGAATCGTGTTTCAGGATCCCAGCTTGGATGACCAGCAGACTGCGTACGAAAACATGGAGTTGCACGGGATTCTCTACGGGATGCCAAGGAAACTTCGGGCCGGGCGAATCGAGGAGCTGCTCACCATCTTCGAGCTGTGGGACCGGCGCAAGGATTTCGTGAAGCAGTTCTCCGGCGGCATGAAACGCCGGCTCGAGATCGCCCGTGGACTGCTGCACATGCCGAAGATCTTCTTTCTCGACGAACCCACCCTGGGCCTCGATCCGCAGAGCCGAAGCCAGCTTTGGACACATGTGAAGTATCTGAATGAGACGGAGAACACCACGATCTTCCTCACCACGCATTACATGGACGAGGCCGAACGTGTCGCCCACAGGATCGCGGTCATCGATCACGGAGAATTAATCGCGCAAGGCACGGCAGCCGAGTTGAAGGCGCAGACGGAGACCGAGTCGCTGGAAGGCGCGTTTCTGGCGCTTACCGGCGCATCCCTGCGCGATGAAAGTCCAAGTTCCAACGACCAGGTGCGGGAGATTGCCCAGATGTTAGGGAGTAGCCGATGAATGCGATTTACATACTATGGTTACGTGAAGTCAAACGTTATGTTCGCTCGCGGGTACAGATCATCTTCTCGCTGGCGCAACCGACCTTCTACTTATTAGCTTTCGGTTTCGGCTTCGGTCCAGTCTTCGAGAAGGCCGGAGAAGGAAATTATCTACAGTTCCTGGCGCCGGGTGTGGTCGGTATGACCGTTCTCCTCAGCTCCATGTTCTCTGGGATCGCCGTGCTCTGGGATCGCCAGTTCGGATTCCTGAAGGAGACCCTGGTTGCGCCGGTGCCTCGAATTTATCTCATGATAGGACGCACGCTCGGCGGAGCAACCATAGGCATGTTCCAGGGAGCACTGATTCTTCTGGTGTGCATTCTCGCGGGGTTCCGGCCACAGCACTGGATCAACCTTGTGCCGGCGTTCGCTTTTGTAGCCATGATCGCCATCCCCTTCGCGGCGCTTGGAATGACGCTGGGTTCGATGATCAAAGACATGGAGGGTCTTAACCTCGCCTCGAATTTCCTGGTGATGCCGATGTTCTTTCTTTCCGGCGCTCTTTATCCACTGAGTCATCTGTCCACAGTGTTGAGTGTGATTACGCACATCGATCCGCTCTCCTATGGAGTCGATGGTCTGCGGGGGACACTGCTCGGTGTTTGGCACTTCAGCTACTCCCTGGATAGCTTGCTGCTATGTTCCCTGGCGGCCATATTCCTTATGACAGGCGCCTACTTCTTCTCAAAAATCGAGATCTAGAGAGGGCCGCACTATCCCGAACAGTTGAAGGAGATCTCGTTGAGCAACATCCTAATTTGCGCCTTCCCGAATCCCGGCCACGTAACTCCGATGTTATCGGTAGGCCTCCATTTGGCAGGTCTGGGCCATACCGTCACATTTCACACCGGAGAAATTTTTCGCTCGCAGGTCGAGACAACCAGTCTTCGCTTCGCCGCCATGACCGGGAGAGCCAACATCGACTACAGGACTCCACAGAGTTCCGCGGAAAAGGGAGTACCGACAGAAAGGGATCGCATCCTAAATAATCTGAAGTATTGGTTTATCGATCCGCTTCCCGATCAGCATCGCCGCCTCCAACAAATTCTGGAAGAAACACCGGTAGATTTAATCCTGACATCCTCAATGTACCTCGGCTGCTTTCCGATGCTGTTAGGGCCTGAAGAAAATCGGCCGCCCGTCATAGGCTGCGGAGTGACCCCGCTGATTCTTCGGAGTATCGATTGTGGACTTACTACGCACGATGCTACGCCAGAAGGTCGGAAGCGTAACAAGGAAGAACACTTTCTACTAGAGAGTGCCTTTCAACCGATAGCCGATCAACTGAATCTGGCACTCGCTGAGTGCGGCGCGCCCTCTATATCCGGTTTCTGGGCCGACTCCATCTACACCGTGCCTGATTTATTTCTGCAGTTCACCGGTGACGCGTTCGAGTTTCCGCGCAGCGATATGCCGTCGAAGGTCGAATTTGTAGGACCGGTGTTGCCGAACAAATCCGCCGACTTCAAAGAGCCTGCGTGGTGGAACGAGCTGGACGGCTCAAAACCAGTCGTCCTTGTAACTCAGGGCACACTCGCAAACTTCGATTTGCAAGAATTGGTTCAGCCTGCGCTCACCGCCCTGGCAGACGACAATGCTCTTGTGATCGCTGCGACAGGACGCGCCGATACAGGAGACCTGATTACTCCCCCCAATGCGAAGGTCGAAGCGTTCGTTCCTTTTGTTCCGCTCCTGCCAAAGGTGGATGTATTGATTACCAATGGCGGATACGGTGCAGTGCAACAGGCGCTCAGTTTTGGTGTGCCCCTTGTGGCTGCCGGCGACACAGAAGAAAAGGCTTTTACCGCTGCCCGGGTAGGCTGGACAGGCGCGGGCATTAATCTAGGGACCAGGCGTCCCACCCCGGAACAGATTCGAACTGCGGTGCACACCGTTCTGGGCGGTTCGCAATATCGGGAACAGGCGCAGAGATTACAGAAGAATTTCTGGCGATATGACGCGTTGACCGAAATTGCCCGAAGCGTCAACACCTTGATTGCGAACACAAAGGGCAGCCGCATGACCGATGCTCCGCACCCCATCATCTAAGGATAGGCGAGACGGCAAGAAGAAATCTCGTTGGAGGTCTTCCGCACATTTGGTTGATACTGCTGGGCTCACGGCGATCTGACCTCGCGAGCTAGCCTTGAGTAAATACATCGCTTCTTATCTTCTCGCTCGCCAGTGCGCGTGTCCTTGGACCATAAATCGCGATCGAAATCATATTGAGGAGCGACGCGCAGGTCACAAAGATGAGCACGCCGGTTAGACCCTGACCATGATGAACCCGATGAGATAGCCATTAAACGCCGCAGTCAAACGGTCAATCGAATAGATCACGCCGATAGCTCGGGCACGCAGAGCAGTAGGGAAGAGTTCGCTTCGGTGAGTATGCGTGCCGAAGGAGGATAAATTATTTCCGATGGTTACGAGAAGGCACTCAAAGGCAGTAATCGAACCGGTCCACTCCTCAATCGGGTAATGGAGCAATGGTTGGCGGCTCAACTCAGCAAGTTTGCGTGCCATGTCTTACGTCGGTGCAGTCGCCTCGAGAACGATACTCACCTCGTGAGGGAGGTTGGCCGCATCGGGCTCAAGGCTGCCCATTACCGCGTTGATTCCATACCTATGAAAGCCCAGACTGTAGGAAGTTGCCGCATAATATATGGGTCTCGTATCCCATCTACGTTTGATCAAGGTTGTTCAATCCTCCCGTCGGGGTTCCCTGCGATGGGGTGATGTCAAGTGCGGGGATTCCAGGGTATGTGGGGTGTATTTAGTTAGAGGAATAATATTTCTATTGACATTCGTTTTCGGAGTCCCATAGATTCTGTGCAAGCCCTACAAATCGACCGCTTTGGTCTAAGCATTTGGCCGCGCGCAGGAAGAAGCACAGACTGACACACTACGTGATGCCAAATGAATGAAAGATTTTCTTCTAGCGGGCAGATTGCGATTGATCCGCATCTGTCCGATTTTCTTGTACGGGTGATTCCTTAGAGGAGGATGAGAGTGGTCCATCGCGGGTGGAAGCAGAGCGTACTCTGGCCGGTGTTGCTGGCAGGTTTTGGGATGCAGGCCGTGGCGCAGCGGGTTTCGATGGAGAATGCCACGCCCCAGCAGTTGGCGGGGATTGCGAAGGACAATTCGCGGCACTTCGGGGATGATCCGGATGATGGTGGTCTGATTGCGACGGACTTGTCCGCTTCGCTTGATCCTGCTGCGGTGGGTACCGCGATGCGGAAGGTTGGGGATTGGCAGCTGGCGCGGTCGCAGGTGTACTTCGACAGGATTTGGACGTGGAGTGTGCTTTACAGCGGCTTTATGGCGGCTTCGGATTCCCTGGGCGATGCGAAGTATCGCGAGGCCATGGAGGCAATGGGGAGAAAGTTCGACTGGCAGCTTCGGTCGCATCTGCCGGATGCGGATGACCAGAGCGTGGGGCAGACTTATCTGGAGCTTTATCTGTTGAAGAAGGATCCGGCGATGATTGCGCCTACGCGATCTGAGCTGGATGCTCTGCTGCCTGAGCCTCACGTTTCCAAGAAGCCTGGAAAGCCGGTGATCTGGTGGTGGTGCGATGCTTTGTTCATGGCGCCGCCGGTGTGGTCGAGGATGTATGCGGCAACCGGTGATCGGAAGTACATCGGCTATCTGAATGAGGAGTGGGCGAAGACCTCGGATTTGCTCTATGACAAGCAGGAACATCTGTATGCGCGGGATGCGGATTATCTGACGAAGACCGAGGCGAATGGCAAGAAGATGTTCTGGTCGCGGGGCAATGGATGGGTGATGGGCGGGATTGCGAGAACGCTCGACTATCTGCCGAAGGATGATCCGGCGCGGGTGAAGTACGTGACGCAGTTGAAGGAGATGGCGGCGCGTGTGGCTTCGTTGCAGGGGCCGGATGGGCTTTGGAGGGCTGGGATGCTTGATCCGGGGAACTACTCTGAGCCGGAGGTCTCGGGGTCTGCGTTGTTTACCTATGCGCTGGCGTGGGGGATCAATCAGGGCGTGCTGGATGGGAAGGTCTATCGCCCTGTGGTGGAGAAGGCCTGGGCGGGGATGCTGAAGCATGTGTATGCGGATGGTCGGCTGGGATGCATTCAGCAGACGGGAGCGGAGCCGGCTCCGTTCAAAGCTACGGCGAGCTATACGTACGGGGTCGGTGCGTTTCTGATGGCGGGAAGCGAGATTCGACGTATGGGCGTTTCACCTGCAGGAACGAAGAAGGGTCACAAGCCCGGTTAGGCGGGCCGCGGGGTTGTAGGATGAATTTGTCTTGCAATTCCAACGAAGCAGGTGCTGTGAATGACGGTCGAGAAGGAACAGGCGCTGCGGGTGCATCAGCAGCGCTTTGGGCGGGAGGGGCGAGGCTTTGCCGCTCCGGCGCGGGTGAATCTGATTGGCGAGCATACCGACTATACGGGTGGGTTCGTGATGCCGATGGCGATTGATTTTGAGACCGTCGCTGTTGTGAGTGCGCGAGAGGATGGGCGGGCGGTCTTCTATTCGGCGAACTATGACGAGGAGGTTGGCTTCGAAATCGCTTCTTTGACGCGAAAACCGGTTGGGGGGTGGTGTGATTATCCTGCCGGCGTGCTGTGGAGCCTTCGTGAGGAGGGAGTTGTTGTCGGTGGCTTCAGCATGAGCCTGGCCGGAGATGTGCCGCTGGGAGCGGGGCTGAGTTCGTCGGCGTCGGTTGAGGTTGCGACGGCGATGGCTTTGTTGGGCCACGCGGGCATGGAGTTGCCGCTGGAGAAGATTGCGACTCTTTGCCGGCGGGCTGAGAACGAGTACGTCGGCGCGAAGAGCGGCATCATGGATCAGTTCGTTGTTGTGGGTTCTGTGGCGAATCGGGTGATGCTGTTGGATTGCCGGTCGCTTGAGTATGGGCTGCTGCCTTTGCCGGACGAGGTGAGGGTGGTGATCTGCAATTCGATGGTGAAGCATGCGGTGGCGACGGGGGAGTATGGCGACCGAAGCGCCGAGGTGGAGGCGGGGCAGGCGGTGCTGCGGCGGGAGCGGACTGGAGTGGAGCTTCTGCGAGATGCGACGCTCGATGATCTTGAGGCTTGCAGGGACATGATGTCGGCGGCGAGTTTCAAGCGGTGCCGGCATATCATCACGGAGAATGCGCGGGTTCTAGAGGCTCGGGAGGCGCTCTTGCGGGGTGATATGGCAAGGTTTGGAACGCTGATGGTGGAGGCGCATTCGAGCTTTCGGGACGATTTTGCGGCGAGTTGCGAGGAGGTCGATGAGCTGGTTGTGATCGCCATGCAGCAGGCGGAGTGTTTTGGTGCGCGCATCACCGGGGGCGGATTTGGCGGGTGCACGGTGAATGTTGTTCGCGCGGAGGCGGCGGAGAAATTCGTTGCGACACTGCGGCGAGGGTATGCGGCGAAGACGGGGATTGAGGCGGACTGCTTTGTGTGTACGCCGTCGGATGGGGCGTTTGCGCTGGCGGCGAAGGGCGGCGTCGCGTGAACCCGCTGGCTCTCGAGAATCCTCATCGGCGGTTCAATCCTTTAAAGCGGGAGTGGGTGCTGGTGTCGCCGCATCGGACGCAGCGGCCGTGGCAGGGACAGACGGAGACGAAGGCTGCGCCGGTTGCGATGCGCTACGATCCGGATTGCTATCTTTGTCCTGGGAATCTTCGGGCTGGTGGTGTGCGGACGGAGAAGTACACGAGCACGTATGTTTTTGAAAATGATTTTGCGGCGTTGAAGCTGGATACGCCGCAATTTTCGAGCGATGAGGGCGGCAAGGGCTTGCTGGTGGCCGAAGGGGAGAGCGGTGTGTGCCGGGTGATCTGCTTCTCGCCGCGGCATGACCTTACTTTGGCGAAGATGTCTGTCGCGGAGATTCGCGCGGTTGTGGATGTGTGGGTTGAGCAGTGCGTGGAGTTGGGGTCACAGGATGACATTGGCTATGTGCAGATTTTTGAAAACCGTGGGGCAATGATGGGGGCGAGCAATCCGCATCCCCATGGACAGATATGGGCCAGCCGGTCGGTTCCGAACGAGGTGGTGGCGGAGTTGGGCGGTCAGCGCGAGTATTTTCAAAAGAACGGCGCTGTGTTGTTGTGCGAGTACCGGGAGATGGAAGAGTCGCTCGGTGAGCGTGTGGTGGCGCGGAATGCGAGCTTTGTAGCGATGGTTCCTTTCTGGGCGGTGTGGCCGTTTGAGGTGATCGTTCTGCCGCGGCGGCATGTTGCTGAGCTTCAGGCATTCACGGAGATGGAGCGGAGGGACTTCGCGGCTATTTTGCGGGCGGTTACTGCAACGTATGATCATGTCTTTGATGCTCCGTTCCCTTATTCGATGGGTCTGCATCCTGCGCCGTGCGATGGGGAGGAGTATCCGGAGTGGCAGTTTCATGCTCACTTTTATCCTCCTCTGCTGCGATCGGCGAGCATTCGGAAGTTTATGGTGGGGTACGAACTGCTGGGGTCTCCGCAGCGGGACATTACGCCGGAGTCGGCAGCAGAGACGCTTCGGCAGGCGAGCGCTCGGGTCTCCGACTAGTCAGGTGAGAGGAGGCTGTAGGGCATTCAGCCAGTAGAGGACATTCATGAAACTGATCCGCAGCATCGCTTGTTGCCACGTTCGCGTTTGTCGTTTCCGCCTCGGTGTTCGCCGCTGGTGCGGCTTTAAGGACTAAATGTCTCGGAGTAACCTTTCAATTTCAGGAGGAGGAGCATGGCGGTTGATTCACACAGGGTAATTTCGGACCTCCAGGAACTCCGCGCCTTGACGGGCGATGATTTTGGCGCCCAACGTCTTGCATGGAGTCCAGTCTGGTTGAAGGCGCGCGCCTGGTTTCAAGACAAACTGGAGGGCCTGCCGGTAGAGCATCACTACGACGCGGCGGGGAACTCCTGGACGACGCTTCGAGGCGATTCCGAACGCGCGCTTGTTCTGGGAAGTCATCTCGATTCGGTACCGAACGGCGGTTGGCTGGATGGTTGCCTGGGCGTTCTTGCGGGGCTTGAGGTGCTGCGCGGCTTCTCTGAGGAGTTTCACGGCAGGCCACCCGTTACGATTCGGCTGGTCGACTGGGCTGATGAGGAGGGCGCCCGCTTTGGCCGGAGCCTTTTTGGGTCTTCGGCGTTTGCCGGTACTCACACTATTGCGGTTGACCGTGTTCGTACCGATCGCGATGGAGTTCGTTTGGAGGATGCTCTTCGGAACTGTGGTGTCGATGTCGATCGGGTTGGTGATGCTGGCGCTGAACGCAGCAATGTAGCTGCTTATCTGGAACTGCATATCGAGCAAGGACCTGTTCTTGAAAGCATGCAGCTTCCGCTCGGCGTTGTGCTTGGCACTAAAGGGGTCGAGCGGCATGCGATTACCTTTCATGGACAGGAGGCGCACTCGGGCTCGACTCCGATGGGCGTGCGTCGAGATGCGCTGGCCGCTGCGGCGAAACTGGCGCTCGAGATTCGTCCTATCGCCCGGAGATACCCCGACGCGGTTGCGACGATGGGTAGCGTGAAGACATTTCCTGGAATTGTGACGGCCGTGGTTGGTCGGTGCGAAAC
>JAOAPF010000196.1 GCA_025462755.1 Edaphobacter sp.
CAAGGACGCCGTCGATTACATCGAAAAGAACCAGAAGGCGGCAAAATAAAAAATGGAGCAACGTCGCGTCGTCGTAACCGGCCTCGGGCTACTCTGCGGGGTCGGCAAAACCACCCCTGAGGTCTGGAAGGGTCTCCTGGCCGGCAAAAGCGGTATGGCCGAGATCAAAGCCTTCGATCTCACCGGCCACCCTGTTCGCTTCGCCGCCGAGGTCAAAGACTTCGACCCGCTCCTCTTCGTGGACAAAAAAGAGGCCCGCAAGATGGGCCGCTTCATCCATTTCGCCCTGGCCGCTTCAACCGAGGCCATGGCACACTCCCGCCTCCAGGTCACCGACGAAAATCGCGATCGCATCGGCGTCCACATCGGCTCCGGCATCGGCGGCTTCGACGTCATCGAACGCGAGCACATCAATCTGCTCAACGGCGGCCCCCGCAAGGTCTCGCCCTTCTTCATCCCCGGTGCCATCATCAACCTCGCCGCCGGCCACGTCTCCATCAAATACGGCGCGCGCGGCCCCAACCAGGCCACCGCAACCGCCTGCACCACCTCCGCCCACGCCATCGGAGACGCCTTCCGCCTCATCCAGCGCGGCGACGCCGACGCCATGATCGCCGGTGGCACCGAGGCCTCCATCACTCCGCTCGGAGTAGCAGGCTTCGCCTCCATGCGCGCCCTCTCCACGCGCAACGACGACCCCACCCACGCCAGCCGCCCCTGGGACAAGGATCGCGACGGCTTCGTCGTCGGCGAAGGCGCAGGCATTCTCATCCTCGAAGAGCTCGAGTTCGCCAAAGCCCGCGGAGCAAAGATCCTCGCCGAAATCGTCGGCTACGGCCTCTCCGCCGACGCCTTCCACATGACCGGCATGGCCCCCGAGGGCGAAGGCTGCTACCGCTCCATGAAGCACGCTCTCAAAGTCGCCGGCATCGCCCCCGAACAGATCGACTACCTCAACGCCCACGCCACCTCAACGCCCCTCGGCGACGCACTCGAGTCCAAAGCCATCGAAACCCTCTTCGGCGAACACGCCCTCAGCCACAAGCTCCTCGTCAGCTCCACCAAATCCATGACCGGCCACCTCCTCGGCGGCGCAGGCGGCCTCGAAGCCGGCATCACCATCATGGCAATGCTCGAAGAGACCGCACCACCCACCATGAACATCGTCGAGCTCGACCCCCAGTGCCGTCTCAACTACGTCCCCACCAAGCCCCAGCACCTGAAGATCGACTACGCCCTCTCAAACTCCTTCGGCTTCGGCGGCACCAACGGCTCCCTCGTCTTCAAGCGCTGGACCGAATAACCCACACCTGCATCGCGACCTGAGTAAAACGGCTCGGACCCGATCCGGACCAGATCCGGACCAGATCCGGGCCTGGTCGTCAGCGAGTGCTCACGGTTCCCCTATCGCCGTCAGCGCAATTGCCTGAGAAGTGCCGGATATGGAATCAGTAACTGTAAGGGTCGTCGTACGCGTCGCGAATTGCGACGGTGTGAACACCACCGGCAAGGAGCAGAGAGTACCCGAAGCCACACTGGGGCCACATAAACCCGAAACATTGGGATGAGTTATCGAGAAATCGCTGAATTCTCCTCAGTCCATCAGTCACTTCGTCATCGCACACAAAAGGCCCGGACTCGATCCGGGCCTTGTCTCACGCCGCCATTCCGTTCCCATCAACAGCGTCAACCGCTGATAGCCGCGCCCGCCACTTTGAGCAGAACATATACAAACCACCACCCAAACACCACGAACGCCGCCGAGCTTCGCTTGATCCCCGCCACGATCGACACACCAATTGTCAACAACACCGCCGACCAGAACGCAAACACATCCATCGCCGACAGTAACGCCAACAGCCAGTGCGGCAGCTCGCTCCCTGAAAGGTAGTACCCGATATTCGTCCCAATGGCATTCTGAATATCAAACGAATCCCCCGATAAGCCTGCATAAACCGAAATAATGACAAGCAGATTAAACAAGAACAGCGGCAGAGTCCCATAAAACCAAACCGCCAGCATCTGCTTATATTTTGCGTGTCCGCCAAAGACGAAATTGGCCGTCGCCATCAGCCCCCCTGCGCATATCACCCCAAACAGCAATCCAAGCACCGGAAACGCATACGAGAATTTAAACTGCGTCTCGATCCTCGACCTCATCTTCGCCGCATCCGCCGGCGCCGCATTCGCCAGAGCATCCTCGAGCGACTTTGAATGATGCACCACGCCATCCACCAGCGTCGGCAAGCCAACCTTGTTCAAAATCACATAAGCAAAGAGCAGCCCCAGCGCCGCACTCAACAAATACGGCAGCCACCAGCTCGAGTCGCGCAATATATCCGTGAAGGTCTTCGTCGGAGCGATAAACGTATCCACCACGCGCTCCGCCTGGCTCAAACCCGCTCCTGCAGATCGCCCTTGCACTGCCGCCATATCGCTCATCGCTCTCTCCTCGCGCGCGCGTTCACCATCTCGCGAAACCCCCGGCAAAATGGCAATTTAGCGCTGACGGATTGTAGCCCGCCTCCGCCAAAGCTCCCAACAGAAATCTTCACGAATCCTCAGGATCTTTCGCGCCGCTCAAGCGCGCCCGGCAAATTCCCCGTTCTCCGTCGCCACCTTCACCTTTTCCCCTTCTTTGATGAAGGGCGGAACGCGAATCGCCAGACCCGTCTCCAGCTTGGCCATCTTCGTCCCGCTTCCGCTCGAAAAGTCGCCACGCGTCGCCGGCTCTGCCTCAACAACATTCAGCTCAACAAACATCGGCAGCTCTAAACCAATGGGATTGCCGTTGTACTTGTGTAACTGAATCAGAGCGCCTTCAATCAGGAACTCCAGCGCATTCCCCATCATCCCCTCGTCAAGAGTAAGCGTCTCGTAGCTCTCCTGATCCAGAAAATGCGAACCATCGCCATCGCTATAAAGATACGAGGCCGGGACTACCTGAAGGTCCGGCTCCTTGAACTTGTCATTCGCCTTGAACGTCTTCTCAAACACCGCGCTCGTCAGCAGGTTCCTCATCTTCAACCGCACCAGAGTCTGTCCGCCGCGAGCCGTAGGAGTAGTGATGTCGGAATCCAGACAAGCATACGGAGCGTTTTCGAACTCAAACAAAATCTTCCGCTTGATATTAATTGCTTCAATAAGTACTGCCATGAAACTCCCCAATAAAAGACGAGCGCCCGACAGGAGCGCACCTGATCAATCTCTTCTCTCAGTATAAGGTGACGAACCCGCCCGCCCCTTGATCACCAAACCTGACGCAGAGGATCGACCGGCAGTCACAATCAAGAAATCCCGCAGCTCGGTGAACAACAGTTCGACTCACACCACCCCTTGCGCAGCCTTCTTCCCCGCCGCATCCTCTGGAGAGCTTTCGCTCTCACTAACGAATGGCACCGCAGCAAAGATTCTCGTTCCTTTGCCGGGTTTCGAGTCGACGGCAAATCTTCCCTGAACAAGGTTGATTCGTTCCTGCATACTCACCAGGCCAAGCCCCCGATTCTTCTTCGCTTCGCCAAAATCGAAGCCTGCGCCCCCATCCCGCACCACCAGTTGAACCTCATCTTCTGTCGCGAACAAGGCCACGGCAAATTGGCTGGTTCCGCTATACTTCACCGCATTGTGCAGAGCTTCCTGGGCCACGCGAAACAGGCACAGCGAGATATCTTTCGGCAGATGCTTCGGCACCCTCCTTTCTGTGAACGCGATACTTACCTGGTGTTGTTTCGAGACCTCGCTGCAGAACGCTCGTACCGCTGCCACAACCCCCAGGTAATCGAGCGTGGCGGAGTGCAGCTGGTGCGACAGAGATTGAACATCCCCGGCAATTTCAGAGCAGTGTTTCCGGATATCGTCGAGATTCTGTTTCGTCGCGGCAGATGACCCATTCGAAGAGCGATTTGCCCGCTCAATCTCCATCGACAGCAGCGCCAGCCGCTGGCAGATGTCGTCATGCAGGTCTCTCGCAATCCGGCTGCGTTCCTTCTCCTGCGCCTCGATCAGTTGACCACTGACTTTTTCGAGCGCCTGCTGGGCAAGCTTCTGATCGGTTGTATCAATAGCCGAGCCAATAAATCCTCCGAACGATCCATCGCCGTTCACCCGCGGGGAGGCAACATCGAACATCCAACGATAGAATCCATCGCTTCGACGCAGGCGGTACTCTTGCGAGAACGCTTGTTTGCTCTTCAGCGCCTCATAGAGAGTGCCCAACATACGCTCTACATCTTCCGCATGAACATACGTGATCCAGTTGTCGCCGTACCCTTCGCCTGAATCAGGGCCCGTAAACGCAATGCGACGGTCATTCAGATAGGTAATCCGGCCGCGGGCATCGCACATCCACACCAGCGACGGAGTCATATCGGCCATCACTCGGAAGCGCTCCTCGCTCTCCCGCAGCACAGCTTCCGCCTTCCGTTTGCGCGTTCGCTGCAGCAGCAAGCCCGCAATCAACAGCGCCTGCCCGAAAATCAGTATCGCGGCGATAACAATGTATTTCCGTTCGCGCTGCCAGAAGGTAGGCTGCCGGTACTCGATTACACTCCCTGCCGGTAATGCCGATTCCGCGATGTGCCAGCGCCGAAGCGCCCGCCAGTCCGCATGAACCCGAAGATCGGAGTCCCGCACAATTGGAATGTTCTCCGGCCGTTCCCCGGACAGCACCCGGGCCACGATTCCCCCATTCAACACAGCGTCTTTCGGCATGTCACGATACGCACCACCAACGCCCCCATGATTCATGGCAAGCCCTGGCCAGGCGGAATAGGTCGGCACCCGCTGTGCCACCGCAGTCAGGACGTCAATCGGGTCGACCGCAGGCTGATTGAAGTCATCCGGCCTGAGCTGAAACAAAACCACAGTATGAGGAGGAAGCTGAGCAACCTGCTCAAGGATCTGATTTCCGGTAGGTCCGATCAGGTCGATCTCTCTCACCTTATCCCGATGCCGAAGAAGTTCGGACTGTGCAACGGTCAGCCAGTACTTGTCCCACCCGGTAACCCCTGTGATGACTGCGACCGCTTTTGTATCTGGATGGAGGCGAAGCGCGAGGTCGATCGTCTCCCGCATCCCCAGGACACTGACCACACCGGTGACGTCAGGCCACATCTCCTGTGCTTGCTGACGGCTCACATCGGTAAAGACGATCGGCACTCCCGGAAACATCTTGTCACGGTATTGCATCGCGAACTGAAGCACCGGATACGTCGATGCAATCACAAGGTCCAGCTTTACTCCACCATACCCGCGGCCGAGAGTCTCTGCCAGGCTCTTCCGGTAAACTTCTTCGTCGAATCGCGGGTTTTCGACCGACGCGCTATAAAAGTTGACCTGCTCTGGAACGCGAGCGCGCACCGTCGATTCCATAATCGCCCACGACGCGGGGAGATTAGACCAGTTATGCAACACCAATACGTTCTTCACCGCAGGCTGCGCCGCCGCAGCCGGACGGATCACGACGCACAGCAGAATGCCAAGAAGGAACCATGAAGAGGAAGACAGCCGCTTCCAATCCCGCGAAGGCGCAACCCGCAGTTGCTTCACATTTCTTTCAAGCGCATGAACACACGTCCGGGAGGAGTTGTCCTTCAACCATCGTCCGGTCGGTCGGCAAGTCAACATTTGGATCACGCGCGGTTCATTACTGTGGGGAGCCTGCACGAAGTACGCACGGACTCCGTCGATTGTTTCTTAAATAGAGCCCAAAAGACGGTACGGGGATTGTAACCCTTCGGAAACCCCGGGGCGCAAAGTCACGCAGCAACCAGAGATAACCCATCAGATTCCCAAATCTACCAGCGAAACAAAATCGCAGACCGCACGCAGACCAGGAATGAAGAATCCTAGCCTATACCCAACCACCTGAATTCTGCCTTTTTTTCTATCCAAAAAACTCACGCCAAGTCCACAAATTAGCTAAACCTTAATATTCCAACAACATGGACGGCAGAACGTACTTAGCACACCATGAGCTTAGCTTGAGGCGCGCCGCGGATTTCTACACTGGCAGGGATTGGCGCCACATCCGATACAGACTCCCGCCGCACGAAGTGCCCGCGTCTCTTCCTATGCGGGCGAATGGATGCTTTTGAGCCTCTGAATAAGTTCCACTGCCGGAACTTGCTGGAACGGCTATTTGGATCGGATCGTTTCTTGACCATGCCAGCCATGCTCTCAGGCCCGGCCGGTAGTGACAACGGGAAACAGGAATGAGATTATCGTGACAGGGCAGCGGACAATGGATGACGGGTGGCGCTCGTTGATCGCCTTGCAGAGCTTCTTCACTTAGACCATGAGCGACGCGAGCAACCGCATCAAAAATAATGCTGTTGGGTCGTTACTTCACTGGAACGCTGGAGTTGGCGTGAAAAAAACATGGTGGCTGGTGCTTGCAGTTGTTATCGGGACACTGCCTTATGCCTATCGGCACTGCGTGGATTGGTTGGACCGAAAAGTAAATCGCGAAGAAGCCGTCACGCAAGCTGTCAACGGCGGCAGCTTGTCTACCCCAGCGGGGTTTATCGCAACCTGCGGAAAGCCAGATTCCATCGTCTCCCCGCGCGTACTTCGATATCGCGACATGCTCGTAACCTTCGACGGCAAGGGCGTCAATTTCAGCCTGTTAAAGCCAGCGATGAACCTCGACCAGAACCAAGGGATGGCGCAGATTCCGTGCACCCCAACGGTTGAGAAGGGCTTTGCCTCTCGGCTAAATCAATAGCAGGACCGCCAGCGTAGCTGAGTAGCTGAGATGGTCGCTGAACTGAGAGCATCCGCAGATTTCTACAAATGCCGTGGACCCGAGAAAGCAACTCATTCTAATGCCCTGTGCTCCTCCCGTATTTTCTTTTGCCATTTTTTGCCCAAACAACGCATGTCAAGCCCCCCCCCTGTGACCTAAACCCTTGTTAGCCAACAACATCCACGGGTGCAAACATACTTGACGCACCCGCGTCGGAGGAAAGTGAATGTTGTTGGCAGAGGAAAATGTAAGATTATCGGACCCAGCAATGTGAAGAATGGGTGTCCGCTAGAGTCTGATTTCGCGCGGACAGAGAGAGGCTCGCGCAATGCTGACGACATCTATCTCAACGCTGTGATCCATGCGTACTTCGATGACAGCGCTGATCCGCTTATGAATGAATACGCTGTGTGCGGCGGGGTGCTAGGCGAAGCCTTCCACATGACAGTTATCGAGAACCTATGGGTTCGGGCCACTAGGCATTTGGAGCAACCATTTCGCTCTACTGACTGCGAGTGTCAAAAGGGGCAGTTCGAAAAATGGGAAAAGTCAGATTGCAACCAGTTGATGCAGAATCTCGTAGATATTCTCTGTTCAAAGCCGCCCGTCGCAGCGTTCGCGACTGCGGTTGACATACAGCTTTACCGTGAGATATTTCCCAATTCACATCGCGATGATCCGTACCGACTCGCGCTTAGGCACGTCCTCGTGGGACTGGTTCGACTCTGTAGAAAGAACTCTCACCGGGCAAAATGCTGGTTTGAAAGCGGGGCCAACGACGCGGACATCTTGCGGGCTTACAACGATGTACGCGACCATGTTTTTTTGAAGGTTATAGAGCGTAATCAGCTTGCAGGAATATCTTTCGGGGATAAGACACTAGCGCCATTACAGGCAGCGGACCTAGCTGCTAGAGAAAGCCTGAAGGCTTCCCAGAATAGGGGTATTCGGAAGACAAGAAAGCCACTTTCCCGTATGTGGAATAACGCTGGAATGGTTGAGTTGGGACAAGAGTGCTTGCTCAAGTTGAGGGATAAGGGGGGTCCATTTAGCATGAAAGCTCTCGATGAATTAGGGAGCGATTGCTATATGGAGGAAATACGAGACAATGCATTCTCGCGAACTGCACTCCCTGTATAAAATTTTGAGCAGTGTATACCTGATCGCGCTACGATGGTGCTATGAAGACGCCCCCCTGCTACGCCTGAGTTCGCCAGCTTCATGCCAGTCAGTTCTGCATAGGTCACAGTCTCTTCCCTGAATCTGCGATACAGTCAGCATGAATCTATCCGGGTCATCAAGCGGATTGTCTTTGGTTGCGCGGTTGTTGAATCGGAACATCTGTTCGTCAGGGTATGCGTCCGAGTGGAACTGCTCGACCACCACATAGGTGAGCAGCCTGATTGCCTTTCATGAGCCTCCAGAAATTCTCCAGTCGGGCTAAAGCAGGCTGGGCCAAGCAACTCATTCTATTGCCGTTCCGGTCGCTGATATTTTCTTTTGCCATTTTTCGCCCAAAAAACGGCTGTCAAGCCCCAGTATCACCTAAACCCTTGCCATCCAAGAACATCCACGTGGCATTTTAGTTACACTCCAACCCATATAATGGATATATAAGATCGAAACACAAGCAAGCCCTTGGGGAAGTAGACACCCTCCAGGGGCTAACTTATTGATACCAGATATTTTGTACGCAACCCATTTGTTATGAATATTTTGCAGACACTACTACCGCGCAAACCGTTGAATCCAGATAATTTGCGCCCAAGATACCACCGGGGGGGAGGGGGTTACAAAAATGAAAAAGCCTTACTCCACCACCACCAGCACGTCCCCGGACCCAACTGTGTCCCCGACAGCCACCCCAACCCGAACCACGCGGCCCCCCTTGGGCGACTTCAGCTCATTCTGCATCTTCATCGCCTCAATCACCACCACACCCTGCCCCTCGTCCACGCTCTCACCAGCCTCCACCAGCAACCGCACCACACGCCCCGGCATGGGAGCCTTCACCGGCCGCGGCCCGTCCGTCCCCGCTCCCGCACCGCGTCTCCCCTGCAGCGACCGCGGATCCTCCACCTCAAAACCATACCGCCGTCCACCGATCACCACCCCATCACCATCAAGAACGCACCGGTATTGCCGCCCTTCTCCCTCCGAGGAGGTAATCAGAAGAGACATCACCCCCGGCTCCAGCAGCCGCACATCCACGCTCATCGCGCGCCCATCGACCAAACATTCCCCAGCCCCCTCCATCACACCACCAACAGCACCCCCACCGAGCGTACCGCCCAACTCAACCCGCTGCTTCTTCCCCCCAATCACCAGCCAGACCGTCACAGGCGAAGTCCCTCCCGCCGTCCCGCTTCGGCCCATCGGCTCTCCGCCGCGCCATCGGCCGCCGGCACCGTCTCCCGCTTAGCCGACACCGCAAGAAGCGCCGCAGCTATCGCCACAACATTCTCAGGAACCGTCTCATCCACGGGCGCTGACCCCGCCGCAAGCAGCCGTTCCAAATACCCCGTGTCGATACGCGCCGCGCGAAAGTCCCCATCCGACAGAATCCGCCGGAACAAGCCAATATTCGTCTTGATCCCGCCGATCACGTACTCCTCGAGCGCCCGCAGCATCCGGTCGATCGCCATCTCCCGCGTCTCGGCAAACGCCACCAGCTTCGACAGCATCGGATCGTAGTCGAGCGGCACCTCCCACCCGGCAAACACCGCGCAGTCCTCCCGAATCCCAGGCCCCCCCGGCTGCACCAGTCGCGTAATCAGCCCCGGCGAAGGAAAAAAATTATTCTCCGGATCCTCCGCATAAATCCTGCACTCGATCGCATGACCGCGCAGCCGCACATCGTCCTGCCTGATCGGCAGCGGCTCCCCCATCGCCACCCGAAGCTGAAGATGCACCAGATCCAACCCCGTCACCATCTCGGTCACCGGATGCTCCACCTGCAGCCGCGTATTCATTTCAAGAAAATAAAAATTCTCCGCGGCATCAACAAGAAACTCGACAGTCCCAGCATTCACATAACCCGCCGACAGCGCCAGCCGAACCGCCGCCTCACCCATCCTCCGCCGCAAATCCTCGCTCACCACCGCAGACGGAGCCTCTTCAATCACCTTCTGATGCCGCCGCTGCACCGAGCACTCGCGCTCGCCCAGATACACGCAACTCCCATGCTCGTCCGCCATCAATTGGATCTCAATGTGCCGAGGCCGCTCGATCAACTTCTCCAGATAAACCTCTCCCGACCCAAAGCTCCGCTCCGCCTCACTGCTCGCCGCTGCAAACGCCGCCGCAAGCTCCTCAGCCTTCCCCACGGCACGCATGCCCTTCCCGCCGCCACCCGCCGCAGCCTTCAGCATCACCGGATACCCAATGCCAGCGGCCACACGGACCGCCTCCGCAACATCCGCCAATCCCGTGACACTACCCGGAACCCGCGGCATCCCCGCTGCATCCGCGGCCTGCCGCGCCCTCGTCTTTGACCCCAACACCCGCATCGCGCTCGCCGGCGGCCCAACGAACGTCACCCCCGCCGCGGCACAAGCCTCCGCGAACTCCGCATTCTCCGACAGGAACCCATACCCCGGATGCACCGCATCCGCCCCCGCCCGCCGCGCCACCTCCAGGATCAAACCCCCACGCAAATAACTCTCCGCCGCGGGCGCAGGACCCAGCCGGTACGCCTCATCCGCGTGCAGCACGTGCAGAGCCCCCCGGTCCACATCCGAATAGACCGAAACCGTAGCCAACCCCATCTCGCGGCACGCTCGAATCACCCGAAGAGCAATCTCACCGCGATTTGCAATCAATACTTTTTTTATCGTTCGTCGCAAGCGGCAATTTTACCCCAGCAGCAATCCCTCGCAACCAAAGCACGCCACAGCAGAGAGGCCTCCCATCAGGGGAGGCCTCCGGTCCAGCAAGCAACAGCAGCTACTGCATCGTGACGCCACCCTGCGTTGCCTTTTCCTTCTTCAGTTCATTTGCCTTGCGTGCGCCCATAGCCTTCTGGATCCAATCGTCGACCTGAGCCATATCGGCCTTCCGAGCCACTTCGTCGCCACACTCCAGGTCAGCCTTCCGACGGTACGTCAGCTGCAGGTACTGCATGGCATCGTCGTAGGTTGGATTGAGTTCGACTGCCTTATGCAGATATTGCAATCCCTCATTGACCAGGTCCGAGTTAGCGGCCTTCAGCTTCTCACACGCAGCCTTGCTCTTCTTAGGATTGCCATCGCCTACATCGGTTAGTCCATCAGCGGCAAGAATCGAGGTCGCGTTCTTGTACGCCAGCACCCAGTCCACGAAACCCACCGTGTAATACGCCTCGGGATCGTTGGGAGCAATCGCAATCACCTTCTTTTCGTACTCCTTCGCCACATCGAACTTCTTAATGTTGCGATTAATGGAGGCGATTTGCTTTAGCGCCGTAAGATCGTTCGGGTTCTTCGCCAGTACAGCATTGAAGCCGTCGAGCGCCTTCTGTGCAATGGCGAGATTCTCCGGTGTGTCCAGATTCGGCACCACCTGGTAGGAGTACGCCGTAGCAAGATAGAGCTTCGCGTCCTCATAGTTCGGGTCGAGAGCGATCGACTGTTGGAAATGGTTTACTGCTTCTTCATAGCGAGCGTTCTTGAACGCTTGCACGCCTTTGGTCAGCTGGTCCCGAGCCTTCAGGCGATTACACCCGGTTGCAGTGATAAGCAGGAGCGCCAGCAGACTGGCCGTAACCGGAATCCGTGCGGTGAATTTCATTGAGCGAATCGTCTCCTTCAAAATGGGCGCGAGGTTTTTAAGCGGACAGAAAGGCGAAGCTTCTGAATCGGGATTCTCGGCTTTATCTGTGATTGTAATGGTATACGTCCCAACGTGACTAGAGGACTCCTTCTTTCCAAATTCCGACGGCCTGTCGAGGCTTTCTCATACCCTATCGGCGCTTTTCCCATCAGCATAGATACAATCGTCTTCCAAGGTCCCTGTCCTTCTTTCAAGATCATTTCCCGGGATCAGTCGCGCTCCAAGGGGTAGGATGCGCGCCGAGAGCGCAAAGGCCAGTCAAATTCGACAACAATTGCGCTCCTAGACGATACACCCATCGCGCATTTTGACAATCCTGTCTGCATAGGAAGCCGCGTCGGAATCGTGGGTGATCATCAAAATCGTCTGCCCCATTCGGCGGTTCAGGTCCTTCATCAGCCCCAGAACGGCAGCCGAATTCTCACTGTCAAGATTGCCAGTAGGCTCGTCGGCCAGCAGAATCGCGGGGGAGTTCACAATGCCACGGGCGATCGCCACCCTCTGCTGCTGCCCCCCTGAGAGGGCACGAGGCTTGTGCTTCAACCTGTCCTCGATACCCAGCAGCCGGAGTATCTCCAGAAATCCCGGATCGAACACCGGATCACGGCCGGCAATATATTGCACAATCCGGATATTGTCTTCCGCCGACAGCGTCGGCAGAAGATTGTACTTCTGAAAGACAAAGCCCACCGTAGTCTTACGAAGATCCGTCCTTTCCGAATCCGTCATGGCCGTCAGATCGCGTCCATGGATCCGCACAGTTCCGGAGGTAGGCGGCGTCAAGCCGCCGAGCACATGGAAAAGGGTCGATTTACCAGAGCCGGAAGCGCCGATTATCGCCACAAACTCACTCTTCCGTACCTCGAGATCGACCCCCCGCAGCGCGCGGACGGGTACATCGCCCACCTGGTAGGTCTTGGTCAGACCATTTACCTCGATGATCGGCGGCGAGACTCCCGGCTCATTCATACGACAAAGCCTCCGTGACATCCTGCCGCACCGCCTTGATGCCCGGAATCACCGCTCCAAGAAGAGCCCCGGCAATGGCGATGCCGGTAGAAATCGGCCACCAGTCGTACACGGTCTCCTGCACCAGGCTTCCCGAAACAACATGCTGCATCAGCCACTGAGTCCCATAGGTGAGGGCAATGCCGACCACCGAACCGAGCAGCGCCAGCAGCAACGTCTCGCGGAACAGGATATTCAGGATCAGTGCCGAGGAGCTGCCCACGGCCTTCAGAATCCCGATCTCGCGCGTCCGTTCCAGCACCGCCGTGTACATTGCCATGAAAACCACGATGAACCCGACCACCACCGCGACCCCTATCACCACTCCGATGAAGCTCTTTAGCATCCCAACGTTGCTGATTGAAAGCATCGAAGTAAACTCTTCCATCGTATAAATCTGGTATCCGGGATACTTCGCCCGCAACTGCTCCACTACCGCCTGCGCGTTCTTCGGATCATCCACCTTGATAAAGATCTGGCTAAGATGTCCAGGATTTCCCGTCAGCTCCTGCAGCACCTTCAGCTTCACACAGACCCGCGCCAGCTTCCCCGACTCGAAGATCCCCACGATCTTCCAGTCGTGATTCATCATGTCTACCGTATCGCCGATATGGAGGTGCTTCTGCTTGGCATAGTATTCGTCCACGATCATGTCGTTGTCGTTGACCAGCGGCCCGCCCTGAATAAAATGAAACCCGCCGTTCAGCTTGCGAAAATCGTCAAGATCAAGCCCGGTGATCGTATCGAAGCCAGACAGCGGCTGCACCATCGTCCCCATCGCAAACGTGACATGCGGCTCCTTCATCAGCAGCGCAGGTAGCTTGTCGCTCATCGGAGCTGTGCTCAGCCCGATGGCTGAAGATCCCGGCGGCCGAAACCAGATGTCCGCGCCCACCCCGCGCGCCCTCTGTGCCGATTGATCCAACGTTCCGTGACTAACCCCAACCAGCGTCAGGATCATCGTCACCTCGACGGCAATGGCAAGCACGCTCAGCAGCGTTCGGATCGGCCTGTGGCCCAGATTCGCGAAGATTAGCTTATTGAGCAAGGCTTAAGTCTATGTCAAACCGGGACGAATAAGGGCGCGGAAACGCCCTCGCACGTGGCGACGCAATGAATTCGACGTCAGATACCCTGCCCGCGTTGTGTCTATCTCGACGGAGTTTCAGTTCCAGGCGTCAGCAACCCGACGCTCTGCGCCCCCGCTGCCTTACCTGCGTCGATCACCCCGGCAATAACGCCGAAATCCAGTTTCGTATCCCCCTTGACGAGCACCTGGCGAACGGATCTTCGCGACAAAAGCTCCACCAGGCGCGGCGCAACCTCGCTCCTCTCCAAACTGACGCCGTCCACCACGTACCGCACCACCATTTCGCCCTGCTCCACCTTCACCAGCACCGGACGATCCGTCGCTTCAGCCACTTCAGGAGTAGCAGGGGAGGGAAGCGCGGAGTTCAAGCCTCGAGGCATGACCGGCACAATCACCATAAAGATGATGAGCATGACCAGCAACACATCAATCAGCGGAGTGACGTTGATTTC
>JAOAPF010000288.1 GCA_025462755.1 Edaphobacter sp.
GGAGTTGTCGCGCGTGGATGGCAGCGTCGGGATCATTGTGGCGGCACATAACTCTCTGTGCACGAATAAAATTATGCTGGGCGGGAACGACGAGCAGAGGACGCGGTGGATTCCGAAGCTGGCGAGCGGGCAATGGCTTGGAGCGTGGGGGTTGACGGAGCCGGGTTCGGGCTCGGATGCTGGCGGCGCGCGGACAACCGCGGTTCGTAAGGGTGATTGTTGGGTGCTGAATGGATCGAAGACATTCATCACGAACGGCGGCCATGCCGACTGTGCGGTCGTGCTCGCAGTGACGGACAAGGAAAAGGGCACCCGCGGCGGGATCTCGGGGTTCGTGGTGGAGAAGGGAACGAAGGGATTTCGTCCGGGCAGGAAAGAGAACAAGCTTGGGTTGCGGGCGAGCGATACGTCGGAGCTGATCTTTGAGGACTGTGAGATTCCGGCAGAGAACCTGATCGGCAAGGAGGGCGATGGCTTCAAGGATGCGATGAGGGTGCTGGATGGCGGAAGGATCTCGATTGCTGCGCTGAGTTTGGGGATGGCGCGCGGGGCACTCGATGCGGCGATGAAGTATGCGCAGGAGCGACGGCAGTTCGGCAAGGCGATTAGTGAGTTTCAGGCGATCCAATTCAAGCTGGCGGATATGGCGACGCAGTTGGATGCGGCGTGGTTGCTGACGATGCGCGCGGCGCAGATGAAGGACGCGGGCAAGAAGGTGACGATGGAGTCGGCGATGGCGAAGCTGTATGCGAGCGAGGCTGCGTGCAGGATCTGCGATGAGGGCGTGCAGATTCATGGCGGGTATGGGTTCATCAAGGATTATCCGGCGGAGAAGTTTTATCGCGATGTGCGGCTGTGTCCGATTGGCGAGGGGACGAGTGAGATTCAGCGGATGGTGATTGCTCGGGAGTTGCTGGGGAGTAAGCCTAGCCGGGGTTAGAAGCTGCGTTGGGCTGTGGGCGGTGGGGCTGGTGGAAGAGCGGTGAGAGTGAGAGTGGAAGGTGGCAGGCCTGGGGTCGTGGCGGTGAGCGTGATGGTGCCGGACGACGCGGTTGCGCGCAGGATTGCAGTGACCGTTCCGGCGAAGAGATTGCGAGTAGGCGAGGCGAAGGGTGTGTGGTCGATGTTGCTTCCGGAGTCCGTAGCCACAAGTTGGGCCGGGCCGGTGAGGGTGAAGGTGACAGGTGTGGAGCTATCGGGGATGGGGTTCGCGACGCTGTCGGTGAGTGTGGCGGTGACGTAGAGGAGATCATCCCAGTCGGGAGTGAGAAACTTCGACAGCTCGTCGGTGGAGTGGCCGCCTTCCGAGAGCGGAATATTCGGTACGGCCCAGGAGTGTAGGGGGACGAGGTTGAGGCTGGCAGGTTTGCCGGGTGTTTGGAGCCGGTCGCCAGCAACGACCTTGCCGTTCGTTCGGCCGACCGTCGTCAGCGTGCCGGGATGGTAGGGCACCTGCCACACGAGCGGGCTCGCGTCGGGGTGGCGCTGCTGAATTCCGAGGGACGTGCCGCCCTGGAAAAGCTCGGCCTCTTCTGAGTTGGTGTAGACTTCGACAGTTTCGATGTGGGGCGCGGTGTTGGCGGGCATCCAATCGTGGAAGAGCGATTCCGTGTATCGGGTCGTGTTTACAGCTGGGGGAACGGCTTCGTAACCAGGATCGGTGGCGCTGCGCAGCGTAGGAGCTACTCGGCGGACGACGTGAATGTTGGGCCGGGTTGACCACCAGCTTTCGCGTTCGAATCCGCGGGGTTTCGGTGTGCTGGTGCGGTCGAGGAGGCCGCTGCCGGCGCCGATGGAGGGCCAGCGGCCAGCTTCGCCTAGGTAGTCGACGCCTGACCAGAGGAACTGGCCGGAGTACTCGGGGTGGTCGCGCATGGCGATCCATTGGTTGCGGTCGTGGGTGTTCTCGGTGCCGAGGATTTTGCGTGTGGGTTTTTGCGCGTGGGCGGCGAGGATTTCGTTCTCGCGATAGTTCTGGCCGACTACGTCGAGAAGGTCGGCGAGGCCGTTGTCGTAGTCGTGCGAGACGTTTGGGCGGAAGAGGGCTTGGGTTACGGGGCGCGTAGGGTCGTTGGCGTGGAAGGTTTCGACGAGGGATTTGAGGATGGGGATGGCGATGTCGGGCTTGGGGGTGTCGTGGATCTCGTTGCCGGCGGACCAGAGGATGATGCTGGGGTGGTTGCGGTCGCGGCGGACGGTGTCCGCGGTGTCGCGGAGGCTCCACTCCTTGAAGTAGAGGTGATAGTCGTAGGGGTTTTTGGCGACCGTCCAGCAGTCGAACATCTCGTCCATGACGAGGAAGCCCAGGCGGTCGGCTAGGTCGAGGAACTCGGGTGCGGGTGGGTTGTGCGCGGTGCGGATGGCGTTGACGCCGAGTTGGCGCAGGGCGATGAGGCGGCGTTGCCACGCGGCGAGTGGGACGGCGGTGCCGAGGGCTCCTGCGTCGGTGTGGAGGGCTACGCCGTAGATTTTGTGATGAACGCCGTTGAGGAAGAAGCCCTGGTTGGGATCGAAGTGGAACTCGCGGATGCCGAAGGGGACGACTTCATCGTCGAGGATATCTTCCTTATCCATGGGTGAGTGATTTCGCAATATGGTCGCGACGATTCTGTACAAGGCTGGGTGATCAAGGTCCCATCGCTCGGGATCCTTGATGGTGGCTTCAGCTTCAAGGTTAGCTGTGGCGCCTGGCGCGAGAGTGATCGGCTTGGGGAGCGTCATGAATGAGCCGGATAAGGTGCCTTCGCCGGGAGTTCTGACATCGATCGTTAGTCCAATGTTGGCACTGACAGCGGAGTCGTTGGTGATGGTGGTCCTAACGTGGACGGTTGCGGATTGAGCGGAGACTTTTGGAGTGGTGACGAAGGTTCCCCAAGGGGCGATGTGGACGGCGGAGGTTGTGATGAGGCGCACATGGCGGTTGATGCCAGAGCCTGGGTACCAGCGGGAGGCAGGTTGTTGCGAGTCGTCTACTCGGACGGCGATGGTGTTGAGGCCGGAGTGGAGGTGCGGAGTGAGGTCGTAGTTGAAGCTGACGTAGCCGTAAGGGCGGTGGCCGAGGAGTTCGCCGTTGCAGTAGACGTCGGAGTTGGCCATGATGCCGTCAAAGACGATGTAGGTGCGTTTCGCTGGGTCGAGAGCGGGAAGAGTGAGAGTCTTGCGATACCAAGCGATTCCGGTGGGGAAGAAACCTCCGGCGGCGCGTGAAGGCGCCTCCTCGCGCACAGGGCCTGCGATGGACCAGTCGTGAGGAAGGGTCACGGTCTGCCATTGTGCATCGTCGAACGTGGGAGATTGTGCGTTGGCAGGGTTGGACTGGGAGAAGCGCCAATCTGTGTCGAGCGATTGGATGCCGCGGGGCTGTATCAAGTGAAGGGCGGCGAAGGCGTGAGTTGTGAGGATGGCGGTAGCGAGAAGAAGAAGAGTACGACGCATGGAACCCCTTGATGGACGGCTGGGGTAGATTTTACTTCCCACCCTTCGCGGTGAGACTGCGAAGGATGGGGCACCCGTGCTTTTGTGCTGGTCCGAGAAACCCAGGTCTCAGAAGCGACACCTGGGGCACCCGGTTTTGTGCCGCATGTCATTTTGGCGTGGTGGTGGATGTGGGTTCGACTGGGTTGTACTTGCGGGCGAGGTTGGGGGTGGATTGGATTTCGGCGGCTGGGGGATTGACGGATTTCGCGACCTCGACTCCGAATATGTAACTTGGGCCGAACATATTGCTGGTGAAGAAAATGTACTTTTTGTCAGGGCTGAAGCGGACGTTGGGTTCGGCGCGGTAGTTGTGGTGGGACATGTTGACGAGATGCTCGGACTTGAAGACGCCGGGCTGCCAGAAGGTGGGTTCGTTGAGTGCGCCTTCTGTATTGCCGATCATCTTTGGGTAAAAAAGCTCGATCCATTCGCCGTCTGCTGCCTGAGCTACCTGGCCGGAGTCGCCGCCGTCGCCGGTGAAGAGGTCCAGATCTTTCGTGAGATTGAAGTGAATCGACCACTCGTTGCGCTGCATGTGGTAGGCAGTGCGCTTGCCGGTCTGGAGGTTGTAGCTGGCGAGGAAAAAGTCTTCGCCCTTGGGATACTGCCAGTCGTACCAGATGGTCTGGCCGTCGAGACCCCAGAACTCGTGGCCGGCGATCTCCATGGCCATGGTGCGTTTGTGAATGAGGGTGTTGTGGGTGCCGTCGGTGTGGATCAGCCAGATGCGGTCGACCTTCTGCCACATGCCTTCGTGGCAGTACATGAGGAGTTCCGGGTCGGTGGGGGAGAAGAGGAGATGGTTCACCCAGTCGGTGGAGTGGAGAAGCGGCTTGATGGTGCCGGGTTTTTCGCCGTTGGGGCCGGGCTCGAGACGGATTGTGAAGAGGACTAGCGGGATGCGGGCGGCGAGACGGCGTTCCATCATCTGACCTTTGTCGTCGGCCTGGATGTGGGCTCCTCCGAGGTTCGCAGCGGCGTTTGCGTTGGCGGCGGGTATGGCGGGCGGGGGATTGTTGACGAAGGCGTTGGGTGCGTTGGGGTCGCCGCCAGGTACGTCGGCCTCGTTGTAGGTGCCGGCGCCGAGGGTCTCGTCGGCGTTGATGCTGGAGACGCTGAGGCGGCCGGGGAGATCGACTAGTTTGTGGAGCTCGCCGGTGTTGGTGTTGGCTTTGTAGATAGCGTTTTTGTGAGTCTCAGGGTCCATCCGGGTGAAGAAGATGCTGTTGGTCTTGTGGCCTACGACGATGGCGCGGGCGCTGCGGCCGAAGCGGGCCATGGGTGAGGCTTCGGCGTCTGTTGGCGGCGCGGGATTGGGAACGAGCATGCTCGTCTTCAAGGTGGCGAGGTCAAGGACGCGGATGCCCTCGGAGGAGTTGTAGACCATCTGCTTGTGGTCGGGGGTGTAGGCGTTGACGTTGAAGTAGAAGGCTCCGGAGTTGGGCTCGTCGGAGATGCGCCAGACGCGGTGGCTGGTGTCCTTGTCGACCCAGGTTTTTGGGGGGAGCTCTTTCGTGGGCGAGCTGGACTGGGCTCGCATGGTGACAGGAAGGGCAGCGAGGGCTAGTACGGCGAGCGATGAAAACGTGAGGCGGGCCATGCTGAAGCTCCTGTGATTCGACCTACAGCGTTGAAGGCGATGAATCTAGTGTCCTGTCTCTGAAGTTTGGGCAATGAATATTTGAGATATAAAATCCGCTTCAGATGTTGAACGGCAGGTCCCTCCAATCCGCTTCGCTTTGGTCGGGATGCCATGTAGGACGGACATTAGACTGAGGACACTAGATTTCCGAAATGCCGGGATGCCTACTGACGAGGGACAACTGGTCCTTTGCTGTTGGGTGGTTCGGTTGGATTGAACTTGCGTGCGAGATCTGGAGTAGAGACGACGTCAGCGGCGGGTGGGTTGTCAGCTTTTTTGATTTCGACGCCAAAGACGTAGCTGGGGCCGAACATGTTGCTGGTGAAGAGGACGAGCGACTTGTCGGGGGAGAAGCGGACGTTGGGTTCTTCGCGATAGTAGTGGTGGGACATGTTGACGAGGCGTTCGGATTTGAAGACGCCGGGCTGCCAGAAGGTGGGCTCGTTGAGCGCGCCGTCGGTGGGGAGCATGTGCGGGTAGAAGAGCTCGATCCATTCGCCGTCGGCGGCTTTGGCGACCTGGCCGGGATCGCCGCCGTCGCCGGTGAAGAGGTCGAGGTCTTTAGTGAGGTTGAAGTGAATGGACCATTCGTTGCGCTGCATGTGGAACGCGGTGCGCTTGCCAGTCTTCAAATTTAAGCCGGCGAGGAAGAAGTCTTCTCCCTTGGGGTACTGCCAGTCGTACCAGATGGTCTCGCCGTCGAGGCCCCAGAATTCGTGGCCGGCGATTTCCATCGCCATGGTGCGTTTGTGGATGAGGGTGTTGTGTGTGCCGTCGGTGTGAATCATCCAGATGCGATCGACCTTCTGCCATGGGCCTTCGTGGCAGTACATGAGGAGTTCGGGGTCGGTGGGGGAGAAGAGGAGATGGTTAACCCAGTCGGTGGAGTGAAGGAGGGTCTTCATCTCGCCGGCTTTTTCGCCGTTGGGTCCGGGCTCGAGGCGAATGGTGAAGAGGACGAGGGGGAGGCGGGCGGCGAGGCGGCGCTCCATCATGAGGCCCTTGTTCTCGGGCTGGTAGTGTGGGCCTTGCGCGGCGCTGGCGGTGCGGTTGTCTGCAGCAGGTGGAGCAGGGGCGTTGGAGCCGTACTCTTTGCCTGTGGCGTCGCCTTCGATGTAGGTGCCGGCGGCGAGGGTCTCGTCGGCGTTGACGCTGACGATGCTGATCTTGGGCGGCAGGTCGGTGAGCTTGCGGATGGTTCCGGTGTTGGTGTCGGCCTTGTAGACGGCGGCGGTGTGAGTGGCGGGATCGAGTTGGGTGTAGAAGACGCTGTTGGTTTTGTTGCCTGCGACGAGAGCGTGGGGATTGCGGCCGGCTCCGGCTCCGCGAACGGCGCCGCCATCGGTGGATGGGGCAGCGGTGGTAGCCGGGGGATTGGGTACGAGGAGGCGGCTCTTGCGTGTGTCCATCTCGAGGACGTGGATGCCATCGGGTGCGGTGTAGATCATCTGCTTGCGATCGGCTGTGTAGGCGTTGATGTTGAAGTAGAAGCCGCCGGAGTTGGCTTCGTCGCTGAGACGCCAGATTCGGTGGCCGGTGTCCTTGTCGACCCAGCTCTTTGGCGGGTCTTCGGCTCGGGTGAGGGGAGCGAGTGCGGTGAGAAGCGCGAGGGACGATACGGCGGAACGAAGGGCGGAAGACATGGCGGGAGTTCTCCTCCAGTATGTGCGGCAGAAGTTGGGTGTACGTCGCTGCGTGGCCCGACGGAGAGGAGGGTGCGCAGGGGTGCGAAAGATTTATACACTGTGACGGGTGCGAATGGGAAATAGTTTCTTACTCGGAATACAGGCGATCGCGCGCGTAGAGACGTGGGCGCACTACACTAATGGATATGGGTGACTTAGCCGCATCGTTGGATACGTCGGTCGCAGGCATTGCAGCGAAAATTTCGCAGGGTTTGCGAATCGGGCGGGATGAGGCGCGGTGGCTTTGGACGAATGCCTCGGATGCGGAGATGCGCTCGCTGGCCGCGATGGTGCGGGGTCGGTTTCATGAGCCGGGGTCGTGCACGTACATGGTGATGCGGATCATCAACTACACCAATGTGTGCGTGGCCCAGTGCGACTACTGTGCGTTTTATAAGCTGCCTGCGCAGGATGGCGGGTATGTGCTGAGCCACGATGAGGTCTTCGCGAAGCTTGACGAACTGCTGGCGCTGGGGGGAGACCTGGCGGCGTTCAATGGAGGGTTCAATCCGCATCTGCCGCTGAGTTACTACTGCGAACTGTTTGCGGCGATCCGTGCGCGGTATGGCGATGCGCTGGAGTTTTATGCGCTGACGATCGCGGAGTTTATGTACCTCGCCGATCATGCCAGGTTGAGCTATGCGGAGGCGGCGGAGCGGTTGAAGGGTTCCGGTGTGCGGTGGATTACGGGCGGAGGCTCGGAGATTTTGACGGAAGAGTTTCGGGCGCGGCACTCGAAGTTCAAGTACACGGTTGCGGAATATTTTCTTGCGCAGAGAGCGATTGTGGAAGCGGGTTTGAAGACGACGGCGACGATGGTGATTGGGTTTGATGAGAGTCTCGAGGAGCGGTTGGAGCATCTGGAGCGCACACGGCAGTTTCAGGACCAGCTTTTGTCTTCAAACGACCAGACTGGGAAGAACCAGACAGGTGGGCTGGCGAGTTTTCTTTGCTGGACCTTCAAGCCTTACTTCACGCAGATTGGCGGGATTGAGATTTCGACGGCGGAGTATCTGCGTCATCTTGCGCTGTGCCGGATTTATTTCGACAACATCCCGCGCATTCGGACTTCGGTGCTGACGCAGAATCAGAGAGCGCTGGAGGGGTTGAACTACGGCGCTGACGACTTCGACCTGCCGATTGAAGATGAGGTGACGCAGAAGGCCGGCGCGACGATCAGCCTGGATTTCGAGCGGATACTGAACTACGCGCGTGAGCTTGGGTTCGAGCCGGAGTATCGGCATGTGTCGTTGGGGCAGCAGCCTCGCCGGGCGGATGAGTCTTAGTGTCCCGTCTCTAAAACTAGAGACATTATTGTGAGGCGTGCATTATTGCTGATCCACAGAAACAGCAGATCCCTCCACACCGCTGCGCTCCGGTCGGGATGACATTTTTTTCTTAATAACTTCAGAGAAGGGCCCTGAGAGGACAGGAAGGGGACACGAGTCTTATCTGGTGCTGAGAAATCGCGCTCGTGAGCGGACGGCGGTGCGGTGGGTTGTGGCTCGCTTTCCGTGGCGGATGAGCCAGTCCTCGCCGCTGCGCGTGAGGAAGAGGTTTTCAGAGAGGTAGAGTTCGTTTCCTTCGGCGACCTGGACGGGTTTAATTTCGATGAACCGCCTGCGCTTCAGGGCGTTCATGGCATGGCTGGTGAGAGGGGCGGCGTTGCAGGCCCGCATCTCGCGACCAAGATCGCGGGGGCTGAGGCCCGCATTGGATCCTTTGAGGTCGAGGATGGTCATGGCCATCACCTCGTAGGAGGCGAGATCGTCGGGGGATACAGATTGCGGGGAAGGTGGTGGGAGCGGAGCGTGTAGCCGTGGTTCCGGTTCGACTATGTCTGCATGGGGCATGACTGCCGATAGCTGAGCGTAGATTTTTTTCTGGAGTTCGATGTAGTCGCTGGGGAACGCATCGACGGGGTAGGAGATGTGGGGGAGATATTGGATTCCCAGGGGCACGTTGGCTTCCACTGCGGAAGATATAAGACAGAGTGGCTTTCCAAGTGCGACGGCACAGCCTATGGCGAGCCATATCTCGTCAGTGTGCTCCGATGTGTCCGCGACGAGAGTTTCGGCCTGTTCGATCTCGTCGACGAAGATGTGGATGGGAGTGGGGGCGAAGGCGTTCCAGTAGAGGCGAGAGGGAACCAGGCCGGTCTTGCGGATGGCGATTTCCAGCACTTCCTCGAAAAGGTGTTCGAAGTGCGGGCCGGGGGGCAGCAGCACAATGCATTGCTTCTTGTTGCTTTCGCTCATGAGCGAAGTTCCTTGTCTTTTGTACGGGTGTGGCTTGGGTTCAGGCTATGGAGCCCAGAGCTGACAGAGTGATACGATTCGACTCGCGATGGGAAGGAATGGCCTTATTACGGTGAGGGTGTTCGAGAAGATTGCGAAGAGAGAAGTTCTGCATGTCGGCGAGTTTGAGGGGACGCGAGTAGAAGTAGCCTTGCGCCTGATCGCAGGACATCTGGCGGAGCATCTGGACGTGTTGGTCGGACTCGACTCCTTCGGCGATGACTTCGATCTGAAGGCTGTGGGCGAGCGCGATGATGGCGGCGGTGACGGCGCGGCTGTTCTCGTCGACGTCGCAGCGCGAGATGAAGGAGCGGTCGATCTTGATGCGGTCGACGGCGAAGCGCGTGATGTAACCCATGTTGGAGAATCCGGTGCCGAAATCGTCGATGGCAAAGCGGACGCCGAGCTTGCGGACGCGCTGCATGATCTCGAGCGACTCTTCGGAGTCGACCATGAGCAGATGTTCGGTGATCTCCAACTCCAGTTGTTCTGGCTTGAGTCCGCTGGTCTGCAGAGCGCGTTCGACTGTGGCAGGGAAGTCTTTCTGCTGGAACTGGCGGGGAGAGATGTTGACGGCTACTGAAAACTCGACGCCGAGGCGGCGCTGTAGGGTGGCGATCTCTTTGCAGGATTGAAGCAGGACCCATTCGCCGATGGATACGATAAGGCCGGTCTCTTCCGCCAGGGGAATAAAGGTAGCTGGCCCGACGAGGCCGAACTCGGTGCTGTTCCAGCGCAGGAGAGATTCGACTCCGAGGATTCGACCGTCGGCAAAGGAGATCTGTGGTTGATAGAGAATCTCAAACTCCCGGGCCTCGAGAGCGTTGCGCATGGCGGATTCCATCTGCAACTGCTGCAGGCCCTGCATGCCGATTCCGGGAGTGTAGACCTGAGAGCCGTTGCGTCCGCTGTTCTTGACACGATACATGGCGAAATCGGCGTTCTTGAAGAGGCTGTCGACATCATCGCAGCCGGGGAAGAAGCTGATGCCGATGCTGGCGGTGACGATGATTTCGTGTTTCCCGATGCGAATCGGCTGGGCGACGGTGGACAGAAGCTTCTGGGAGATATCGTCGGCATCTTTGTCGGAGCGAAGATCAGGGAGGAGCACGACGAATTCGTCTCCACCCATACGGCCTACGGTGTCGGACTTGCGGACGCAGGCCTGGAGCCGTTTGGAAATCTCGCAGAGGACAGTGTCTCCGGCCTGGTGCCCGAGAGAGTCGTTTACCCGTTTGAAGTTGTCGAGGTCCACCATCATGACGGCGAGGGTGTCCTGAGAGCGCCTGCCTCGTTCGATCGCGACCTCAAGCCGGTCGCGGAGCAGGGTGCGGGTAGGAAGCCCGGTGAGGGGGTCGTGATGGGCGACGTGGTAGATGTACTCGTCGGCGCGTTTGCGCTCGGTCAGGTCGTAAAAAATTCCGACGTAGCCGGTGACGCATTCCTCGCTGTCGCGCAGCGCGGTGACGACAAGCTGTACCGGAACGTGCGAGCCGTCTTTCCTGAGATAGGTCCACTCTCTCTCGTCGATGAGACCTCGTTCCGGGGCAAAGCGGAATACCTGATGATCGGGAGAGACTTCAGTATCGAACTGCGTTGAGAGATCGAGGGCACGCCGGCTCACCTCCTCCTGGTCGTGGAGTTCAATGCTGTTGCGGCCGATAAGTTCGCTCTCCTGATACCAAAGAATTTTCTCTGCGGCCGGGTTGACGGAGGTGATGATTCCGGTCTTGTCGGTGACGATGATGCTAAACGGGGAACTGGCGATGACGGATTTATTGAAGTTGAGGGCTCGCTTGAGATCTTCCTTGTGTTGATCGCGTGCCGTGACGTCGGTGATGGTCGTGGCGATTCCATTCGACAGCTTGACCACTTGAATTTGGTAACGAGCCAGTTCGGCTTCCGGTTGGAAGGTGGAACTCTTGACCTCGATGAGTGCCGGCTCCCCGGTCTCGGCAACCCGGCGGTACCGCTCGAAGAGATCGCTTGTGCGGATCGCAGGAAAGACGTCGTAGAGGTTGTTTCCAAGTACACGGCTGCGGTCCATGCCGATCATTCGCTCGGCGTTGCCGTTGAGGAAGATGAATTTGAAGTCGCTGATGTCGCCTTTCTCGTCGTAGATACTGTCATAGAGAATGACGGAGTCGGCGCTGGATTCTGCGGCCGTGATGAGGCGGAGTTCGTTATCTCGCGAGCGCGTCGCGTCTCTCACGATGAGGGTGAGTCGCCGGACAGAGATCGGAAGGCCGGCGACGAAGATCGCGGCTGCAAGCGATCCTGCCCAGGCGAGGAGCCGGACGACCCATGGGTAGTTGCTTGAGAAGGTTCTCAGCGCGAGTTCGCGATCGAGAAGGTCGGCGATGTGAAAGACAAGAAAGGCTCCGGCCACGCATTTTACGAAGACATCTTTGCGGCACTCGTAGACAAGCAGCGCAAGCGATACGCCAAGCGCAAACCACGCCACCCAGATTATTTTTTCAAATGTGACGTTTGTCGTAACAACCAGACTGGGATAGTTCCGCGATCCCAGGCGGGACTGGAGAAACAGAGCGATACAGCCAACCAGAGTGATAAGGGTGGCTGCGGTCGTTACGATTCCTGAGCCCGCATGTCTGTACCGTTCGATCAATTCGGTCATGAGTGTCTCGTCTGCTTAGCAAGGCAATGCGGCAGCATCAGGCAAGTGGGCCTGTTAGATACCTCGCCATACACCACTGTAGAGTTGGCAAAAGTGGGGGCCAATACCACCTATGTGGTAGCAAACTCGGGGGTAAGGAGCCATTTTCGCTTACTGGGATTCTTTTTTGAAGTTGGCGAGGCACCGGCAAATAGAATAAGCAGGGCATGCCGCGATCGACACTTTCCGTAGCAATCATCACACTCAACGAAGCAGATAACCTGGCGCGAACGCTTGCGAGCGTGCGGTTTGCCGATGAGATCGTCGTGGTTGACTCCGGATCGACCGATCGCACCGTGGAGATCGCGAGGTCGTTCGGGGCGAAGGTTTTTTCAGAGCACTGGAAGGGATTTGCGCTGCAGAAAAACTCCGCGATCGATCATTGTGCGGGGACGTGGGTTCTATCGCTGGATGCGGATGAAGAGCTTACGGAGGAATTGCAGGCGGAGATTCGCGGGATGCTGGAGACGGACGCGGGGACTGCGCCGCGGGTGGACGGCTATCGGCTTCGGCTGCGCCATGTATTCCTCGGGCGGTGGATGCGGTACGGCGGCTACTACCCGGATATGAAGCTTAGGCTATTTCGGCGAGTGACCAGTTCCGGCGTTGCTCACTTCACGGATCGGCCGGTGCATGAGTCAGTTACCGTCGCGGGTCGAGTGGAGACGATGACGAAGGATTTTCTGCACCATGGATATCCGAACCTGGAGATTTATCTCGAACACATGAACCGGTACAGCACGCTGGGGGGGCGAATTGTTGCGGAGAAGGGAAAGGTCAGCCGCTCGTTGCCGGCGTTTCTTTGGAATGTGGTTCTTGTTCCGAAGCTGACGTTTGTCTGGAACTATTTTTTTCGCCTGGGGTTTCTCGACGGGCGCGAAGGGCTGCTGCTGCACCTTTATCATTCGGCTTACATTAGTTGGAAGTATGCGAAGGCTTGGCAGATTGGACGCGGCGGCGGTGGTGGGGACTAGCTGCTGGCTCGGACTGTTTCTTCTTTTGCCGGTTGGGTTCTTGAGCGCGTGGCGGACTGGAAGAGATAGACGGTTAGGATGGTCATGAGGGGTTCGAGCGGGTGGCGGAAGCGGGCCTGGACCGTGACGAAGTAGTACGTGAGGGGGAGCAGAGCGAAGGCCCAGGCGAAAAGGATCGCTCCGGGGATGCGCTGCTTCAGGGCGAGGCCGAGGCCGAGGAGAGCGGCGAGGCTGACGAAGCTGTAGTTCAGAACGCGGAATGCTTCGTTCAGGACTCCTTTTTCGGGGGGCTTGGGAACGCTGACCCAGTAGAAGTAAAAGCGCTTGAGCGCGAGTTGGAAGAAGCGGAGCTTGTGGGTGCGGATGTGTTCGCGTGCGAGCTTTGCTTCGCGCTGGACGAAGGCATACTCGCCGATCTGCTTGTATTCGAGATAAACGGGGCAGACATCGCAAACAGGGATGCGAGTGCCGACGGTGAAACCGTTGTAGGAGTCGAGCACGGAGTCGTGCAGTTCGGCGCCGAGGTTGCCGCGGATGGGGATGAAGGCGTGGAAGACCGTCCAGTTGCGAATCATCCATGGAGCGAGGCAGGCGAGGAAGATGACTGCGGCTATTAGGGCCTTGCCGATCGCGGGAGCTAATGCGGATTTTTTCTTTGCGGCTCCCTTGCTCGAAACTCCAAGCAGCATCCAGACGCCGCAGACGGGAAGGAAGAGCAGGATGGTTGAGTTCAAGAGGGCGATCAAGCCCCAGAGGAGACCGAAGAGCGACCAGCGGAGAGTGGTTTGAGGGTTCGGCTCGGAGGGATCGTCACCGATGCCGCGAACGCGCAGGGCGAGAACGATGACTGCGGAGAAGAGGAACGTGGTGAGGGCCATGTCCCACACCCAATGCACGGCGTATTGCAGGGCTGCAGGGTAGAGGGCCCAGAGCCAGGCCGACCAGAGGGCGATCTTATGGGCGCGGCCGGTTGGTTGGAAGCAGCGGGCGGCGATCTCGTAAATGAGAAGCGCGGTTGCTGCGGAGAAGATGCTGTTGATGGTGAGAATGACCCAGGCGGATGCCGGAGTGTAGACGCCGAAGATTTTGAAGACTCCGGCGAGGAGGAGAGGGTAGAGGGGCGGCACCCAGGCGGTGGGGCCGGAGTGTCCGGTGAAGGGGTCCGCGTAGCCATAGCCGGTGACGAGGGCGCGGGCGATGCGGCCCATCTCCCAACCGAATTGAAGGTGGTCCTCCGCAGGACGGATGCGGTAGGTATGGGCGAGGGTGATGTAGAACACGCGGAGGAGAAAGCCCGCCCAGAAGATGGACCATGGTGCGCGGAAGGGAGAGAGTTTTGTTGTTGTCTGCGCGCCTGGCATCTGCGGATTGCGCACCTAACTGCGGCCTGCGCGGGGTTGAGCAACGACCAGGCCGCGCGGGGTGGGCAGAAAGACGACGGAGAGCAGGCCTTCGTTCTCCATGGAGCGGGCGGCTTCGCGGACGAGTTTATGGTGGGAGCTGGCGTCGTGCATGAGGATGATGCCGTTCGGGTTGATCTGGGGGAGGAAGCGTTTGACCTCCTGCTCGCGGATGGGCATGTCGGAGTCGGAGAAGAAGAGGTCGATGGTACCTTCGATCTTCATCTCGAGGCTGGACTGGTTGCGAAGCTCGATGAAGGGTCTGAGGGGTGAGGCTTCGAGACGTTCTTTGGCTCGGGCGTAGACGACGGGGTCGAACTCGCAGCTGATGACGCTGCCGAATCCGTTGCGCTCGAGGCCGCGTGCGATCCATTCGGTGGAGACGCCGAGGAAGGAGCCGGTCTCGACGACGAGGCGCGGTTTGGTGGTGGTGACCAGGGTGGCGAGGAACTCGAGCACCTCGAGCTCGGCGGTCATGGAGTCGATCATGCTCCAGTGTTCGGGCTGGGGGCATTCGGGTGTGGCGCGATGGGTCTCGGGCTGGAGGGTCCCGGCGGCGCGGTCATGCTGCAGCATGATCTTATGTTCCTGCTTCATCTTTTTGCGGAATAGGCCCATGAATTCCCCCAGCTATCCATTATGCGGGATGGCAGGAGATAACGAGATATGGTCGCTGCGAGCAACTGATCTTGCACGATATTGCCTGCTACCGCCAGTTCTCATGCGGCTCTCATTTGGCCATCATTTGATTTATTCCTTTTCGTGCGGAATAAAATGCGCGGTGTTCGGTTTGCCTCTGTGGAGGACTAGCCCATGGACAGGGCTGGAGTACACCTGCATGAGAATGGCTCTAGTGCGTGACCACTCAACACTCAACCTGTGATCCACTCAACCAGGGCGCGGTTGACGGCCTGAGGCTGTTCAATCGTTGACGCATGACCGCACTCCGGCACTACCACGAGCCGAGCGCCTGGAATGGCTGCCGCCATCTCTTCCGCTCGGTCCGGCGGGGTGAACGTATCGCTGTCGCCGACAAGGACGAGCGTGGGAACTGAGATGGCCGGAAGGCTGGGACGATAGTCG
>JAOAPF010000398.1 GCA_025462755.1 Edaphobacter sp.
GGCAGATCCAGGGCAAGTACAAGGTCAACTCTCCCGACCTGAGACCCCTCTGGCAGGAGGCCAAAAACCGCATCGCCCGACTCGAAGCCTTCGAGATCTCCCACGCCCTCCGCCACAAAAACAAGGACGCCGACCGCCTCGCCAACCAGGCCATGGATCGTGGAATGAGCCGCGGCCAAAGCAGTGATGCCCGCCCCCAAGGCCCCAGCCAACCTCCCGCCTCGCCGCCCCTCAAAGCTACTCCCTACGCCACCAGATCCGACACCCCACCCGACCCGTACCCCAAGGCCGACACCATGCTCCGGGGCTTCACCAAAGACGGCGTAGTCCACATCCTCGGCAACGCAACACTCCCCGACGGCGTCTTCGTAAAAATCATCCGCGAATAAGTGAATTGTGCCAGGATATTTTTCAGCGAGTCATGCAGGAACGCCTGAGGATCGAGACGTTGACTCAACCCCAAAAGGATGATCAGCACAATCTCGTTTCGAGCGATGACGATACTCGAGTTCACGCCGAGACCACCTCGTTCCTCGTCTATTTCGGCTGTCTTCTGCATGGCTCTCTCTTAGCGGTATCTCTCCACGCGATTTCAAACTCCACCTAACTGCGGCCTCCCGCGAATCTATCGTAAACTCGCACCACTGGAGATTACGCATGCCTCATCACCGCTCCGCCGCCCTGGCGCTCTCGTTGACCTTTGCCTTCACGACACTCCAAGCCCAAACCCCCACACTCTCCCCCGCCGTGACGAAATACGTCAAAGTCAACGCCCCCGCAATCCTCCTCACCCACGTCCGCATCATCGACGGCACCGGCGCCGCCCCCCTCGAAGACCAGAACCTCCTCATCGAAAACGGCAAGATCACCAGCATCTCCGCGGCCCCGCCCGCGAACTCCAACGCCCAAATCATCGACCTCCACAACCACACCGTCATCCCCGGCCTCGTCGGCATGCACGACCACCTCTACTACATCGCCCGCGCCGACGCGTCCGCCGACGGCTCCTCCGAGCCGCCCCTCATCGTCCCCCAGATGACCTTCACCGCCCCGCGCATGTACCTCGCCGCCGGCGTCACCACCATCCGCACCACCGGCTCCGTCGAGCCCTATCTCGACCTCAACCTCCGCCGCGAGATCGACGCCGGCCACCTCCCCGGCCCCCACATGGACATCACCGCCCCGTACCTCGAAGGCCCCAACAGCCCCTTCGTCCAGATGCACAACCTCACCGGCCCCGACGACGCCCGCAACTTCGTCGACTACTGGGCCGATCAGGGCGTCACCAGCTACAAGGCCTACATGAACATCACCCGCGCCGAACTCAAAGCCGCCGTCGACGCCGCACACGCGCACCACCTCAAAGTCACCGGCCACCTCTGCGCCGTCACCTACCCCGAAGCCGCCGAGGCCGGCATCGACAATCTCGAGCACGGCTTCTTCGTCAACACCCAAAACGACCCCGGCAAGCAGCCCGATGTCTGCCCCCGCTCCTCCGGCAACCCGACCCTCGCCAAGATGGACCCCGACGGCCCCGACGCCACCGCCCTCATCAAGCTCCTCATCGACCACCACGTAGCCATCACCAGCACCCTGCCCGTCTTCGAGAGCAGCATCCCACAGCACCTCCACCTGCAAAACCGCGTCCTCGAAGCCATGTCCCCACCCACGCGCGAGGCGTACCTCTACACCCGCAACCTCGAACTAACCCGCCCGCCAAATCCCGAACGCGCCCTGGCCTACGAGCACGGCGCCAAGCTCGAGCACAAGTTCGTAGCCGCCGGCGGCCTCCTCATGGGCGGCCCCGATCCCACCGGCGACGGCGGCACCCTCCCGGGCTTCGGCGACCAGCGCGAGGTCGAGCTCCTCGTCGACTCCGGCGGCTTCACCCCCGTCGAAGCCATCAAAATCTGCACGCTAAACGGCGCCACCTACCTCGGCCAGCAGGAAAAAATCGGCTCCATCGCCCCCGGCAAAAACGCCGACCTCGTCGTCATCAACGGCAATCCCGCCGCCAACATCAACGACATAGAAAAAGTAGAAATCGTCTTCAAAGACGGCATAGGCTACGACTCCGCCAAACTCTTCGAGAGCATCAAAGGCCGCTACGGCCAGTACTAGACCAGGCAATAATCCTGGCCATTTGGAGCGAAGCGAAGAACCCCCGCTCTTGCTCTTGCCGTCTAGTTGTTATCCCGAAGGAATCTGCTTCCCCTTCGCTGTCGTCCCATCATCTAAGGCTTCTTCGCGGCAGCGGCCTTCTCCGCTGCCGCCACCGCCTTTCTGAACTCCTCCACCGCAGGAACATTATGCGGACGTAGACCACCTTGTGCCGCATACCTCCACCCCGGAGGACTATCAAGTGGCCTCGAAACTCGCCCATCGAAAACGGTGAAGGAATCGTCCTCGCCGCCAATCTCCGTTTGAGGGTGCGCAGACTGAGCTTGTGGAAACTGAGATCCAGCGCCATTGGGAGGGCCACCCAGAGCCGGTTGGTTGCCGTGTTGTGCCCCGACGCCAATCCCACTGTCTGTCGGATTGATCACTCCCGCTCGATTGTTCTGCCGGGGATCGCTGATCGTCGAATCCACCAACCGTCCATGTCCTTTGCGAATGACGATGATCAGGTCCGCTTCCGGAGTGCCGATCATAGGTCGAAACCTTCCCCAGTTCATCAGAGCGGTCTCGACGTCCTTTTGCGCAACCTGATTTGCACGCGGATCTTCGACGTCGATACCGGCACTCGGATCGACGATAACCGCTACCGTGTGCGCCTGCAGAATATACGGCGGAAGGGTTTTTTCCGTCTTGCTCTTAGCCGGCACCGGGACCGCCACAAGCAAGCCCATCGTGAGTAACGGGGAGAAACGCCTCTGCATAGCACCCTCCCTCGCATTCCGCACAGATTTTACGCCGACAGAAAACAGATAAACAGGCGACCCCAGTCACCGAAATCGAGCACACCCGAATGCTACAACTCCCAAACTCTTCGGCTCCATGAAAGGCCACTGCGGCCAACATTAGGCCCAGCTAAGATCGACCCGCTAAGGCGTCTTCGCCGCGGCCTCCGCCGCAGCTTTGTCTGCCGCAATCACCGCTTTTTTGAAGCTCTCCACCACAGGGACATTGTGGGAGTGAAGCCCCTCCTGTCCCGTGTACCTCCATCCCGGAGCGCCTTCCATACGACGATCTGCGCGGCCGTCAAAAACTTCAAACGAATCGTCCGTCTTGCCAACCTCCGTCGGGAACTGCGCTATCTGAGGCTGCGTAGACTGAGGCTGCGTAGACTGGCCCTGCGGCGACCGTTGTCCCATACCATCCTGGGCCCCCATGGTCGGCTGCCTGCCATTCGGCTGCGGCCCCACACTGCCCCCATTGTTCGATGGGTACGTCCCTGTCGGCTGGTTCTGCCGCGGATCGCTGAGCGTTGAATCCACCGGCCGTGCATGGCCCTTCCGAACGACGATGATCAGGTCCGCCCCCACGGTGCTGTTCACCGGCTGCAGCCTTCCCCACTTCACCAGCGCCGCCTCAACGTCTTTCTGGGCGATCAGGTTCGCCTGCGGATCGTCAGGATCCATCTCCGCGCCAGGGGCCACGATCACCGCCACCGTATGGGCCTGCAGAATATACGGCGGAAGGCCCTTGTCCTTCCCCTTCGCCAACACAGACACCGTCATCATCAGACTTACTGCCAGCAACATCGAATATCGTCCTCGCATTCCAACCTCCTTCATATCCGCACAAATTCTACGCCGCGCATCGAACTAAGTTGAATCAGCGTCGCCCGCGCCAGCCGGTCCCACGGAGCTCACATGAAAGCCGCCGTCCTCCACGCCGCCAACCAGCCGCTCTCGATCGAAGAAGTCCCCCGCCCCACCCTCACCCCCAACCACGTCCTCCTCCGCGTCCTCGCCTGCGGAGTCTGCCGCACCGACCTGCACATCTTCGAAGGCGACCTCCCCCTCCTCCACCAACCCCTCATTCTCGGTCACCAGATCGTAGGCGAAGTCATCGAAGGCGCCACTTCCAAACTCCCGGCAAACACCCGAGTAGGCGTCTCCTGGATCGGCGGCACCGACGGCACCTGCCCCTTCTGCCTCCGCCACGAAGAGAACCTCTGCGACAACCCCACCTTCACCGGCTACTCCGTCAACGGCGGCTACGCCGAAGACGCCCTCGTCCGCTCCGACTTCGTCTTCCCCCTACCCGACACCCTCGACAACACCCACATTGCCCCGCTCCTCTGCGCCGGCATCATCGGCTTCCGCAGCCTGCGCGTAGCCGGCACGCAACCCGGCGAGCGCGTAGGCCTCTTCGGCTTCGGAGCCTCCGCCTCGCAAGCCATCGAAGTCCTCCGCCACTGGAACTGCGAGGTCTACGTATCCACCCGCGGCGAAAACCACCGCAACCAAGCCGAGTCTCTCGGAGCAACCTGGGTCGGCGCCGAAAACGACAAGCCCCCCGTCCCACTCGACCGCGCCATCACCTTCGCCCCCAGCGGAGCCGTCGTCCTCAACGCCCTCGCGAGCCTTCGCAAAGGCGGCATCGTCGCCATCAACGCCATCCACCTCGA
>JAOAPF010000432.1 GCA_025462755.1 Edaphobacter sp.
CCTAACGTGTTGATTCACCCGAAACCCCGCCCTCCGCAACGCCTCCAGCGTCTCCGACTGTGTAGGAAGCAGCGTCTCCCCATCCTGCAGCAGAAAGTAGGCATAAAGATCCAGCCGCCGCTGCGCCACGATATTCGGCTCGAGCGTCCGTATCGTCCCCGCCGCCGCACTCCTCGGATTAGCTGCCGGCGTCATCCCCGCCGCCTCCCGCTCTTCATTCATCTTCGCGAACGCCGTCTGCGGAAGCACCACCTCGCCCCGCACCTCAAAGCTCTGCGGCAATCCCGCCGCCTTCAGCTTCGCAGCCGAAACGCTCAGCGGCACCGACCGGATCGTCCGCACATTGGTCGTCACATCTTCGCCGATCGACCCATCCCCGCGAGTCAACCCACGCTCCAGATGCGCCGAGCCATTCGGCCCCGGCGCATAGTGCAGCGCCAGCGACAGCCCATCCAGCTTCAGCTCGCACATGTACCGCACCTTCTCCGTACTAGGCAGAGCATCCCGCACCCGCTGCTCCCACGCCCGCAGCTCCGCTTCGTTGTAAGCGTTGTCCAGCGAAAGCATCGGCCGCGAGTGCGGCATCTTGACGAAACCCTCCTTCGGCTTGCCGCCCACACGCTGCGAAGGAGAGTCCGGAGTCACCAGATCCGGATGCTCCGCTTCGAGCTTGTTCAGCTTGTTCATGAGCGCGTCGTACTGCGCATCCGTAATTTCAGGAGAGTCCTCGACGTAATAAAGATGTTCATGATGGCGCAACGTATCGCGCAGCTCCTGCAGCTCTTGTTCGTGCGTAAGTTTCCGCGTCATAGGCAGGATTATAAAGAGAACACCAATCGAAAACCGGCCGCCTGCCTCCCCAGCGTTTCCCCCAAATCCACGTTTCTGCATCTCACGCTGCATGCCCTTTCGCCTCCGCCGCTACCCGGTGCAAGCTCCCGCAACGCAGAACGCGCAAAAGCATCTCGAGCGCCCCAGCGCCCAGGACATCTACGAGCAGGTCGCCAACAACGCCCGTCAGGAGCTAGGCCGCTCCAGTGTCTCCCTCGCCATCTCCGGCCTCGCCGGCGGCATTTTCATGGGCCTCTCCGCACTCGGAAACGCCATCGCCATCGCGCTCCTCACTCCCGCCGCCACAACGCCCACCAACACCACCCTCTTCGTCGCGAAGATGTTCTACCCCCTCGGCTTCATCGTCGTCATCCTCGGCCGCTCCCAGCTCTTCACCGAAAACACCCTCTACCCCGTCGCTCTCGTCCTCGCCGAAAAGAAACACTTCTGGAAGACCCTGCGCCTCTGGGCCACCGTCCTCCCGGCTAACATCCTCGGAGCCCTCGCCTTCGCCGCACTCGCCGCACTCACCAACGCCCTTCGTCCAGACATGCAGCAGTCCTTGGCCCAGCTAGGCCTCGACGCCATCCACAACCCCTCCGCCACCATCTTCTGGAGCGCCGTCATGGGCGGCTGGATCATCGCCACCGTAGCCTGGCTCGTCTCTGGCTCTCATTCCATCACCGGCTCGGTCATGATCATCTGGATGCTGACCTTCGTCGTCGGCCTCGGCAACTTCGCTCACTGCATCGCCACCAGCGGCGAGATCCTCGCCGCCGTATTATCCGGCCAAGCCCCCTGGATCAGCTACGCTCGTTGGATCTTCTTCGCCGTAGCCGGCAACATCTGCGGCGGTGTCGGCATGGTCACTCTGCTCGAATACGGTCAGGTCATCTACGGCAAAGACGCCGAAGCCGAAGCCATCGCCCCGCTACCCAAAGAGGACCCCAAACCCGAAGAACTCGCCAAATCATAAGCCCGCCCCAAAGAAAAAGAGGACAACGCAACAGCGCCGTCCCCTCTGTTCATTCCCCTGCAATCGGCTATTTTGTTCCCGCCGCAACCACAGGCTGCTCCGGCTTCACATAAGTATCCAGCCACCGGTTCATCTCCCACAGCATGTGGTCCAGGCTTTCACGCGCCACATAGTGGTGAGCTTCCAGCGGCAAAAAAACCAGCCGAACCGTTGCTCCCTGCCCCTTCAAAGCCACAAAGAACCGCTCACTCTGGACCGGGAACGTGCCCTGGTTATCATCTGCTTCTCCATGAATCATCAACAGCGGCGTCTTGATCTTGTCCGCATAGCTGAACGGCGACAACTCGTAGTACAGCTTGGGATCCTGCCAGTAAGTCCGCTCCTCGTTCTGAAAACCATAAGGAGTCAGCGACCGGTTATAAGCACCCGACCGCGCAATCCCCGCCCGAAAGATATCGGTATGCGCCAGCAGATTCGCCGTCATAAACGCACCATAGCTATGCCCCATCACAGCAACCCGCTTGGGATCGACGACACCTAGCGACGCACCATAATCCACCGCCGCCTTCGCCCCCGCAACCAGCTGATCCACGTAAGTATCGTTCGGCTCCTCCTTCCCTTCGCCGATGATCGGAATGCTCGCATTCTCCAGCACCGCATAGCCCGTAGCAGTGAAGTAGACCGGAGAGCCCCACCCAATCCGCGGAAACCGATAAGGCGAACCCGTAACCTGACCCGCCGCACCTCGCGTCTTGAACTCCGCTGGATACGCCTCCATCAGCGTCGGCAGTGGCCCTTTGCTCTTGTCATATCCCGCCGGCACCCACAGATTCGCCGACAGGTCCAGCCCATCCGCACGCTTGTAATGCAGCAGCGTCCGCGTCGGCAGCGCAGTATTCCCATAAGGCGACGGATACTTCGTTACCTGCACCATCGCGTCCGAGCCCGGCGTCACCGTAAAGTAGTTCGGCGGCACCGTCTCCGATTCACGCCGAATCAGAACCTTGTCATCCGCCAGCACATTCACCGGCTCTTCAAAGAACGGCGCCTTCGACTGCCATATCTTCTTCTCCGCACCGCCGCCCACTGGCAGCACGCCGACAAAAGGTTGATCCCCTGCAGGCGAAGCACCTTGACCAACGAAGTAGATCCCCGATCCATCCCCAGTCAGTCGCAGCACAGGATGTCCGCTCGCATTTGCCACCAACACCGGCATGCCGGGATCATGGTAACGATCCTCCGAAGATCCTTTGAAGATCGTCTTCGCGGTCTTCGTCGCCGGATCCAACGCCACCATCAGCCGCGTCCGCGTCTTCCTCTCACGCTCGCTCACCAGCGCGAGATGTTCATTGCCCCACTCCACCCTGCCCGCGCGCATCGGCATCTCCAGCAGCGTCTCCGGCTCGCCGCTAAACGGTGCCGCCAACGCAAACAAGCGGTCATGCACGTCCATCTTCTTCCGCGGATCGCCGCCATCCGCCGCGGTAACCCATGTCACCGTCGCCGGCACATCGCTCCGCCAGCCAAAATTTCTCGGTCCCGGCGCTACCGCATCGAACGCGATCGGAATCGAATCAGCGAGAGGCTCATCCGCCAACTGCTTCGTCACCGTCCCAGTCTTCAGATCGACCACAGTCGCCTTCATCGGAAAAAAATCCACCGGCAACGCATAGCTGAACGGCCGATGCCGCTCCACCACCAGCGCATACCGCCCATCCGGAGAAGACCGCGCCTCTTCAATCAAACCCTTCACCGGCAACGTCCGGATCGGTCCGGTCAACGGAACCACTGCCAACTGCGCCGTCGCATAGTACTCAAAGAATCGCTCATCTTCCGGCGTCTGCAGCAGATCCTCATACGTGCGCCCCGGACTCACCTTCCCCAGATTCTCCGAAACATCCGGCCCTTCCGGCGTCATCTCGTGCTTCGGTTCCGCACCGCGAACCGCAGGCACCACGAGGCACAGCAGCGCCTTGCTATCCCCCATCCACTCGCACGGCGCGCCCAACAGACCATTCAACCGCATCGTCCCCACGCGCCTCGCCGCAGCCGTAGCCGCATTCACCACATACAACTCGAGCCCGGGCGTCGGCTTGCCATCCACGCGCTGCACAAAAGCAATCGACTTCCCATCAGGCGACCACCGCACATACAAAATCTTCGGCGTAGCCGGCATACCCGTTACCGGTCGCGGCGCCCCTCCGCCCACCGCCTGCAGCGTCAACCCGGTCGAGTACGGCACCGCCGTCTGCCCGTTCGTCAGCGGATTGAACCGCAACCCCGCCAGCCTCAACCTCGGCTGCGAAACCTCCGCAATCGTCGAAAGTGTCTCCGGCTGCTCCATCGCCAACATCTTCTTATCCGGCGAAACCGATGCCACCGGCGTCGCCGGTGCCTCCAGCAGCGTCTCAATCCCTTGCGGCGGCTTCTGATACTTGATCGCAGCCTGTCCCTCAGCCACCCGAACACCCAAACACCCAATCGTAGTCACCATAAAAGACACGCCAAGGATCAGCTTCCGCACTCCACACCTCATATCTGAATTTTGTTGATGCTGTTGAGACGATAGTCTCCCGCGCATTGACGCACGAAGAAAGCTGTGTGAGGGGGACCACCGTCCGCCGAGCAATGCGAGGCCCATAGCGCCCGTAGCTACAGACCGGTATACACGCCACGAAGTGGCCGCCAAATCGGGACCCGCAAACAGGTCTTGGTTTGCGGGTGACAGAGCGCAGGGGCCCGACCGGCAGGACATCTCGAACGCAAGCGACTACTGGCTCGCCCTCGGCTTCCTCAAAAGAGGATCCAGATTCGTCTTATCGATCAACGCGACTCCCGTATCGACAAACGCCGGAAACGGAGAGTTCGGATCCAGCCCGTAGTCTCCACCCAGCGGCTTCACCGGATAGTGATGGATATCGTCCAGCGCCTTCAATCCCAGAAAGGCCATCGTGTAAGGCTTTTGCGAGATCGTCGAATCGATCGTTCCATCTCCCACCAGTTGCAACGTATCGGTGTCCACATCCATCGCTATCAGCAGCCGGTCGGTGATATTCCTGCGCTTAAGCGCCTCCGCTACATTCGAACCCGAACGCGAGTCCAGACAAATAAACCCGTCAATCTTGGCCGGACCCGTCCGCGCAAGATAAGATCCCGCTTGGTCCAGGGCCGTACCCGCGTCCGCTTTGATATCGAACACCTCCACAACCTTGATTCCCGGATAAGTCGAAAAAATGTCCTGATACCCCTTCAACCGTTCATCCAGGTTCGGCTGCCCCGGGTTGGTAAAGAACACTACATTTCCCTTGCCATTCAACTGGGCCGCCGCCCGATGCCCACCGAGCCGGCCGGCCTCGCGGTTATTGGTTCCAATAAAGTACAGCCTCTTGCTCTCCGGTGAATCCGAGTCAATCGTAATCACCGGGATGCCCGCCGCAATTGCCGCATCGATCTCCGGCGCCATCAACTTCGAGTTCGCAACCGAGACCAGTATCCCCGCCGGCTTCCTCGCCACCATCGCCTTGAACTCATCCACCTCCGCCTGGGCATTCAACCCCGCCGGCCCGCGCGTATCAACCGAAACCCCATATTGAGCGCCCGCCGCCGCCATTCCCGCCGCGGCCGACTTCCAGTAAGGAACCGCCGTGTTCGTAGCGATCAGATAGTACTGCTCACTTTTGCTGTGCCGTGTGCATCCCGCAAGCAAGGGAAGTACCACGGCCAAAAGCGCTAAGGAAATCCGTTTGCCTAACGTCATCGTCAACCTCCGGAACTTCTCTCGTGAACCGTCGCGAGCCCCGCAGTGGGCGCATCCCCGCGTCATCTTTCCCACGGGAGCCAGATATTACTCCAATTGCTAAGATGCTGAAAACCGTAATTCCACTAAAATCAATCAAGCATGGTTCTTCCCTTCGTCCGCGAGCTCCTGGCGGACCTGGAGCACTCCGAAGCGTTCGAGCGTGTACGCCGCCATTTAAGCGGGGGCACGGGGCGTAGACGTGTCTCTGGTCTCACCTTCACCGCCCGCGCCCTCTATTTGCCCTTCTTCGTCCGCGCCGCCAACGCCCCCTGCGTCATCGTCGTCGCGGACAACAAAGCCGCCGAGGCCCTCCACGCCGCCGTCCTCAACGCCTGCGAGCTCACCGGCGCCATCCCCGCCGAATCCGTCCTCCGTCTCCCCGCCCACGACGTCCTCCCCTTCGAAAACCTTTCACCCCACCCCGAGATCCAGGAGACCCGCGCAGCCACCCTGTGGAAGATAGCCACCAATCAGGCGCGCCTCGTCATCGCCCCCGTCGAAGCCGCCTGCATGCGTCTCTTCCCCCGCGACTACTACCGCGCCCTCACCCTTCACCTCAAAGTCGGCGAAGAGTACATGCCCGACATGCTAGTCGAGCATCTCCTCTCCGTCGGCTACACCAAAGTCGACGTCGTCGAGATGCCCGGCCAGGTCACCCTCCGGGGCGGCATCCTCGACGTATACTCCCCCGAAATAGACCGCCCCGTCCGCATCGACTTCTTCGGCGACGAGATCGAATCCATCCGCAAGTTCGACCCCGAAACCCAGCGCAGCAGCTCCCCGCTCGACAACGCCCTGCTCCTCCCCCTAACCGAAACCCCCGTCACAGAAAAATTATTAGCCGCCATCAACGCCCGCCTGACCCGAGCAGGCAGCGCCGGCGCAGCGCTCGAAGGCGGCGAAGAACCCACCGAGCTGCTCACCCACGTCAGCACCCGCACCGGCGAAGCCACCATCTTCCCCGGGTGGGAGTTCTTCGCCCCCGTCGCCGGAGCCAACCTAACCCTCCTCGACCTCCTAAGCGCCTCCAGTCCCACCGCCCCGCGCGTCTTCATCGAAGAACCCGCCATGGTCAAAAATCAAGCCGAGCGCTGGTGGAACAAAGTCGAACAACGCCATGACCGCTCCGGCATCGGCAACCTCGTCCGCCCCGAAGACATTTACCTCTCCCCCTGGGACCTCGACGACCGCCTGCACAAATACTCCGGCATCGACCGCGACCAACTTGTCGCCGTCGACGTCCTCGACGCGGACCGCAGCGACCTCTCCGAAGTCGAGTTCGCCACCCGCCCGACACAACGCTTCCACGGCTCCATCCCCGCGCTGATCGACGCACTCAACGCACTCATCAAACAGGAAGCCCGCATCCTCCTTACCGCACCCAATCAGGGCGAAGTAGAACGCCTCGCCAGCCTCCTGCAGGAGTACCACGTCCCTTACCGACTTGGCTCCCGCAGCGAAGCTCCCGGCAGCGCCAACGTCTACAGCGAATCCAGCTACCTCGCCGGAGACCTCCGCACTCCCGTCATCGTAAAAACCACCATAGCCGCCGGGGTTCAGATCCTCGACCTCGACAAAACCACCGCCAGGCAAATCGTCATCTTCGGCGCACAGGATTTATCCGACGACGCCGACGTCACCGCCCGCCCCGTCCGCCGCGGCAAATCCAAAGCCGCCGCCTTTATCTCCGACTTCCGCGACCTCGCCGTAGGCGATTACGTCGTTCACGTCGAACACGGCATCGCTCGCTACTGCGGCCTCCGCGTCATCGAAGAAGACTCCGGCATCCCCCTCGAGCTCATGATCCTCGAGTTCGCCGATGAAGCCAAACTCTACGTCCCCCTCACCCGCCTCGACCTCATCCAGAAATATCGTTCCTCAGAAACCGGGCCGCCGCCAGAATTAAACAAACTAGGCACCCAGGGCTGGCAAAAAACCAAAGCCCGCGTAAAAAAGGCGATGGCCGATATGACGGCCGAGCTCCTCAAGCTCTACGCCCAACGCAAAGCCGCAGTGGGAACCCCCTTCTCTCCCGACACCAACATGCAGCACGAGTTCGAAGACGCCTTCGACTTCAACGAGACCGACGACCAGCTCACCGCCGTCGCCGATATCAAGCGCGACATGGAGTCCACCCAGCCCATGGACCGCCTCCTCT
>JAOAPF010000451.1 GCA_025462755.1 Edaphobacter sp.
TATAGGTGCCGAACGAGCAGCTGGCGCTCAGAGACGCATCTTTGTACTCCTCGGGTGTGCCCTTGGCCCGGTCATTGCTGGCGAACTTCACGCGCACATCCCGGAAGACTTCAACCGTGAAGTAGCCTTCGGCAGTAAAGATGGCCAGGCCGTGCGGCTGAGTTCCATAGTCGGAGACGCGGGTGCCGTCTGGGAGGAGCTTGTCCGCAGCAATGAGCTTCCATGTGCCGACAAACGGGTTCGCGGCTGGCGCCTGGGCATGCACGGAGGAAATAGCGAATATCACGGTAGCAATAAGCGAAAAGATGCGAGCGATCATGAGTGAACCCTACCAACCGCAGGAACGCTGCACAATTTGATTGTTTTTACCCGAGGATCAAGTGGCGCTTACGCTTTCCGCAATACATGGGGGCGTTGCGGGTGCGTCAGTTCGGCCAGAGCGCCTCGTGTGGCCGCGCCAAGCAAAGAATGGAACGTATCAAGGGCAGGGTTAGTGGCGTCCGGTCCACGGTGCAGTGCCACGGGAAGAGTTGGAAGAGCAGGCAGGCGATGCAGCGACCTATTCGCCACCAGATGAGCTGGCAGTTGCATAGCGGTACGTGCGGTGATGCCAAGCCCTCCTTGAAGCGCGGCCCATAGGCCGTCCAGACTTGGGCTGGTGGCCGCAACACGATGCGGGATGCCGGCGGTTTCGAGCTGCTGCACCGCGGCCTTGCGGAAGGCGCATTGAGGGCCGAGTACAGCGAGGGGGAGAGAAGCATCGTCTGTACGGAAAGCTCGGCTCGCGATCCAGAGCACAGGCAGTTCGCCCAGCAGCAGAGCATCCTTCCGATCCGCGAATCCAATGGTCAGCGCGAGATCAAGCTGACTCTTGTCCAGGGCTTCGATGAGAGCGCCGTTACCCTCAATACGCAGCTCTATTTGAGTTCGTGGATAAAGGGCCGCGAACTGCCGCAAAGCATCAGGTAGCAGCGCCGCGAAATCCTGTGGAGCACCGATGCGAACGGTGCCAGCTAACGTCACGCCCTGCATGGTCTGCAGCAGGTCATCGTTCAGGGCAAGCATGCGCCGAGCGTATCCGAGGGCTGTCTGTCCGGCTTCTGTCAGCTTCAGGACACGACCGTGCTTGCGAAAGAGCGGTGTTCCTAATTCCTCTTGCAGGCGCTTCATCTGCAGACTGATCGCAGCTGGTGTCCGCCCCAGTCGATCTGCCGCCTGCGCAAAGCCGCCCATATCATGTGCCGTGATAAGAGTCCGCAGAGTGTCGAGATCGAGGTTACGCAGAAGCATCCCTGACGTGAGGGTACACGAGCTTGCGGCGCCTGCGATAGTAAAAGAGCCACGATGTCAGTCCTGATAAACGCCCATGTAGCCAGGAGCCTTGATTGGTGCCAAATCGCCACCTCACTCACGCGAAATATCTACATTCCGATCTGGGCAATTCGCAGGTCTGGGCAGCGGTCACAAGGGCAGAGGTCGCGGGCACATCAAGGACACCATAACGTTCCTTGCCGTTCCCATAAGCGCCAAAAGGAGCCATCCGTTACGAATACGTCCCCTCCCCAAACTGAGATTCGTTGCAAGACTACGGGAAACTATGCCAATTGATTACTTTGCCCTGCACACCTGCGCGAACGAGTGCAGGCTGAATGATCTTCCTGAGCACCACCTCTTGGGGCAGCGGTTTCTCTCCGTTCAGTAGTTCGGATGGAAAGGGAAATCCCCGTGCCCGCCGTATGCCGTGACCGATCGCCAACTCGAAAGCATTTCATAATAGACAAGCTTATGAAGCGGTACGGGCCCATCCGGCTCAACTCTATTGCGATGGCGGAGAACTTCCAGTAGGTGCTGCACCATTTCCGAGACGAGTTTCGGAGCCGTGTAGTACTTGAACGCCCTAGTACGATGAAATACGATTTCTTATTAGTCCAACCAACACGAGCACAAATCTTTGCGCAGATGGAATGACACCTGGCGAGTGGGTATGCTGTAATCGTTCGTGGTCGGAACCGTTGCAGTTGAAGGTGCGCCAATGCTGTTGCAGCTGAGTGGAAAGAAGCCCTATTTGCTTCGGCCACACGAAATTTTTGTCCACGAACTTTACATGTCATTCTCACTCGAATGGTTTCGTGCGTGGGCGGTTGTCTGCCGAAATTCGTCCCGCCTCTAAACGCGGGCGCCGGTGGGTCTCACGACTCAATCGCAGCAGGAGAGCGCCGGATTCTAAACCGCACAAGAAAAGGTAATAAATGGCTGTTCGAGCATTTCGCTTTCTGGTTTTCATCTTTTTAGAGATCCTCACTACTGCGACATTTTGTGCTGGACAGCCCGGCAGCGCAGTTCGCTTCTCCCAGCAAAATCGCGTCTTCCGCATCGATGCGGCGGAAACCACGTACGCCTTCGGGGTCAATGAGAAGAACGAACTTCAGTCAATTTATTGGGGCGGACGACTGGGCAACGACGACGCGATTCCCTCCCCTACAGCGGCACATGAGGTTGCCTCCTTCGACTCGCCAGGCACAACCACCCTGCAGGAGTTCTCCGGTTGGGGAGGAGGCATCTACGTTGAACCAGCACTCAAAGTCAGTTTCCCTGACGGCAATCGCGATTTGGTTCTCCACTACGTCTCGGCGACGACCAGTAAGGATGGCTTTGTTGTTGTTCTCAAGGATGTCTCTCGCGATATCTTCGTGGAGCTGCGCTATGCGGTTGATGCAGCGACAGGCATACTAGGCCGTTCCGCGGTCATCACGAACCGCACAAAGCAGTCCCTCACCATCGAACAGGCCGCAGCTGCAAGCTGGAACCTCCCTAGCGGCGCCGACTACAGCCTCCGCTACCTCTCTGGACGCTGGGCGGCCGAGGATAGCCTGAATCAGCAGAAAATCCTCCCCGGTAAAACGGTGCTGGAAAGCCGTCGAGGCTCTACGGGGCACCAGAACAATCCATGGTTTGCCATCGAGCGCGGCAACTCGATGGACGAAGACACAGGCGAAGTATGGTTTGGTGCGCTGGCGTGGAGCGGTTCCTGGAGCATCAGCGTAGAGCAGGATCAGCTGCGCCAGATTCGTGTCACTGGCGGTTACAATCCGTTCGACTTCTCCTATCACCTCGCCCCTGGCGAACAGTTGTCTACGCCGGTCTTCTATGGCGGGTACTCCCATCACGGTATCGGCGGAGCCTCTCGGGCTCTCCATCGGTTCGAGTTGACACGAATCCTACCGCAAGCTCCTAAACCTCGTCCGCGCCCTATCATCTACAACTCGTGGGAGGCGACCGGATTCGACGTCAATGAGGCTGGACAGGAGGCGCTCGCCGAAAAAGCAGCAAGCCTCGGTATCGAACGCTTCGTCATGGATGATGGCTGGTTCGGCCAACGTAAGGACGACCATGCCGGCCTTGGCGATTGGTATGTGAATTCTAAAAAGTTTCCTAACGGCCTCAAACCACTGATCGACAAAGTACACTCGCTCGGCATGGACTTTGGCTTGTGGGTCGAGCCCGAGATGGTCAACCCCAACAGCGACCTTTACCGCAAACATCCTGACTGGGTGCTTAATTTCTCTGGACGCCCGCGCAGCGAATCCCGTAATCAGCTCGTCCTGAACCTTGCACGGCAAGATGTTCGCGACTACCTCTTCCACTTTCTCGACGACCTTCTCAGCAAGAACGACATTGCATTCTATAAGTGGGACTATAACCGCAACTGGTCGGAACCCGGCTGGGACGCAGTTACTACTGACGAGCAGAAGGAGGTTTACATCAAGTACGTGGATAACCTCTACAGCATCCTCCGCGAGTTGCGCGCCAAACACCCTAAGGTGGAGATCGAATCCTGCTCCGGCGGAGGCGGCCGAGTCGACCTCGGCATCCTCGGCGTTACCGATGAAGTCTGGCCCTCCGACAACACCGATCCCTTCGACCGACTCACCATTCAGGACGGCTTCACCTATGCCTACACGCCTGGCATCATGATGGCCTGGGTGACTGACTCACCGAACTGGGTCAATGACCGCACTACCTCGGTGGAATACAGGTTCC